>JAUPWI010000038.1 GCA_030916545.1 Patescibacteria group bacterium | reverse complement strand
GGAAGCGATACGAAAAATCCTCGAACGGATCGATATCCCGTCCGAAATCGAGAGACTGAAGGCAGAATTTCAGACCCGCCTTCTCGAATCCCTGATAGACTTTCAGCCGCTGCAAAGTCTTCTTGGAGTCGGTCATCTCGCCCGCGTCCAATTCTGCCTTCAGTCTCTCGATTTCGGACGGGATATCGATCCGTTCGAGGATTTTTCGTATCGCTTCCGTGCCGATACCGGCCGTGAAGATCTGGCCAAACCGGCTCGAAAGATTGAAGTATTCGACTTCGGAGAGGATCTGGTTTGGACGGACATTCTTGATGTCGTCCTTCGCGCTGCGGTACTGATCCTTCAGGTCATCCAGCGCGGACTCCGTCCCTTTTTCGCCGCGGTTTTCGGCCTTCACTTCCCGCTGCTTAGTCTTGTATTCGCGATCAAGCTGTTCCAGCGCGTGGATCTTCAAGTCTTCGTTCACGTCCATGATGATATAGGACGAAAAATAGATGACCCGTTCCAATTCCTGCGGGGAAATACCCAGAACCAATCCGACCTTCGACGGCACGCCGCGGAGGAACCAGATATGCGATACCGGACAGGCCAGCTTGATATGCCCCATACGTTCACGGCGCACGATGGCGCGCGTCACTTCGACGCCGCACTTGTCACAGACGATGCCGTTGTACCGGATCCGCTTATACTTTCCACAGTAGCATTCCCAATCCTTCGAAGGACCAAAGATCCGCTCGCAAAACAATCCATCCGGTTCGTAGCGCTGGGTGCGATAATTGATTGTTTCCGGTTTGGTCACTTCGCCGGTCGACCATTCCATGATCTGTTCCGGACTCGCGAGCGTCAATCGCACGCTGTCGAAATCGCTCACCTTTGTGATGTTTTCAGTTGACATAGGTTCGTTCTCGTTTAGTGCAGATTAGACCACCTCGACGGTTCGTTCATCGTCCGGAGAGGCCTCGATCTTGGCTCCCTTGAGTTCGACGTTCAAACAGAGACCTTTGAGTTCATTGACGAGCACGTGGAATGAAGCCGGGATATTCGGACTCTTGATCGGCTCACCCTTGATGATCGATTCATAGGCTTTCGATCGGCCCAAGACATCATCCGACTTGATGGTCAACATTTCCTGCAGGGTGTGTGCGGCGCCATACCCTTCGAGCGCCCACACTTCCATTTCTCCGAAACGCTGTCCGCCGAACTGTGCCTTTCCGCCGAGTGGCTGCTGCGTGATCAGCGAGTAGGGACCGATGGAGCGCATGTGCAGCTTGTCCTCGACCAAGTGATTGAGTTTCATGATATACATGACACCGACGGTCGATTCGTTATCGAACGACTCACCGGTCTTACCGTTCACCAGGCGGATCTTTCCGTTTTCCGGCAGACCGGCCGCCCGCAGTTCGGACTTGATATCCTCTTCGGACACCCCGTCGAGAGCCGCGCTCGCGACCGTATACCCGAGTCGGCTGGCCGCCCATCCGAGATGGGTTTCCAGGATCTGTCCGATGTTCATACGGGACGCGACACCGAGCGGGTTCAGGATGATATCCACCGGCGTTCCATCTGGAAGATGCGGCATGTCCTCTACCTGCGAAATATGCGAAATGACACCTTTGTTTCCATGCCGTCCAGCCAGCTTGTCGCCGACGGAGATTTTTCTCATCTGGGCGATCGAAACCTGGATCTGTTGAAAGACGCCCATCGGAAGCTTATCGCCCCGCTCGCGGGAGAAGATCTTGATATCGACGACCTTGCCACGTTCTCCATGAGGGAGATAGAGCGAAGTGTCCTTCACGTCACGCGATTTTTCTCCGAAGATGACCCGGAGCAGCCGTTCCTCGGCCGTCAGGTCGCCTTCGCCCTTCGGAGTGATCTTCCCGATCAGGATATCTCCGGACGAGATCTCGGCTCCCACGCGAATGATACCCGTTTCGTCGAGATTCTTCAGACGATCCTCACCGATATTCGGGATATCCCGGGTCACCACCTCGGGACCAAGCTTCGTATCGCGCACGTCGATCGAGAAATCCTCGATATGGATGGAGCTCCACCGATCCGCCTGCACGACCCGCTCCGAAACGATGATGGCATCTTCATAATTGAATCCTTCCCACGGGACGAAGGCCACCAGCATGTTCTGTCCGAGCGCGAGTTCACCGTGATCCGTCGAGGCGCCGTCAGCCAGAAGGTCGCCCTTCTCCACCTTCTGTCCCTTGGCCACACGCGGCACCTGATTCATGGCAGTGAACGAGTTCGACCGCTCGAAATTCTGCAAAATATATTCTCGATCGAGATATTCCTTCTTCGAACCGACCGGGGCCTTCGAACGGACGACAATTTCGTTCGCGTCCACCTGGACCACCTCTCCCGCATCGATCGAAAGCAACACCTGTCCCGAATCGCGCGCTGCTTTGTCTTCGATGCCGGTCCCAACTATCGGAGCCTGCGGCATCACGCACGATACCGCCTGGCGCTGCATATTCGAACCCATCAGGGCCCGGTTCGCGTCATCATGCTCCAAGAACGGGATCAGTGCGGTCGCGACCGAAATACACTGCTTCACCGAAACATCGATGAAGTCGATCTCCTCCGCTTCGGCCATACCCGGATGCCCCTTGATACGGGCTTCCACCATCGTGTCGAGGATGTTCCGATGTTCGTCGAGCTTCACACCGGCGTGGGCGATTGTCTTGCGATCCTCGACGATCGCATTCAGATATTCGATATCCAGAGTGACAAATGGACGGACAGCAACCGTTTCTCCCTTCTTCTTCGCGGCGATTTTGGCCGCCTTATCGGCATCAAGCATTTCTCCGGTCTTGGCGATACCTTCGATGGTTTCATCCAAAATACGATGAAGGAGCGCTTCCGGTTTCGCGGCGACTTCCCGCTTCACGATCAGATACGGAGTCTCAAGAAAACCATACTCGTTCACCTTGGCATATGAGGCCAGATGACCGACCAGGCCGATATTCGGACCTTCGGAAGTCTGTACCGGACAGATGCGCCCGTAGTGGCTGTGATGGACATCACGGACTTCGAATCCGGCGCGCTCACGCGTCAGACCGCCCGGACCCATGGCTGAGAGACGACGCTTGTGTTCAAGCTCGGCCAACGGATTGACCTGGTCCATGAACTGCGAGAGCTGAGAGCTCGAGAAAAATTCCTTGACGCTCGCGGCGACCGGACGCGGATTGATGAGCTGGCCCGGCACAACCGTCTCGATATCGCAGGTCGACATGCGATCCTTGATATTACGGACCATGCGATAGATGCCGACGCGCAATTTGTTCTGGATCAGTTCGCCGACCGCGCGCACGCGACGGTTCCCGAGATGGTCGATGTCGTCGGCGCGACCGTCCGGATCATTGTTCAACCGGATAACTTCCTTCACGATCAAGAAAAGATCCTCGATGTTCAGAATGCGGTTCGCCTCGACATCCTCACGCTCCACCGACAGACGCTGATTCAGGCGATACCGACCGACCGCACCGAAATCATAGCGCTCGAAGTTGAAAAACATGGCGTCGATCATCTGTTTGGCATTGTCCTCGGTCGCAAGATCGCCCGGACGGAGACGCTTGTAGACTTCGATATAGGCCTCTCCCTGCGTATGAGTCTGATCTTTCAGTAAGGTGGCGTCGATATGCTGCGTGTCCCCCCCGTCGCTCTCGGCGAATTCCTGACGAAGGCGCTTCTCATCACAGCCGAAAGCCCGGAACAAGGTCGTCATCGGCAACTTGCGCTTCCGATCGATCTTGACCGACAAGACCCCGTCGAGATCGGTCTCGATTTCAAGCCAGGCACCGCGATTCGGGATGATCTTGGCCCCGAACAGCTTCTTGCCTTTCTGGAAATCCATCGTGAAGAATACGCCCGGAGAACGGATGAGCTGCGAGACCACGACGCGCTCGACTCCATTGATGATGAAAGTTCCGCGTTCGGTCATGAGCGGAAAATCACCGAGGTAGATCTCCTGCTCCTTCACCTCGCCGGTCTTCTTCAGAAGCAAGGTCGCCTTGGCACGCAGAGGGGCCTCATAGGAAATGTTTTTCGCCTTCGAGACGGCCGCCGGATACTTCGGATCGTCGAGATAGTATTCGTCCAAAGTCAGTTCGAGGTCCTTGTTGGTGAAGTCGGTGATCGGATTCACCTCGTTCAGGAGTTCCTTCAGTCCTTTTTCCCAGAACCAGACATAGGAATCCTTCTGCACCTCGATCAGATCCGGCAGGGAAACCGTGATCCGATGGTTGAAAAACTTCCGCTTGGTGAGCGACGACTGCGCTCCGATCGAATCTTTAACCCGTAGGGCTCTGTCTTCTTTTTGAGACATAAAAAGGCGCTCACCGACATACTTCTTGCTTTCGAGATTCCTCCCGAAAAACAAGCAGGGCCAGTGAGATTACGGTTAAACTATTGAATTATGAATAGGGCGCGTGTTCGCTCCATTCTGTTGGAAACTGCGAGTTACCTGCTCTCCTTGTAACCACCATCCCAACTCGGTCTCGCCATCCAGACCTGACACCAATAGGGCGATTCGAGACAGAAAAAGTCAGCCACTTTTCTTGACAATACCGGAAATGCTATCAATTTTTATCTTTCCTGTCAAATTCAATCTAAAAACCGGCTTTTATGAGCCTTTCTTATAAAAAATTGCATTTGTTTTTCTCATGCCGCTTCTTTTTCCGAAGCTTCTTCTCCAGCCGTACTCTGTACCCCGAAAGTATACACCGAGGCGACGGTTTCCGCAATGCGCCGAGAAGTCGACGAATCCGGCAATTCCGAAATCACTTGAAACGACATCACTGCCTCCGGACCGATACCTGCTTCACGCAGGACTTCTTCGATCGATTCGAAGGCACGGCGCCCCATGTCGCGTGACTCTCCCCAGTCACGACGCGCCCGCTCCACCCCGTTTTCAAAGAGAACCAGAACCGATTGTTCTTTCTCTGCCGTCAGCACGAGTCGATAAGCCATAGATTTGTACAAAAATTTCAAATTCAAAATCTTAATTTCCAAACACATTCCAATTGTATGATGTATATGGAAACTGAGATTCTGGATTTTGGAATCCCAGTGCCGCAAGAGAGGAGAATACAATCCTTTTGACTCCCTTCGAAAAGAGGATTGTGAAATCAAGCATCAAAAATCGAAAATCAACGTATTCGTTTCCAATCGAAATTCCACGGATCAGTCTTCCGTCCCGGAGCGATGTCATCGTGTCCGACCACGTACTTGATAGGATACGCCTCTTTCAGATACGCGACCAGATCCCGTACCGCCCCATACTGGGCATCAGTATACTCATCATCCTCCGCGTTGAGAATCTCCACCCCGAGGGAAAAGTCATTCACGTTCTTCCGCCCGTCTTTCATTTCGGACACGCCGGCATGATAGGCGATGTTCTCCTCATCGACCAATCGGTACGCATTCCCCTTCCGATCGATGATGAAATGCGGCGCCACCTCGTAATTCTTCCAGATACCGATGACTTTGTCGACCGAATACCGGTCACCGCCCTGATTATTGAAAGAGGAATGCAGGACGATCGTATCGATATCCCGCGCCCTTCTCTCCGCCTTCTCGAAACCGAAATCCACTGGTCTTTGCCGCAACTCGAATGATCGGGGAATCGTCTCCGACACCGTCTCCTGTTTGACCGGTGGCGTCACGATTGTTTCCGGACTCCGCGTCAGCGTCTCTTCTCGTTCCGGATGAAAAATGGCCGGGTTTTCCGGACCTTCCTGTTCCGGAACTCCGGATTCCTCTTCTGTCCCAGTCTGAGCATCGCCTGTCCCGAAAAGATTCTCTTCCGTTGAAGATTCCCAAACCCGTGTCTCCAATTGATCGGCGCCCACCCATATCGCCCACCCGGAAAGCAGCCCGATAACTACGAAAAGGATTCCCGCCGCCCTGAAAATTTTCCTTCGCTGTTCCATACACTTCAGTATACACCGACACCCCTCCTTAGTCCTTAGTATCTCTCTCAAATCCCACCACGTGAATAGGCAAGAAACGAGCATTTACCGATGAAAACAAGAGATTTGAAATAGATACTATAAAGAGAAAACGGCCCCGGAAAAGAGGTCGTTTTTTCCCGAAAGTTTCCCCATCACTACTTCGCGCACAAAATCTCGCTGTTCGCGCTAACATCGAAATACGAAGACGTCGCACCGCCACCGACCCAAGCGATACAGGAGAGCCACCCCCCCACCGCGCTCCGAGCCGCGAATATGGAACCCACAGCCTGATATGCCGCCATATTTCCCGCTCCCTGAGACCGGCAAGATCCGGTGGCATAGAGGTACCCGGCATCCTGACAAATCTTCGTCGGCGTATGATCCAAACCATCGACCCAGCGCACATAATAATCATGCGTCGTATTCACGGTTACGACCCCCCCATTATGCGGTCCTCCGACGAGATTCACCCATCCGAAATCACTTCCCGCTGCTACCGCCGTCTCCACCAAGCGCGTCGTCCCGGCGGCCGTCCCTTCCGATTTGATCGCGACCACCTTGCTCCGCCAGGCCATATCCGC
This sequence comes from Patescibacteria group bacterium, assembly GCA_030916545.1. Lineage (GTDB taxonomy): Bacteria > Patescibacteriota > Minisyncoccia > Moranbacterales > UBA1568 > JAGOSP01. Next base: position 8,321 of record JAUPWI010000038.1, on the reverse strand, counting down.
GCAATTGATGAGATTGTTGTCTTTGTCATAGAAAGACACCCGGATGTCCCCTCCGGCAACACCAGCCTTCGTAATCGCACCGCCAGCGCACGCCGCCCCTCCACCCAAAGCGGCCGCCAGAGTGTTCAGGCTCGCGTGCGTCGGAACGGTCTTGTAGATCTGCTGCAGGACGAGCTCGACACCCGAGTCGGCGACTTGAAAAGACTGATTGGATTTGGAAGTCGAGAAAGCGGACCGGGTATTCGACACGGAGACGGTCGCCACGGCTACCGCAGCCGAAAGCAGGATGGAAAGCACAATGAGAGAAAAAATCAAAACCGAACCCCGCTTTGGTTTGAACGCTTCCAGCATACGCGATGACTAGATGATTATTTTTGTATGAAACGATCTACATTCAAATCATATCACATATCATCTATTCCGCAAAAAGAAAATCCGCCCATCAGGGACGGGCGGATCTCAATATGAACGATCGATTGTGCAACCTGATTTATTTCTTCTTTTTCCCGCCCTGTGAGAACAGCATCGCGGCGGCCGCACCCAGCGCCGCACCGATTCCGGTCGCGATCAACGTCGCTTTTTCAGGATTTTTCTTGACGAACTGCTCGGCCTGCTTGACGACCGACTCCGTCGCTTTCTTCACCTTCGCCAATTCCTTCGTCGCCTGCGCCTCTGCCTGCGAAAGGCCCTTGGTGATTTTCTGTTTCACTTCTTTCGCCACCGCTTCGACATTCTTCGTATCCATAATCTTCTGTACAGATTATTACTTCATATTACACCCCTTCCATTATCGACTATTTCGGTCCCCGCGTAAAGAGGGACAGTATGAACGCCATCACCAAAACTATACACCCGACCACCATCTCACCGATACCCGGGATCTGAAAGAGAAAACTCAGCGTCTTCGCGAGTCCGAACAATAAAAAGGCGATGCCGAGAAGTGCGAGAAAGAAAATGAAAATCTGGCGAGCTAGCCGAATCATTGCATCGGCGATCGTTTTTTCCACGCTCGCCCTCGCCGTCTCAAACCAACCACGAACCGCGGAAAGCGCTCCCTCAAGCACCATACCGACCACTCCGACATCTTCCGATTTCTTATGATTCTTCTGACTCTTCCTGGTAACCGGTGTATCCGTCGTCATATCTCTTTTTCTTTATTCCGATATTCAGTATATTTATACCATAAAGAAGGCCGTCATGCTATACCGATACGCGTTTCTCCTTTCTCTTATTCCGCAAATCATCCTCCTCTGCTTCCTGTGTCCCGCCGCCTTTGCCGGACTCCCTCTTTTCATAACCGAAATACAGATAGAGGGAATCCGAGCCAACGACGAATTCATCCGGCTGAAAAATACCGGTGCCGGGATTTCGGATCTTACCGGGTTCAAAATCACACAGACGATCCACTCAAAAACGAAAAACACCTGTACCGAAGAAACATTGGTCACCGCAAGCCGATTCAATCAGAAATCCATCCCGAAAGACGGACACTTTCTGATCGCCCATCCCGACTACGCAAACTTCCATCCTCTCGAGCCGCCGGCCGACCTCCTCTACCCCACATCGAACACGCTTACCAAGAACACGATGGAAATCACGCTCTTCGACGCACAGGGACGCGTCGTCGACAAACGGATTCTCGGTACGGCATGTGAAAAAGAAACCCCGCCTCCCGACCCGGAGCCCCTCCCGAATACTGGGGTTCTCCATATCAATGAGATCTTCCCTGATCCCGATACGCCAGAGGATGCTGGCGAATACATCGAGCTTTTCAATCCGGGCGACACACTGATCGGCCTTTCGAGCTGGAAGATCACCGATGCCACCAAGACTGGGGTTCATACGTTCCCCGGCGAAGCCTCCATACCGGCCCACGGATATTTTGTCATCGACGACACCGATTTCCCTTTCTCCCTGAACAATGGAAAGGAAACCATCTCCCTTTTCGATCCTCTCGGCGCGCTCGTCGATACCGTCACCTACACCAAAACCACCGAAGGTGCCTCTCTAAACCGGACCGATACCGGCTGGCGTTCCAGCCGAACCCTGACCCCTCTCGCACCGAATATCCTGAGCAATACGCTTCCTGAAACAAAAGAGCGCGTCCCAAAGAAAGGCTACCGAAAAACAGATCTCGATTTCAGGGCGAATGGAAAAGATGCCGACAAAAACCGTCTCAAGTATGTCTGGGATTTCGGCGACGGACACAAGAGTTATCTCGAAGACACCAGTCATCGCTATGAAAAATCCGGCACTTATACCGTGACACTCACGACCAAAGACGGGAACGAGGAAGTCGTCGAAACTTTCCGATTGAAGATCGAGAAATTCGATCCACCCAAACTCCGCATCACGGGTCTGCTCCCCAATCCCGCCGGAAAAGATACACTTCCGGGAGCCGAATGGATCGAGATAAGGAATGAAACGAAGAAAAACGTCGATTTGCTCGGCTACAGTATCGCCACCGGATCGAAGAAACTTACCAACCATCCTCTCCGTACGAACTTCATCATTCCCAAGAAATCCGTCCGGCGCCTGACGCGCGCACATGCCCTCTTCGCCCTTCCGAACCAAAAAGGCAAAGTCGAACTCCGTGCTCCGGATGGGAAACCGATACACACTCTCAAATATGACTTCGCCGCCTCGCTCACCGATGATACGGTACTCCGAAAAGAAAAAGGGGGACCGATCACAACCATCGTGCCGACTGAAAACCCTCCGGCTCCTCCTCGATTACCGACGACCGAAGAAGTCCCTATTCCGGCTGTCACATCCGCCGCGACTGTCTCTTCCGACCCTGAAATGGACACCTCGTCCCCCGTTCTTCCTTCCGCGCCACCTGCAGACATGAACGACACCCGTTTCCTGGAACTCACTACTCTCGGCACGTCTCTCGCGATTCCCGAACACCAGACGATCCATCCGACGCCCGAAATACGAACGGATGAGTGGCTTACTCCCAACCCTCACTATGCACTCGTTTTCCTCGACCACCTCTCCGCGACAACCAATTCTCGAATCAACGCTTTCTTTTCTTCTGACAAGTAAAAAGTAAAACCGTCCCATAAATGGACGGTTTTACTTTTTTGAGCCGGTGTGTCAATGATGTTCGAACTTTTTATTTTGAAAAAGCCTGATTGAAGCAATGAAAAAAGAGCTGGTCAGGCTCTTGTTGTTTTTTGACCGTGGGCCGAGGCACTACTCGGTCCAATGTGCCACTGCAAGGAGCGATGCGATGTTCGGGTTCGCCTTTAGGTGCCACCGCGGATCTCGGATCACGGTTTCATTGAACTGTCCCATGCGAATCGCCGTAACCACCATGATGGCCTCGTTCCAAAGACGATTCGTGAGCATCGAGGCATAGCTGAAGTAGAAGTCGTACCCGGTGACCGCGACTGCTTCGCTCATGTTGTGATCATCCCAAAGACTGCTCGTGAGCAGATCGTGCGAACAGAGCCAGCGAACTTGTTCTTCGGCATGATGGCGATATTCGGAAGCCAGCACATCGGAAAGGTGTCCCATGCCAAGTCCTAAGATGGGCGTTCCGCACTTCGTCGCGAGACAGAACCAGCCATCAGCTTCGTCGCCGAACAAGCATTGCTTCTTGCCTGCCGCTAAAACACGGGAAAGGGTCCGGATCATGCGTACGGCATATTCCGGATTCATGCGCACATCTGCCATGTTTACCACTCCTCTTAAAAGAGCCTTCCATTTTCGCTATGGAATAAAGCGATTGCGAGAGATACTCGTAACGAAAAACTATAGCAATTTTTATAAATTTTGTCCACCCCTCCTTCGACTTTTTTCAAGAATAAAAAACAAGGCTCTGGTGAGCCTCATTTTTGACTGAGCGGGTAACGGGAATCGAACCCGTCGCTTAACCTTGGGAAGGTCATGTATTACCACTATACTATACCCGCTTTGCTGCTCCGGTTCCACCTCGCGATCTTGTGAACGAAAAACATGCCCATTGTATAGCATACGGACAGCTCACGTAAAGACCACCTCCCCTCTCGATCCGAAATTGAAATACGGCCAAGAAGCCGATCGGGCGGCCCCAAGCCACAGGAAGCTTCTCAAGACCCATAAAGCTTGATAGACTGGAAGGGTTGTGTTCATATGTCCCTTTTCCATCATTTTCCATACCATTATGCGATCACGTTCACCTCTGTTTTCCAGGAAATATCTCATCCTCGCCGCCATCATCATCGGTATCGCCGGTCTCAGCTGGATCGGATTCACGACGATCAAATCACACAAGACCGAATTCGCAGTCGGCTCTCTCGCCCTCTTCGAAAAAGTTTCCAAACTCCTCCCCCTCGAACCCGACACGAAAAAAGAGATCGAAGTGGCCAACAGTCTCGTCCAAGAACTCACGCTGCGCGACGATCGGGTGCGCGTTTTCCTGGTACTCCTCCAGAACAATCATGAACTCCGACCAGGAGGTGGTTTCCTCGGCCAGTATGCGGTCATCAAAGTCAAGAACGCCGAAATCGTTTCGACGATCGTCGAAGACGCCAATCTTCTCGATCAACGCATCAAGGATGCCGGAACCAAAGTGACCCCTCCTTGGCCGCTCACCCGTTACGCCCAAATCAAACGCTGGATGCTCCGTGACTCCAATTTCTCGCCTGACTTCCCCTACAACGCCCAGAAGGCCGAGTACTTTTACCGTCTCGGCGGAGGACGTGAAAAATTCGACGCGGTCATAGCGGTGAATACCGACGTTTTCAACCACGCACTTGACCTGACCGGACCGATTACCATACCCGGCTTCGGGACCTTCACCAGCGCCGATGGTGCCCTCAAGCTCGAAGAGGCCGTCGAAAAGAACTACCTCGGTGACGATGTTCCCGCCGAACTCAAGCAGAACCGAAAAAATGTCATGAAAAAAATCGCGGCGGAAATGATTTCCCGTCTCAATCACGTCGACCAAATCCCGAAAATCGCCGAATTCGCCCAAAACGAACTGCGTACCAAAGACATCATGCTCTACTTCCATGACGAAAGACTCCAATCGCTCGTCGAAAGCGTCCACTGGGACGGTGGAGTCGCCACCGATTGGACCGGAGACTACCTAATGGTCGTGGATGCCAATCTCGGAGCGCTCAAAAGCGATTACTATATCAAACGCTCACTCAAGTATACGGTCGACTTCACCGGCGACACGCCGAAAGCCAATGTCTCCTACACCTACGATCACACCGCCACCCACGGCGATTGGCGCACGAGTGACTATCATACCTACGCCCGCATTCTCGCTCCGCTCGGCTCCAAATATATCGACCAGACAAGAAGGCGGACGGGCGGCGTCATCGGCCAAGACTCGACCGAACTCAACAAAACCGTTTTCGGCTACAAGGTCGACGCGCTGATCGGACAGACTCTGGAAACAGGTATCGAATACACCCTTCCGAATACCATCACGCCGGACGACTACCGCCTCTTGATCCAGAAACAATCCGGAACCGGCACTATCCCCGTCACCGTCACCCTGAAAACCAAAGACCGGGAATACACCGAGTCTTTCGAACTCAAAAAAGACCTCAGTATCTCCATCCAGACCAAAGAAGAACAAAAACGATAGATAAAAAAAACTCCCCGGGGGTAGCAAGTACCGCGCGCGGGGAGGAGGGCAGGAGTCGCCAGGGGAGGGAGGGGGAGGGAGGCGACTCATTTCCCGAAAGGACTACGACATCAGAAAAGCATTTTCTTCCGAAAAAGTCAAGTTTCTTGCTTCCTGATTCCCCTCGCGCTATCCTGCAAGCGATCATCCCGAAATCATATGTATTCCAAACCTATGCCTGAAAAACTCCCCGCCATCCGTCATTCCTTCGCGCACCTGCTCGCGGCTGCCATCCTCAAGCTCTATCCTGACGCGCTACCAACCCTCGGTCCGGCCATCGAAGACGGTTTCTACTATGACTTCGAGTTCACCGCTCCCGTCGGCGACGAGAACCTGAAACGGATCGAAAAGGAAATGCGTAATATCCTGAAAACCTGGCAGGATTTCAGCAGTCGAGAAGTCTCCGTCGAGGAGGCTCGAAATATCTTCGCCGCGAACCCCTACAAACTGGAACTCATCGAGAGTATCGTCAAAAAAAACGAGCCGATCACTCTCTACCGATCCGGTGATTTCGAAGACCTATGTCGCGGCGGACATGCCGAAACAATATCGCTGATGCATTCTGATGCTTTCAAACTCACTCGAGTAGCCGGTGCATACTGGCGAGGAGATGAAACACAAAAAATGCTTACCCGAATCTACGGCTATGCCTTCGAGAACAAAGCCGAGCTCGATACGCATATCGCGCGTATCGAAGAAGCCAAGAAACGCGATCATAAGAAACTCGGAGTCGACCTTGATCTCTTTACCTTTTCCGATCTGGTCGGATCCGGCCTACCACTCTGGACTCCAAGAGGAACACTTCTCCGTGTCCTACTCGATCAGTATGTCTGGGAATTGCGCTCGAAAGCTGGATACGAACGCGTCGAGATTCCGCATATCACCAAAAAAGATCTCTATATCACGAGCGGTCACTGGGACAAATTCAAAGACGAGCTTTTCCGTATCACGACCCGGGAAGGACACGAATTCGCCATGAAGCCGATGAACTGCCCGCATCACACGCAGATTTATGCCCGCAAGCAATGGAGTTACCGGGAACTTCCCCAGCGCTACGCAAACACAACTACATGCTATCGTGATGAGCAATCCGGTGAACTTTCCGGACTCTCGCGCGTCCGCTCTTTGACCCAGGACGATGCCCATGTCTTCTGCCGCATGTCACAGACGAAAGAAGAGTTCATAAAGATCTGGGATATCGTTCAGACCTTCTACGGATCCTTCGGTTTTAACCTGCGTGTCCGTATTTCGAAACATGATCCTGCGACGCCGGGTTCCTATCTCGGTACGGAAGAACAGTGGAAACTTGCCGAAACCATTCTCGAAGATATCGCAAAAGAGAAAAACGCCGATGCCTTCGATGGTATCGGAGAGGCGGCTTTCTATGGACCGAAACTCGACTTCATGACCAAAGATGCTCTCGGACGCGAATGGCAAGTCGCAACCATCCAACTCGATATGAGCATGCCAGAACGCTTCGATCTTTCCTGCATCAACGAAAAAGGCGAACACGAGCGTATCGTCATGATTCATGCTGCTATCATGGGATCCATCGAACGATTCCTCAGTATGCTTATCGAGAATGTCACCGGCAATTTCCCGCTCTGGCTCGCGCCTGAGCAGGTCCGCATCCTTCCAATCGGCGAGGGACATCAGACTTACGCAGAAACCCTTGCTGACACGCTCAAAAACGCCTCGATACGCGTCTCCGCCGATGCCTCAAGCGAATCTCTCGGCAAACGTATTCGAAACGCCAAACTCCAAAAAATCCCTTATCTCATTGTCGTCGGTGATAAGGAAATAGAAACAAATACTCTGTCACTTGAAAGCCGTGATCGCGGACAGCTCGGTTCGATCGGTATCGATGCCCTCATCAGCCAGCTTCACGCCGAAATCACCGACAAGCGATTCTCTGAGCGGTCCTAAAAGACTTTTTTTCCGAAAAGAAAAACCGGGTATCTACCGATGAGATACCCGGTTTTCGTATTTCAGTCATTCCTCATTTCCGCGTCTCCGCTACTCGCATCTTTCGAAAGCGTCCCGAAAACTGGCTATCCGGATCCGCATTCCCGGGTCCAGTCTCCATGCCAGACCGTAGAGCGTCTCTATCGTATCCAGAACCGCATCGATGAACATTCGCTGTTGCACATACTCGGCATACCGATCGGACAGTCGGTCACGGAGCCAATCCGCACAGTGGGATGCGTACCCTCTCTCGGATGATGACAACAAAGTGCAACGCTCCGTGGCGAAAATCAGCAGGCGGCAAAGACGGTCTCCGTGTCCCAGATACTCCAGGTCCTCATCGCCCATTTCGGTGATCAATCCGGAAAGCGATCTCAGTTCCCCTCCGCCTGTCGCTTCCCTCCAGTATATCGAAGACTCTAGATAAAGGATGTATTTCTCCATCCGCAGACGCTTCCGGAAACGACGGACCAAATCTTCCAGGGAAACAAAACCGCAGACGATAAACGAGGCGCAACCGAATATCATGGTAATCGGATACACATAAGCATCCATGGTATTATATCCTCCTTGTGACAGAAAACCTGTTAAAAAACAACTCTTTCGATAATCCTTACCCGAAGGCAATTCATCTGTAACACGGCGACCTTTTTCGGTCAAGGGTTCATCTATCAGAAACCGCGAAAGAATCAGCGAACTGACTCCTTTCGTCCATCACAGGTATCGGGCG
>JAUPWI010000037.1 GCA_030916545.1 Patescibacteria group bacterium | reverse complement strand
CTCCAAAAGTCGGGGGAGGAGATAGGGATTCTCCATCAACCCAGTCAGAATCTTCGGGGTGAAATCGTTCCTCGGTGCGTCCCGTCGCTCCCGCCAAGACTCAAAATCCGATCGGGTAAACCGATCGGATTTTTGCTTGACAAATAGATCGGAATCGGGCTTGACAGGTTTTGAAAAGAGGAGAAGAATGGAGGGCAAGCAGTTAAACAGTCCTTTTTTATAGGGAAGGGAGAGAATCATGGAAGGCGGTTGTGGTACCCGTAGGCATTTCCCATGTCTTACGGAGCGTAGATTGCTGGCCACGTTGTGTCGGGTCTGTCCAGAGGAAGGCCCGATGATTGAATCGTTCATCAGTGAGCAAGAAAGGGTGTTCCGGGTTGTCGGCGTGTTGTGTATGCTCTACCGTTTCCAGGACCGGGAAATCCATCAATCGGCCCGGATATTGGATCCCTCACTTTCGATGTCCTTCGGAGACCGGGAGTGGTACTGGATCACACATGACGGACCGGAGCGGTTTTTCGATCGGGTCGGGCCGACGCTTCGGGAGCATCATCCGGATGTGTATGATCCGGACGTGCTTCACGTGGCGTGGGAGTATTTCCAGATGCTGGTGACCGGGGTTCATATCGCGTACATGGCAAGGGTGATAGGACACGTTCCTTCACACAGCGAGTACTTCACTCAGGGCCTAAGAGATTGGTTCTATCGGCTCGCGGAGCGTTTCAGGCTGATACGGCCGTTACCGACGATGCAGTGAAGTGAGCGTAGCGACGCTCAATTGGTGCGGCAGGAAGTTTATTGACCTGACCGCACTTTGTTTTTTACGAGATGTCTATGGCAGAAAATTTTTTATTACATACCTGCTGTGCGCCTTGCGGGATCGCAGTCATCGATGAGCTTCGTTCGGAGTTCGACTTGAGCGTGCTGTTCTTCAATCCGAATATTTTTCCGGAAGAGGAGTATCTGAAGCGCAAGACCGAAGTGGTCCGCGTGTGTACCGAGTGGTCGGTACCGATGATCGATATAGACTATGCGCCCGAGGAATGGGAGGCGTGCATCAAAGGGTTGGAACAGGAACCTGAACAAGGAAAACGCTGTTTCACCTGCATCGGTATGCGACTTGATCGCTCAGCGCGTGAGGCAAAAGAGCGAGGGTTCAGCGTCTTTGGGACGACACTCACCATGGGCAGTCGCAAGAGCGCTCGGGTGATCTTTCCAATCGGGGAGGCGGCAGCCAGACGGTACGGTCTGGATTTTTATGCGGAAGACTGGAAAAAGAAGGGTCGCGAGACCGTGGCCAGACGGATGGTGAAAGACCGCGACATCTATCGGCAGAATTACTGCGGCTGCCGGTATTCGGTCCGCGAGCGCTGAAAGCGAAAAGTTTATTATGCCCTGTAGCCGGCCTATTCTTTCCGGTCTGTATGATCATGCTTCATCGTCTGGATTTCCAGGAGCAGAGCCTGAAGGGAGTTCTCGATGCGGTCGATATGCTTGAGACTTTCCAGTTGTTCTGCAGCATCTTCCCGGTCGTCCTGCTCGATTTCTTCGCTGAGTTCTTCGACGTCCTCGGATATTTCCTCGACATCCTCGCTGATCTCCTTGACGTCTTCCTGGATGGTGTCGATGTCTTTCGACATTTCCTCGACATCCTCGCCGATCTCCTCGATGTTTTCGTGGAGATGATCCACATCTTCGGAGATTCCTTCGATATTCTCACCGAGTTCCCCGACATCCTCGCTCACTTCTTCGATCTGTCGGGAATGCTGATTGACGGTCATCTGGATGAAAATGGCGAGATAGATCGCCTCGAGCGAGACGATCGTCGTCAGGATGAGGAGTATCTGGTCGAGGGAAAAACCGAACAATTTCAGAGAGAAGATGCCGACGAAGAAAATGGTGTGGAGTGCCAGCGAGAGCGGGGACCCGATGCGCTGCGAGGCTCGGAGCGCGAGTGTTTCGAGGGGAGGAATCGTATTCATGAGGACTGTCTTTAGATGGATGATCCGGGCGGATATGGCGGTTTTGGAAAGCAAAAAGCCCTCAATGCGGAGGAGTGGCTGAATCCCGTAAAAATGAGTAACGGAAAAAATATTGCATTTTTCCCTGAATAATCAGGTGGGTTTCAATTGAGAGCCTTACGACCCATCGCCCCTCGTTCTGAAGGCTTTTCGTCTCCAGTATAGGATTTTTTTTCTGAACGCGCTAGAGTGGGGATATGAAGGAAGTCATCGTTCATGACCGCATGCAGGACGGCTACCGTTATCGGCTTTCGGCGCCGATTGGGAGTGGTTTTGACGCGGAATTTCGGCCGGACCTGACTCCGAAGGACATGCTGGCGCTGGGTGTCTTCGGCGGAAAATATCTGACGGATTGCCGGGGCGAATTTCCGGAAGACTGGTTCACCGAAGCGAGGCTTTCTCCGGAGAAAAAGGATGTTTCGTTGAATTATTTCGGTGTCGATGCGAGTCAGCCGCTTTCCGTATGGCGGGAGAAGGGCTGGATATTTGCGGATGATCCGCGTGGCTGGTTCCAGTGGTACTGCCGGTATTTTCTCGGTCGTCGGTTGCCTGAGGAAGATCGTCGCCAGATACGGCGATGGAAGATGATGCGACGGCATGTCGCGCAGATCGAGCGAAATTGTCGATCAGGGGATTTTCTGTGTCGGAGACGTCAACGGCAGGCGCTTCTCCACTGGGCGTATGATAGTCGGAAATTCTAGAAGGGTTCAGGCGAAGATTTTTTTTGTATGCGTGATGGAAATCATGAATAGGTCATTCGGAAGAATATCGGCCGCGGTTCTGGCCGCGTCCTATGGGATGTATTATCTGGCTACGTGGCAGGAGTGGCATTTCATCGACTCTGTTACCCTCATCATGCATGAGGCAGGACACCCTCTCTTTCTCGTGTTCGGTCAGATGTTCTCACTGCTTGGCGGTACGCTGATGCAGCTTCTCGTTCCGGCAATGTTCGTCATATATTTTTTCCGGAGCGGCCAGGTGCTTTCGTCCGCCTTTGTCCTATACTGGGTCGGTTTCTCCCTGATCAACGCAGGGATCTATATCGCGGATGCGGAAATGCAGGTATTGCCTCTGATCGGCGGAGAGCATGATTGGGCGCTCCTGTGTTTTCAGTGGGGGATACTGGACCGGTGTTCTTCCATCGGGCGCTTCGTCGTCAGCCTCGGTCAGGCCGTTGTGCTCTCGGCAGGCCTGTGGTCGTGGTATACTCTACGGAAAGAGTGGCGGGAGCTGGGGGGAGCGGATAATCGGTAAGATTGTATCGTATGGAAACATCATCACTGGGCGGTTACGTGGCGGAACGCATGAAAGGCGGTTCGTCCAAGACGGATATTCGGGAGGAGTTGCTCGCTGTCGGCTGGTCCGAGGAGGAAGCGGATGCGGCTTATCGGGATGGCGTCATTATATTGGGCGTTCCGTTGCCGAGCGAGGGAACTCGTCCGACCCTGATTCGAAAGTCCTCGACGGTCGACGTCGTCACGAATTTCTTCTCTTTCATCCTGCTCGGTATCATCGCGACCGCCCTCGGGACACTGTTCTTCAGTATCATCGAACAGTCTTTTCCCGATAGGCTTTCGGTCGATCCGTATGTGGACATATCGGCCGCGATGAGCGGTATCCATTATGCCGTTGCGGCATTGTTGATCGGGTTCCCATTGTACGTGGGTGCACTCTTCATCTGGTTCCGCACGTTCCGCGAGGATGAGGGGAGGACGGAATCGCGTCTTTCGCAGTGGTTGACCTATATCGTGCTGCTGGCCGCCTCGATCACTCTCGTGGGCGATCTCATCGCAGTCGTCTTCACTTTCCTGCAGGGCGAGATCACCTGGCGTTTCTTTCTCAAAGCGCTTACCGTCTTCGGTATCGCCGGGCTTATTTTTGGCTTCTATTTTCTCGAGCGGAAGAAGATACAGTATCATCAGGATATTCCGCGGAAGACTTTCCGGATTTTCGGGTGGTCGGTGGCCGGTATCGTGTTGATTGGAATTCTTCTCGGATTTTTCGTCGGTGGCTCACCGGAAACAGCCCGGAAGCAGGGTTTTGACGTCAGGCGTGCGAACGATCTTTCGACGCTAGCCGGGTGCATCCAGGGGTATGCCAGCGATTTCGGTGCGCTTCCGGACTCGATCGATGTCCTCCGGCGTTCGAGTGCTTATGCATATTGCGCGAGTTTTGTGCAGGATCCGGAGACGGGTAAAGTGTACGAATATCGTGTCGTAGCGTCTTCTCGTATGGAGGGCGAGAGTCGGGTCGGGGAATTTGAGTTGTGTGCGGATTTTTCGCTGGCATCCCCTGGTTCTCGTGAGATGGCATATCCGGAGTCATCCCTCTGGAGTGAGCATGGTGTCGGACGGTCCTGCGATACGGTGACGGCACAGCTTGGAACGCTCGCTCCGGTCGTGCCGATGAAAAAATAGACAGGAGATCGGAGTTTCAAGTTTCCTGAGTTATAACTATATCGAAAGCCATGACTCTTTCCAAGCAGCAGATCAAGTGTCCCGAGTGCGGCACGTCGATTTCGATCGATGATGTCTTGACGCATCAGATTTCCGAGCAGGTGAGGAGGGAATTTCAGGCTGAGCAGAAAGCACGCGAGGAAGCGCTGCTTGAGAAGCAGCGGTTTTTGGATGCCGAGCAGGAACGATTGGACCGCGCGACCCGCGAATCCGACTCTCTGATTGAAAAGGCGGTCGCGGAGCAGATGGCGGCCGAAAGAAAGGTCATCATGGGACAGGCGAAAGAAGCGGCCTTGGCAGAGAGTGAGAAAGAAAGAAAAATGCTCGAGGAAGCGCTCGAGGAAAAGAACGTGAAATTACAGGAAGCGAATGAGAAAGAGCTCGCGCTGCGGAAGGAGCGCAATCGGCTTGAAGAGGAGCGGCGGAGTTTCGAGCTTGAGAAACAACGCGAGCTCGATGAGGAGCGGGCAAAGATCTCCGAAGAGGCGGGCAGGAAGGCGACCGAAGAGACCCGTTTCATCATCGCGCAATTGCAAAAGCAGCTTTCGGATGCGACCAAGGCGAAAGACGATTTGGCGCGCAAGCTGGAGCAGGGTTCTCAACAGACACAGGGCGAGGTGCTTGAACTCGAACTTGAGACTTCTCTCCGATCGGAATTTCTTCATGATGAGATCGTCCCGGTCCCGAAAGGGGTTAAAGGTGCGGATATTATACAGCGGGTATTCGATCGGGGTGGTCGTCTCGCGGGGCAGATCGTCTGGGAATCGAAGAATACCAAGGTCTGGAGTGAAGGGTGGGTGCAGAAACTCAAGGAAGATCAACGGCTCGTGAAGGCGGATATCGCGGTCATCGTCTCATCGGTACTGCCTCAAGGAATGACCGGTTTCGCGCTCCGGGACGGGGTCTGGGTCTGCGAGATGCGGTTGGCGCTCGCGTTGGCGAGCGCACTTCGTATCACACTCGAATCCATCACTCGGGAAAAAACTCTGTCGGTTGGGAAGAACGAGAAGATGGAAGTGCTCTATGCCTATCTGACAGGAGTCGAATTCAGGCAGCGGGTCGAGGCGATCGTCGAGGCTTTCACAGGTATGAGCGATGGACTCCGGAAGGAACGTCTCGCCTACGAGAAGTTGTGGGCGGAGCGGGAGAAGCAGCTCCATAAGGTCATCACGAATACGGTCGGTATGTACGGCGATCTCGGCGGCCATGTCGCTCTGCCGCAGATCAAGGCTCTGGAACTTGGAGATGGAGATGAACAGCAGACATTGGTTTGATCCCTTTTTGTGGCGTATCTTTTTTGGGACAGATATTTTTTATGAATAAACAGGATCTCATTTTTCTTGATACGGAAACGACGGGGGTTGGACCGGACGATCGATTGTGTCAGGTGGCTTATTCTTTTGCTGGTTCGGAGTATGAGGAACTATTCAAACCGCCGGTTCCGATCAGTGTGGACGCGATGGTAGTGACTCGAATCACCAATCGAATGGTAGAACAGAAGCCAGCTTTTATTGATTCAGAGATGTTTGGCGATCTCAAGCGAATCTTTGCTGGAGGGGGTATCCTTGTGGCGCACAATGCCCCGTTTGATGCGGATATGCTGCGGCGCGAAGGGCTTTTTGTCGGTGTCTGCATCGATACCTACAAATTGGCGCATCATCTCGATTCCGAAGGAAATATCCCGAAGTATAATCTTCAGTATCTCCGGTACTACCATGATCTTGAGGTGGATGATGCGACAGCTCACAGCGCCCTCGGAGACGTGCGGGTACTCATGGTCCTGTTCGAGCATTATTTCGCCCAGATGCTCACTTCCATCGGAGACGAGTCCGCAGTCCTTCGGGAAATGCTCCGCGTCTCAGGCGAGCCGATCCTGCTCAGGAGATTCAATTTCGGCAAGTACGCCGGGTCGGAGGTGAAACAGGTGGCACATGATGACCCGGGCTATCTCGCCTGGCTTCTGAACCAGAAGATCATGGCCCGGGAGCGCGGCGAAGACAACGATGAGAACTGGATTTATACGCTTGATACGTATGTGGGAAAGTAGGCTGCTATGGACATCGAATACGAGGCGACATTTCCGGATTCAGGAATGAGCCGAGTCTTTACAGAATGATGGATATGTGCCATCATCCAGCTGGATCAAGGTAGCCAAGGAGGCGTTTTAACATAAAGCTCGATCCTGTTG
>JAUPWI010000036.1 GCA_030916545.1 Patescibacteria group bacterium | reverse complement strand
TCTCCGCAAACCAGATCTCGCGCTGATACGGATGTATCGAGAGCATGACGAAAAGTGCGCTATAACCTGTCAGAAGAATATACGGGACACGCGATACGGATTTTCTCATCATGTCGATTGTCAGGATCTTACCAATGAAACCAGCTCCGTTCACGACGGAGAACCATGCCGGAACGCTGCTTCGTCAATTGTCCCTGCGCCAAGGCGGCGACTCCGTTCACCAGCACCCACTCGATACCATCCGGATATCGGTACGGGTCTTCCGTTGTCGCACGTGATCCGATCGCGTCAGGACGAAGCACTACCACATCGGCAGCGTACCCTTCACGCAAAAAACCGCGATTCTGCAAGCCGAATTTCGCCGCTGGCTTTCCGCTCATCTTATGGATCGCCTCCTCCCACGACAGAAGCTTTCTCTCCCGGACATATTCGGACAATACCTTCGGAAAAGTCCCGAAATTCCTCGGGTGCACCAGATCGCCCGTCGACTTGTGCTCCAGGGCATATCCGACTCCGTTACTCGAAATAATCGAGAACGGATGTACGACCGCCTTATCCACGTTTCGTTGTGACAACACCTCGAGCGAAACGATCGCTCGTCCATCGCTCGCCAGCAGGATATCGAGAATGACCTCTTCAGCGGACTTTCCCTGTTCTGTGGCGATTTCCGCGATATGGCGCCTTTTGGTCATCCGGCTCATCTGAGATGAGAAGAGGATCATGCTGGTGTAATCCCAGGCCTCTTTCCTCATGTCACGAATCACTGCCTGTCGCACCTGTCGGTCACGCAGACGATACATCATCATCTTTCGGCCACCTTCCGTAATCCATTTCGGCAAAAACGTGTACAGGACTGAACCAGTAGTCGTGTAAGGGTACACATCGAACGTGACTTCCTGATCGTTCATCGACGCTGTCTCAATCAGATGGAACACTTCATCCATGAGCGGCCAATGCTTCTCCCCGATCGCCTTCAGGTGAGAGATGTGAAGAAGCGCTCCAGATTCACGCGCGACGCTGATAGCCTCCTCGACCGCCTTCACCAATCCAGCCCCTTCATCACGCACATATGTCGCATATACCCCGCCCATCGAACGGACCGTCGACGTCAGCTGCACCAGTTCCCTCACTCCCGTGTCGCGAGCATGCGTATAGACCAGGCCGGTAGAAAGACCGAGCGCTCCTTCGCGCATAGCCGTCCGAAGCAGCTTCCCCATGGAATTGATTTCCTCAGGCCTGATCGGACGGCTTTCATCGCGCATGACCCCGCGCCGAAGCGTTCCATGTCCTACCAATGTACCGAAATTCGGTCCGGGTCGCCGACGTTCCACTTCATCCAGAAAACCCTCCATGGAAAGCCAATTGAAATTCACCTTCCCGATATCCGTCCACTTTTGAATGGATCGGATGACGGCCGGACTCGTAAAGGGAGCGAGCGAAGAACCTGAATTCCCCCCGATGACGGTTGTCACTCCCTGAGAGAGCATACCCGCAAGCAGAGGCTGTGCAAGCAGTTCCCAGTACGTATCCGAATGGTTATTCACATCGATGAAACCGGGGACCACATAACAGCCACCCGCATCGATCACCTGTTCCGCGGAAGAGGCTGAAAAATCACCGATTCCGACGATTACACCTTCTTTCAATGCGATATCGGCCAAAAACATCGGTTTCCCGCTTCCATCAATGACCGTCCCCTGTTGGATGACTATATCGTACACATGTTTCTGCAAGATGCTTATCCCTATGACTCCCGAGGAGTCTTTTCTCTCAATGTCTCAACGATATCCTCGATTTCCTTCAGGAATTCCCGGTCCTCACGCAGCGTCTTCGGCAGAAACACGCGCACATCGACCGCCTGGCCGAGCGACCGCACTTTTTCTCGAGCTTCTCGCTTCGCGATCTCGACCATTTCCGCATATCCCTCCATCGACCTCGTCGCATACCGCAGATTCCGAAAATCCTGCTTGACGGCGGTCATCACCACCTGATTGGTCCGCATATCCGACAGCATTTCCGCAAGCGGGTTTCCCGAATCCCGAGGATTTTTCATCGCCGCGATACGGACATTGAAATCCTCGTCTTTCTTAAGAGTCTTCGAGTCGGCATAGTGCATCGCGTAAGCCGGATCGACCTTGGCCACTTCAAGCATGAACGGCTTATCCTTACGAAGATACTCTGGCAATGTCTCAAGCTGGGCAAGCGCTTCTTCCGGATTCGATTGAAGAAATTTCAGATAATTTTCCGCCTCCTGACTGCTCACCCCTCTGATTCCCTCGCTGCCTATCAATGCATCCGATACCTTTCCCTTCTTCGTCTTCTCTTCCGAAGCCGATTCTTCAGACAGGAGCGGTCCCGCCTCCGGCGACGGAACGGTTTCAGCGCGCGTCTTCACTTCTTCCGTATCACTCGCTGACTCCTTGATGGGAGACACGACGTCGTCCTCGGAAGAATCCTGAACCGCTACGATCACTTCCTGCTCCTTTCCCGGGATTTCCTCCTCTCGCGCAGGTTTCGCGGCAAGCTTCCGCTCTTCCGCGCCCAATGTCTCAAGTTTGGCTTCCAATTCCTTCCGATGTTGGATGAGCTTAAGCAGTGTATCATCATCCTTATCCGGCGTGATGGAGATATTGAGCTCCTCAAGCTCACGCTCGAGCGCCTGTTCTTCAGCGGTCAATTCCGCAACACGCTTTGCTTGTTCGTCACGGATGCTCTCATACAGATCATTCTCCTTCGTCAGCAACCGACGTTCCGCCAACAATTCCAATATCACCTCATCCGTCAAAGACCCAAGAGCCGTCGTTCCGATTTCCTGCAAACGATTCACGTTTTGCTTATACCCCTCATCATCGAGAGGTGCTGAAATTTTCTGCATATTATATGTTGGTTTTTGATCATGTTTACCGGGCCTCCCCCTCCCTGCCGACCAGTGAAGCCATATCGACAAGGCGCTGCGAGTACCCCCATTCATTATCATACCATGCCACCACTTTTACGAAATCGCCATCCACCACCTTGGTCAGGGAGAGATCGACGATGCTCGAAAAAGGATTTCCGATGAAGTCCGAAGAAACCAACGGTTCCTCAGTCACCGCGAGCACGCCACGCATCCGTTCACCGACCGCAGCCTCCTTGAGAGCGGCATTCACCTCTTCGGCCGTCGTCTTCCGTTTCAGAAGAAAGGTGAAGTCCGTGATGGAGACGACGAGCGTCGGAACGCGCAGTGCTAATCCGTCAAATTTTCCCGCAAGTTCAGGAATCACTTCCGTGACAGCAATCGCCGCGCCGGTCGTCGTCGGCACGATATTCTGGCTTGCCGCGCGCGCGCGACGCAAATCGCGATGCGGGCTGTCCTCGAGATTCTGATCCGCGGTATACGAATGCACCGTCGTCATCAAAGCCTTTTCGATTCCGAAAGTATCCTGAAGGACCTTCGCGACGGGGGCGAGACAGTTCGTCGTACATGAAGCGTTCGATATCACGGTCTCTCCGGCATACGTATCCTCATTCACTCCCATGAGAAATGTTTTCACATCCTCCCCTCCTCCCTTGGCTGGTGCCGACAGGATGACCGCGCGCGCGCCCGCCGTGATATGTTGGGCCGAGCTATCCTTATCGACAAAACGACCCGTACACTCGAGTACGACATCGACTCCGAAATCTTTCCATGGCAATTTCAGGGGATCCTTCTCAAGCAGGACCGGGTAGAGTTTTCCTCGCACCCGGATTCCGCCTTCCTCGGCGACCACTGGATACCGGGAGTGCCCATAGGCGGTATCATATTTCAGAAGATGAGCCAATGTCTTCGTATCAGCAAGATCATTGATTGCAACGACTTCCAAATCCGGTTTCTCAAGCGCGATCTTGAATGCCGCCCGACCGATCCGACCAAATCCATTGATAGCTATTTTTTTCATACGCATGCTTCTTATTTTTTTGATATGTGTATTATACAGGAAAACCTTCTTAAATGGCCTTTCCTGAACTGCCGAACATCCGCATCTTCTTCTGAACCGCTTCCCTGGTTTCCTTCCGAGCGGCGCCGAGAATTTTTCGCAAATCCGTCTCATCGCTCGAATCGAGTATTTTTCGCAACCCGCCGATGAACGCCAATCTGACCGCCGTATCGACGTTGAAACAGGCAATCCCCCGCCTGATGACTTCCGTGACCCGATCGGATTCCCAATCGGAGGCTCCGTGCAATACGAGCGGAAGAGAAACACGCTGTGCAACCGCGGAAAGACGTTCGTAATCGGGCTCATTCCGTTCGCGGAAAAACCCGTGGGCATTCCCGATCGCCACCGCCAAAGTATCGATGCCGGTCTCACGAACGAAATCTTCCGCTTGCTCGGGATCCGTCATATATTCGCTCCAGTCGACATCCTCCATGGAAATCTCCCCGAGATACGGCACGCTGCCGAGCTCACCCTGTACGGACACACCTCTCGTCCGGGCGAGTGCGACCACCTTCTTCATCGTACGGACATTGTCGGCGTAACTCTTACGGGATCCGTCATACATCACCGATGGGAATCCGATCTCAATGGATCGCTCGACGACCTCGAAGCTTTTCCCGTGATCGAGATGAATGGCTATCGGAATACTCGCGGCATAAAATTCAGCGACATTCTTGACATAGTTGAAAATAGCCCGCCCCCCCGCATAATCGAACGTCTTTTCCGTCATCTGCACGATGACCGGCGACCGTTCCTCGAGCGCCGCGTCGATGATGGCGCGCGTCGTCTCGACATTGATCGTATTGAAGGCTCCCACGGCATACCCGCCTTTCTGCGCTGACTCAAGCAGTTCTTTCGTTCCATGTATCATACGAGCTTTTCCGCGTCAATCGACTTATAATTCCCATTTTCCCCGAGAAGAAGCATCATCTTGACGACCTCGAAGGGAAAGAGACTTTCTCTCCCCACGAGCACTCCGTCCATCTCCGCTTCCCATGACACCGCACCCAGGTAGCTCGCCTTTACCGATCCCCCATACAGGACGGAAATCCGCTCCTCGGTAGCGCTTCCGAGACGTTCCGCAAGCCACTTACGGATCATGATACGCACCTGAAAAATTTCCTGCGTGGTCGGAAGTTGATCGGTTCCGATAGCCCAACGAGGTTCATAGGCCAAAACAATTTTTTCAGCCTGCATCTTGGAAAGGTTTCCGAAAATAGCATCCATCTGCCGAGCAAGTACTCCGTCAATCATTCCTGTTTTTCGTTCCTTCTGTGTCTCCCCGACACATACGATGGGAATCAGATGATGCTTCAAAGCCGCACGCACTTTCTCGCAGACGACCGCATCCGTTTCGTGCCCATAAAACCGCCGTTCGCTATGGCCGATGATGACATGATCGCAATGATCGTTCTTGAGCATCAGCGGAGAGATCTCTCCCGTGAATGATCCTTCCTTCTCCCAAAAAACGTTCTGGGCACCCTTCTGGAACGGCACTGGCAGATGATCGAACTCACGGGAATAGATGATGGGCGGACAGATAACTCCGACCACGCTCCCGAAATGCTTCCCCGTCGACTCCCGTCGCAAAACCGAAAGATACTGCTCGGCTTCTTCCCGGGACAGGAGATTCATTTTCAGATTCCCGATAAAATATCTCTTCCGCATATGCCCCTATTCTAAAACAAAAAAGCTCCCAGAGCCAGAGCCGTGCACCGACAAAAAGCCTTCATCGAAACAAGGCGCTTTATCCGAGTTGTGCCCTCAGATATTTCGCGGCCTCCTCGGGCTGCAGCGTAGATATCTCGATGCCGGTAGAAAGCTCGAATCCGGCCCAGGTCGCGGTATGCGGCAATATCTCGATGTGCCACCGATAATGTTCGTAATCACGACCATCACAAGGTGCGGTGTGGATGTAGAAATTATACGGAGGGTCCTTCAATCCCTTATACAAGGCATACAGGGAACGCTGCAAGGCCTCCGCCAACGCGAATTTTTCATCGTCATTGATACGTTCGAAATAAGGGGAAGATCGCTTGCCGATAATCCATATCTCAAAAGCGGCCCGCGACGCAAACGGACAGAACGCCAGAAAATGCTCATTCTCGAAAACCACGCGCTTCCGATCCGATTGCTCGTATTCGACGACCGTCGCGTAGACATTCGTTCGAGTGCTCCGATAATACCGCTCCGCCCCATCGAGCTCGAGCGAGATATACGGCGAGACCACCGGGATCGCCATCAGCTGTGAGTGCGGATGCGCGATGCTCGCTCCGGCTTCCTTGCCATGATTATGCAGTATCTGGACATAACTGACACTCTTCCGATTCATCAAAGAAAGGTAGCGCTCCTGATAGGCATCGATCAGTTCGGCCACCTGCCATGTCTCGAGCAGCGCGATATGCCGATGAGCATCCCTCGTCACGAACAACTCATGGTAACCGACACCGCTCATGGCGAAATATGGCCCCTCAGAAAGCTGCCGGACCGACTTGCCGCGAGAGAAAGCCGGGTACTTATTCGGAAACACCCGTAAACTCCACTCACCGTCCGGCTGTCGATAAATCAGGACGTCCTGCTCCTGACCGCTCTCCTCAGGATTTTCGAAGGGATCATTCGTCTCGACGGCCGGTATCCTCTCCGCAAGCGCAAATTCATCCGGCCGTTTCGCCCGCCCGGTCGCGATAACCACCCAGTCCCCGGTCACGATATCCTGCCGGAGTTCCGATTCGTAGGAAACGTTTTTTTTGTTTTCAATCTCCACCTTCATGATGTGTATTTTATTTTTGCTTCCGACCACAATGCGCACTTCTAAACGACCGCCGCCGCCTTTTCCTTCACGTGTTCCTTGATATGATACGCACCGGTCAAGAGGCGCCATTTCGTCTTAAACAAGTCGACGAACACCTGAACGTAACCGTTCGGCCCGAAGAGACTGACAGTCGATCCCTCCTCATTCATCCAGCGCACCGGCATCTGCTTCACCCGGTATCCGAGTTTGATCGCCAGGATGAGCAGCTCATAATCGAACCCGAAACGGTCCACCACCATGCGCTTCGCCACCGCTTCGGCCGCTTCGCCAGAGAGCATCTTGAAACCGCACTGCGTATCGGGATAGCTCCAGAGACCGAGCACGATTCGAATCGCCCAGTTTCCCATATCGCCGAAAACTTCCCGCCATCGCTGCTGATGCACCTGAATAAAAGAGCCCTCGATATCGCGCGAACCGATGACGACATCGAACCCTTCTTCGAACTGCGGAAGGAAAGTATCCAGATGGGTGATGGATGTCGAACCGTCAGCATCGAGGAACAACCGGTACTTCCCCTGAGCCTCAAGCAATCCCTGACGGACGACATATCCCTTCCCATGATTCTCGGTATTGCTGATCACCCGGAGGTTCGCCACCTGCAGACTATAATTCTGCGCCACCTCGGCGGTATTGTCCGGAGACCCGTCCACGACGACGACGATTTCATACGTGAATGACTTTCCTTTCAAAAATTTGTCGATTTCCAGTAGATTCCTCCCGATTCTCTCACCTTCCTTGTACGACGGAATCACGACGCTCAGATACGGTTGCTCCATATGCTTGCTTGTAGATCGTTCTGTAAGTAAAAATCCCCTTCAATATAACACAAAAAAACGGAATCTTCAAAAACACCGTTATTCACTCGAAAAACACCTTCCTGATACTTGTTCCGAAAACACATACGGATACTCCCCCGCTCCCATACACTCTTCTCCGAGTACCACCAATTAAGAACAGACCGGTCATACATGCCCCGCACATGGGCCGGCCTTATCAAGACAGACTGCCTCGATACTCATTGAGAGCCTCCCTCGCTGGCAACGAAAGATTGTCGAGATGGAGAGCTTCCTCTATCGTAAAGTATTCCAGCTTCTGTCCCTCATACAGCGCTACTTCGTTGATATCATCCCTCGTTTTCGCGAGAAACGTATAAAATCGATTCTCGCAGACCTCGCCCCTCAGCACTCCTTTCAGGATCTTGTTCCCGAGCTCTTCAACATCAAATACTTCCACGGTGCACTCTTCTTTCAGCTCTCTTCTGAGCGCTTCCAAAGGACTCTCTCCTTCCTCGATATTTCCTCCCAGAAGGCCATAACAATTAGGATTGGATATATCCGGCTTGTCATCCTTCAACTGGAAAAGATATTTCCCCGATTTCTCGTTCTTCACGAATACCTTGGCTACATCTTTCATATCATTCAGACTCAATGAAATCACGAATCCCACACTCCCCCTATACGTTCTCTGTCAGGAAGTTCCTGAGCGCTCCGAGATCTTTCCGCTCATGGTCATAATGATAGGTCACGATACCGGCGGATTGTGCACTTTTCACCGCGTGCTCGTCATGCTCAAAATAGATGACGGCATCTTTATCCAAACCGAAATAATCCAACATTTGCTCATAGTAAGCCGGGTCGGTCTTTTCCGGATGATGCTTGAGCGTGAAAACTTCATAAGGCATCTCCGCCAAGCCGAACCTCTTGAATTGCTCATCATCCGCACTGGTAAGGATGATCTTCGTATTCGGAAACTCGTCAAGCATTTTCCGCATCGGCTCAAAAATCTCAAAACCATTTTCGGTTTCCACTACAAAAGCATACACGGCATCGACCAGGATTGTTTTCATATTTTTATGGTTCATATACGACTGCTCCTGGGTCACTCGATACTATGAGATTGATACGGAAAGGGAGAGATTGGACACGGAACCCCTTGCTCCTTCTGAGAACCCACGGTTCTCGGCACTTTGCTGATTTCCACTCGCGGAAAACTCCCATCTTCCGACCCTTTCCCAACTCGAATCTACTCTATCTCAAAAGTTAAAATGACGCCACAAGGACGTCATTCTTTACTTTGCGGAAAGGG
>JAUPWI010000035.1 GCA_030916545.1 Patescibacteria group bacterium | reverse complement strand
TTATGACGGCGCTCCTGCTCGGGATGTTTGCCTCAGGATTCCTTGATGTTCCTTATTTTCGGGCCGAATTCTGTTTCATATTTTGGTTGGAACTTACTTTGTTTTCCGGTATGTTTTCTTACAGAGCCTCTCCCGGTAGATCGCCACAGCAATGAAACAGAAAATCCTGATTGTCGGCTGAAACACGAGGATTCGCAGCCGAAATTCTCTCGTTTTCCCTCGACATGAGATTTGAGATAGATACTAAAGCTCGATTCGGTAGAGTTTCAGGTTTTTCCGCTCGATAAAGTAGAGTGCATCTTCTTTGGGCGAGAGGAAAAGATCGCTCGCGTCATACGCCTCCGTGAGGTCTTTCAGGTCAACCAAACGTTCGGCCTTATTGTTTTCGACATCCATTCTCCAAAAGGAATCCTGGGAATGGAGGTTTTTTTCATAGTAATCATTCGGCAATACCGCCGATTCAGGAAGGGATCCTGGTAATGCGTAATAGACGGTTCGCCCGTTTTTTGACCAGGTCGCTTTGCCGATGAATGAGGAGGCGTTTTCGAGGACTCTAAGCTCGCCACCCGAGGAATTCATGAGAGCGAGAACCGATTTTTCCGGATGAGCCGGGTCTGTAGTGCTCATCAGGACCCTCTCCCCTGAGGGTGACCAGAGGAAGTCAGCGCCGAGTCGATCGGAGAGGAGGGTTTTTGTGTCACCTCCGATAAGCGGAATGGCACTGAGTGACCCCTTTTCTCGGGCGCTCGGCCGTTGCCAGAAACTGAGAAGCACGCTCCCGGGTACAGGCGCCAGAAAGGAATCCTTGGTACCGATCGAGGTGATGCTTTTCCAGTCTTTGCCATCCGGCGACGCGATATTGATACTTCTCATCCCGGTTTTCGGGTCGGTGTACTGATAGAAGATCTTGCTGCCGGTATTGTCCCAAACGACCCTTGACATCTCGGGTTTCAGCGGGAGGAGGGTTCTGAGTAGTAGGTCAGCCGTGTGCCAGAGCGATGTTCCGTCCGGAAGCTTGATATGCACGAGCGCCCTTTCCCTTGACGGCGACCAGACGATGCGCGTCGGGGTTCCGGGGAGATTGGAGAGGAGGATTTCCCGGTCTTTCCCGTCCAAAGTGGACTTTTTGAAGGCCTGTTCTTCGAGAGAGTAAAAAAAGAGGGAGCGGCCATCCGCAGCGGCGCTGAGAATCTCTTCTTGGAGAACGGGCTCGATACGGGTGGAAGTCTTGAGTAGGTTGAGCGGAGCGGATTCTTTGATGATGGTTCCCGGCTCGGTGACAGTCGGTATGTTGGGATTGTTTTTGAAGCTGAAATTGTACACCCCCCAAAAAAGGAGAAGAACACAAAAAATACCCAGACTGAGGCTAAAGAATATTTTCATGAAGCAAAATTAGCTGGAAAATTGGACATGGAAATGAGGCGCAGGTTCGACGTAGCCGCAACCGAAGGCGGCTTCGCGGCTGTTGGCATCCGAGCAGATGGCGCTGATGTTGTACTGACTTCTGAGCGAAGACTTCTGATTGCGGAAGACATTTTCCAGACAGGGTGATTCACTGACATCGATGATAGGTTTTCCGGTTCCGTGACTTACATGTCCGGTTTCCGTTCCGCCAGTGACATTGAACGAACAGCCGGATTTTTCTTTGAGAGCGATGATGTTCGCGATGGTGTTCTTCGGGATGCCTTCGAGGCTGGTGCATTCTTTTCTTTTCGGATCGTTGCAGCCTCCGGAGCTTGTCACATTGATTCCTTTGGCGTTGAGTGCCGCCGCCGCATCGGCGTGGGTATAGGTGTCGCCGGACGGTGCTGTCGGCACTGTCGCTCCAGATGGAGAAGAACTCGCTGGGATTGAGCTGGTGGCCAATGAACTGATGCGGAGCGTCACGAGATCCGGGTTGATGATGTAGAGAACGAGATAGGCGACCAGGGCCAGAATGAGTCCGAGAATCGCATCGGTGATGATACCTTTGGCTTGTCCGGCTCGCGATGTGTTTCCGGCGCTGGTCAGATAGAGAAATCCACCGACCGAAATCATGAAGACCGCCGAAATGACGATGATGAGCATGGCGGCGTTGAGAACTGCCTGCACATAACTCGGGAGATTCCCCGTGGCGCTTGCTTGTCCTGGTATGTTTTCGAGCAGCGTATAGTTGAGATTGGCGGCCATCCCTCCGCTCGCGGCAGTGTCGGATGGTCCGGACGCAGCCATTCCGGCACCGGCCTTGACGGGAGCGGCCTCCAGGGCGACCGTGTAGTCTCCGGCGTTCATATCATTTTGAAATTCAGTCAGGGCAGCGGCACCGGAGAGGATATTGCCGCTCGCGTCTTTGACGATTTTGCAGCAGCTTTGCGCGTTAACATTGCATTTGGCGACTTCGGTTTCATCTCCCGAACAATTGCTGCCAAAGAAAGACCGTTTGCAAGTACCGAGCACGGCTTTGCATTCGTCCGGGCTGAATATTTCGGCCTGGGCGCTCGGTATGAGGGCGAGGAAACCGGACGCGACGACAAACAGGAGAACAGAAGAAAGATATATTGGACGCATAATTATTTTTTTCCAGTATAGCACGGAATTCTTCCTGTTCACAAAACGAATCCCCGCGAGAGAGGATTCGATCTGTTGCTAGAGATGGCTTGTATGGAGAGGAAATCAGAAGTCCCAGCTCCCGTTCATGCTTGTCGATTGGGTGTAGTTGACGACGGTGGTCTCGAAAAAATTTCCCTTGTCGCTGTTGACATCCTGAAGCCGGTCGAGATGTTTGTACGGATTATCGATGGCATTCGGATAGAGCGGATCGATGTTCAGCATCGCCAGGCGCTTGTTCGCGAGCCACTTTGTATAGTTTTCGGTGGTCTCACCGTTGAGTCCGGGAATCTTGGTACCGAGGATGTGGCGGCTCCATTCGATTTCCTGTTTGACGGCTTCATCCATCATGCCGAGAATCAGCGGCTCATCGTAGAGTTCCGGAAACTCCTTCTTGATATCCCGGATGATATTGGCGAAGATGGTGACGTGAGTGAGCTCATCCCGGCGGATATAGGCGATCATGCGGCCGGTAGCCAGCATTTTCATGTGGTATACCAGCGTATCGAAGAAGGCAAATCCGTTGTAGAAATAGATCGATTCGAGCAGGAAGTTCGCAACGATGCCTCGGAAAAAGTTTTTGTCGGACGGTTGATCGATGAAATCCTGGTATATTTGGCCGATATACTGGTTGCGGTGCAGCAGAATACTGTCGCTGCGCCAGAAATAGTAAATTTCATCGCGCTCTTTGCTTTCGACGACGGTCTCGAGTATGGTGGCGTAGGACTGGGAATGGATGGCTTCCTGGTAGGCCTGGATGGAGAGAATGAGATTGACTTCCGGTGAAGTGACATAGTCGGAAAAGTGCGGCAGATTGACTGTTTGGATGGAGTCCAGAAAGATCAGAAAGGAGAGTATGCCTTTGTAGGCCCGCTGCTCTTCGGGCGAAAGGTCTTTGTGGAACATACGGGCGTCGTCCTTCAGCCCGGACACCTTTTCGGGAACCCAGAAATTACCGATCATGACCTGGTAGAGGGATTTCGCCCAGGGATATTTGGTGGCGTTGAGGTTGAAAAGTCCCGTGGTGGAACCCTTGATGATGGTTCGGTGTTCGGTAGCATCATCCCCTTTGGGATTGAAGAGCTTGTTGGCATGGAGTATTTCTGACATAAGTGGTCTGTCTTGAGACTAAGGATGAATGACGTTTTTCGGCGCATGGAAGGATGAATCAGCCGCTGCAGCTGACGCAATCGTCTTTCACCTCGCCGGAGAGGCTTCTGACGTAATAGACCGTCTTGATCTCCTTTTCCCAGGCCTGCATATAGTAGCCGTAGAGTTGGGCGGGACTGACATGCGAGGGATCGATCATCCATTCGAAACTGATCGATTGGTCGACCCATTTGTAGACGACGGCGATCAGATCGATGACATCGCTCATGTCGACGTGGATGTATTCCTTGTAGAACCAGAAATTTTCCTTGGAGAGTTTCGGGGCGACTCGGATGGTCGGAGCGGAAAGGTTCGTTTCGACGAAATAGCGCTTATAAATGGGCAGGAGCGCGGCAGTGGTCCCGACCACACTCGCCGTCGAGGTATTCGGGGCTGGAGCGGTATGATAGGCGAAACGGACGCCGTGCTGTTTCATATCGGCGAACAAAGCCTTCCATTCATGGGCGAAGGGCGTGTGTTTTTCATACCAGCTCGACTCCCGTCCAAGTAGGCGGCCTTTGGAATACTCGCTGCCTTTGAAAAGGGAATAACTCCCTCTTTCGCGGGCGAGATCGACCGAGGAACGATACGTGTGGAACGCGTAGCGTTCGAAGAGTCGGTCGGTTTCCATACGGGCCTCCTCCGTATCGTAAGCGATCTTGCGGGTAGCGAGGTATTCAGCCAGACCGAGATATCCGACTCCGACGCTGCGATAACGAAGCGCGGTACGTTCGGCTTCCTTGATCGGATAATAGTTGAGGGTGATGACATTATCGAGGACGCGCATGAGCACCGGAAAGACATCGGCGATGACATCCGGTTGGTTGACGGTTGCGATATTGATGGAAGCGAGGTTGCAGACCACCAGGTCGCCTGGTTCATAGCGGAGCACGATCTTCCCGTCCTCTATGGTTTCCTCGATGAATTTCGAGGCGGAAGTGTTCTGGCATATTTCGGTACACAGCTGGGTGGAATAGATGTTTCCGGCATGTTTGTTCGGATTCAGCCGGTTGACGGTATCACGGAAAAAGACATATGGCATGCCGGTTTCCACGGTTGTCTTGAGGAATTTTTTGAAGATCTCCTTCGCTTTGACGGTTTTTTTCATGGTCAGTCGTTCGTCCCGCTCCAGCTCCTCATAGAAGTGGTCGAAATCAGCCTCGAAATGATCCTGGAGGGATTTTCCGTAGAAGACATGTATTTCGTGCGGATCGAACAGGGTCCAGTCCTGATCTTCTCTGAGCCGTCGCATGAAGAGGTCGGGCATGGAAACGGCTGGGAAGATATCAAAGGCCTTCGCTCGGATATCCCCTGTTTCGGTCTGCAGATCGAGAAAATCATAGATATCGAGGTGCCAGATATCGAGTGTGACGGAAATCGCTCCGAGACGGGCTCCGAGCTGATTGACAGCGATAGCGGTATCGTTGATGACCTTGACCCAGGGGTTGACGCCACCCGACATCCCCTTGACACCGCGGATCGAGCTGCCTCGCGCCCGGATATTTCCGAGATACACTCCGACGCCTCCCCCGAATTTGGAGATCTGAGCCATATTTTCCACAGCGTGGTAGATGCCGCGCAGATCATCATCGACATTGATCTTGAAGCAACTCGAGAGCTGGTGATAATTCGTTCGGGAATTCAGCAGCGTCGGAGTCGGGAGGGAAATGCGTTGTTTGGAGCAGTGCTCATATATCTTGAGCGCGAGTGCTAGTCTCCCCTCCTTTTTTTCCGGGATGGCTAGAAAAAGCGCTATGGCAAGATACATTTCCTGCGGCAATTCGCGGATGACCTTGTTCGGATTGAGGAGATACCGCTTGATAAAGGAGACGATGGTCGTGTATTCGTAATTCTCGTCGGTCTCCTTCGAGAGATGTTTTCCGGCCTCGAGTATGTCTTCCTCGGAGTAGTACTGATAGAAATCCTTGTAATAGAGTCCCTTCTCGATATACTGATCGAAATGTGCCTTGAAAGCGGCTGCTGAATAGATATCTTTTTGAGCCAAGCCCCTGTTTTTGGTCGCCTTCTTGTAGAGTCCACCGAGGAGGATACGGGCGGCGACATTCTGCCAGGAGATGTTCTCGACGGTGACCAGATCGATACAGGTTTTTACGAGAAGCATTTCGATGTCGGAAGTCTTGATGTCATCGACCAGGTTTTTCTTGAAGGAATCCATAAGATCCTCGAATCGGCACTCTTCTTCATAGCCTTTGGCGGCCCGATCAAAGACGACTCGGAGCTTTTTAATATCGAAGTACTCTTTCGATTCATCCGCCTTGGTGACTTTGAGCGTTTTTTCCTCGAATTCGCGCACGAGACGCTCATGACGTTCCTCACGCTCTTTCTTCCGTTCCTCGCGATAGAGGATATAGGTTTTCGCCAAATCGAAACGATTGGATTTGACGAGTTCCCGCTCGACGATATCCTGGATATCCTCGACGGTCGGTACGCGGTGCACGAAGATTTCCGAGTAGACGCGTTCAACGTCCTTGATCACCTCATCGGTCAGGTCCGGAATGAATGCTTTGTCCGTAACGGCGATGGCGTCGCAGGCGAGTTCGATGGCTCGCTCGATGCGTTTCCGGTCGAAAGGGATGATTTCTCCGTCTCGGCGGCGGATTTTTTCTATGGGCATAGTTTCGATGCGCGACAGGGCGCCGTTAAAAGTTATCTTGCGGGAGCAAAACACGGGATGATTGAGAAGGTGACTGCTGTGCTCGGTTTGCCTGGGCCAGAAAGCCTGATTTAGGCGATGAGGCGCGCTCCAATCGTATTCCAGTCGATATGTGTCTTGCAGAAAGCGACGTAATCGGCTCGTTTGATACCATAATCCGTCATATACGCGTGCTCGAAAACGTCAAGCACGAGGAGGGGCTTGCTTCCGGCGAGGTGTCCGCCGTCATGCTCATTGATCCATGTGTTGAAGAGTTGCCCGGTAGTTTCATCCAGGGTCAGGACGACCCAACCGATGCCTCGCATGAGGGCGATACCGAAGAATTCGTTCTGCCACGCATCAAAAGTACCGAATGAAGCCTCGATTTTTTCCCGGAGCAGGTCTGTCGGACCGGCGGTATCCGCGGCGCGGCGCAGATTCTCGAAATAAAGCTCGTGGAGACGCATGCCGTTCCACTCCCACCCGAAGCGGCGCTTCAGCTCGGAATGTTCCGGTGTTCCGGGTGTTTTTGTTATGAGGAGCTCCTGAAGCGCATTGACGTTTTTCACGTAGCCCTCATAGAGAGTGAAATGGTTGGAAAGCAGCGTGTCTGACAAACCTTCCGTACCGATAAGCGAAGAGAAATCTTTTGGCGTATAGATCGACATAGACGTTAAATTTTCCCGACCAGCTCGACGCCCGGAGTGAGAGTCTTGGCGCCTGGTTTCCAGTTGGCTGGGCAGACCTCGCCCCCATGCTCTCGGACGAATTGGGCCGCCTCTATTTTTCGGATGAGCTCGTCGACACTGCGGCCGATATTGTTGGCATGGACTTCGTAGGCCTGAAGGACCCCGTCCGGATCGATGATGAAGGTTCCCCGGCGCGCCAGCCCCTCTTCTTCTATGTAGACCCCGAATGAGCGGGAGAGGAGACCGGTCGGATCGGCGATGAGCGGATAGGTGACCTGCGCGATAGCCTTCGAATGATCATGCCAGGCTTTGTGAGTGAAGACGGTATCAGTGCTGACGCCGCAGACCTCGACTCCCATGGCTTGGAATTTTTCGTAATGATGGGCCAAGTCCTCGAGCTCGGTCGGACACACGAAGGTGAAATCGGCCGGATAGAAGAAGAGAATCAGCCATTTTTCCCGGAAATCGGCCAGGCTCGTTTTTTTGAATCCTTTCTGGTGGAATATTTCGAAGTGGAGATTCGGAACTTCCTGTCCGATCATCGGAAGCTCATTCCCGTCGCATCCGCCGCCGCAACACATATCATTTTGCATAAGATTTTCTTTAATTTTTTTAGGGGTTATCGTAGAGTACCGCCCGGATTTTTTCTTGTCAAACAGGGGGTAGCGGAGCCTGTTTTGAGGGAATATTATGCTAGAGAACCTGGAATAATCAAGGAGAATAAACTATATGTAGTGTATATTTTAAAACTATATACACAAGAGATCTGCGGCATGGTCGCGTGAAAGGGTGAAAAAACGGACCGGTTCCGATGGGGCGTGAAAGGGTCTTATCGGAACCGGCTTTCCTTTCGGTGGACG
Organism: Patescibacteria group bacterium; assembly: GCA_030916545.1. Taxonomy (GTDB): domain Bacteria; phylum Patescibacteriota; class Minisyncoccia; order Moranbacterales; family UBA1568; genus JAGOSP01. The sequence continues at coordinate 1,781 of JAUPWI010000035.1, read as the reverse complement.
TATCGTATACTCAAGAAGAACGTCGTCCGGCAACGGTATCTGTACAGACGGCAGGTTTTCTGGTACAATTTCAATTTCCCTTTATTTAAACAAGACAGTCGAGAAGAGAGATGCTTTGATATGGCACCGACACAAGACCGGAAAATCTACACCGCAAAGCATCGGGACGAAGGAGTCCGCCTTGATCATTTTCTGGTGGCTTCCCTACAAAAGGACAGTCCGGAGGGCTTTTCGCGTGCTATGATTGCGGAGTTGATACGCGGTGGACAAGTCGTGCATAACGGTAAGATAGCCACGAAACCAGATAAAAAAATGTTGATGAACGACGTGGTTTCTTTGGAAAGGCCCGCGTTTCCGACTGAATCCAAATTTCGAGCGGAAGCGGGCGTCGATCCGGACATCTTGTTCGAAGACGAAGCGGTCCTTTTCGTCAATAAGCCGGCCGGTCTCCTGACTCATGCGGTCCGATCCGGCGATACTTCGCTGGTGAGCTGGACTCTCAGACATTATCCACAGGTTGCCCAAGTAGGTGGGACACTGCTCCGGCCCGGTATTGTCCACCGTCTTGATAAGGAAACATCGGGAATCCTCGTGATTGCAAAAACACAGAAAGCTTTTGTCGAGTTGAAGCGCCTTTTTGAGGAACGTGAAATAGAGAAGACCTATTTCGCCCTTGTAGAAGGGCATCTCTCGAAAACATTGGGCAGTATTGATTTTCCCATCACTCGCATTCCACACAGCGAGAAGCGTTCGATTCGCCGGGCGACGAGTGATGTAGAGGCGCGGCCCGCGTTGACGCATTTTCAGCTGTTGAAGCGCTTCTCGGAGGGTGATCTTGTTGAGGTTCGTCCGAGGACCGGCCGAACCCATCAGATTCGAATTCATTTTTCCGCAATACAGCACCCGATCGTCGGTGATCGTCTGTACGGATTCCGTCGTAAACCGAACGCTCTCGTGGCGCCAAGACAGATGCTGCATGCAGGACGGCTTGTCTTCAGTCTTTTCGGAAAAAAATATGATATCGAGGCGCCACTGCCGGACGACTTTTCATGCTTACTCGCCGGCTTGACGGCTTGTGAATAATTGGTTATGCTAGTGGGACCTTGAAATCACGGTCAAAACCGTGCTTTCGTCCGTTATGAAGAATCCATTAAACCGATTTTCGTTGTAAGGTTATGCATCAGGAACTCATCGCTTTCAATAAGGTCATTCGTGATACCAAACAATTTCCAGATATCCACATCGGGGATGTCGTCAAGATTTTCCGGAAGATTAAGGAGGGAGGAAAAGAGCGTTTGCAGGCCTTTCAGGGAACGGTGATCGCCTCACGCGGAGGACAGAGCTCTTCCCCAACGATAACTGTCCGCAAGGTTTCTTTCGGCGTCGGTGTTGAATTGGTTTTACCTTTGTATTCACCACAGATCGATCGTATCGAATTCGTCAAGCGTACCCGGGCCCGTCGCGCGAAGCTTTATTTCGTGCGTGACAAGTCCGTCAAGGTACTCTCAAAGAAACTCAAGGAAGTGAAATTGAAGAAAATCGTCGTTCCTGAGGAGGGAAAGGCGGAAGAAGTGACTCCGGAGGTGCTCGCCGAAGCAGTGAAGGCTGAGGAAACAGTATAGGTTGTCGAAAAGGCGAAGGAGGAATATCCTTCGTATATGCCCAGGTGGCGGAATTGGTATACGCGCTAGCTTGAGGTGCTAGTTCCCGCAAGGGATTGGAGGTTCAAGTCCTCTCTTGGGCACAAGAAAGAAAGCTGGTTCACTCTCAGGGTAGCCAGC
>JAUPWI010000034.1 GCA_030916545.1 Patescibacteria group bacterium | reverse complement strand
GCTCTCTGCCAGACTCACGAAGCAAGCTTCGCGGTACTTCAAGTAAGAAAATATTTCCACCCCGGTTGCCAGGATTTAGTTTTACGCCAGTCCGAAGCGAGCGCCTGCTCCCAGCTCTTGCCTCCAAGCAGGACGTCGAGCGAAAGCTGGGGAGCCTTGTGGCCGACGATGGCCACACGCTTACCGTCGTGATTCCGCTTGAGAAACTCGAGAAATTCTGCGATGCGCGCTTTGACATCCTCATAACTTTCCCCGTCCGGGAAAGACTTCTCGATACATTCCTGTTCCTGCATTGGCTCAACAATATCTGATGAAGCCCCGTTCAGTTTCCCGTAATTACATTCTCGAAGTCGGCTATCGGGAATAATTTCATACCTCTCACCCCAAGCTTGTTTCGCGGTATTATAGGCGCGTTTCAGGTCAGAACAGAACACGATATCAAATGTATCATTTCGGGTAAGTTCTTCGAGTTTGATTGCTTGTTCTTCGCCAAGTGCCGACAATTCCGCGTCTTGCCATCCGGAGGAAATATGCCGTTCGTTATCGACCGTGGTTCCGTGGACAAAATAGGTAATTTCTACACTCATAGAATGAGAATTCATCAGACTCAGACTTCAGAAAGAAAATGGGTCAAGCAGTGCATTTTTTATAAATACTGAGTCTTTGGCGTGACCCGTTCCTTATAGTAAGTCTCGAAACTTTCTTTTATCCCCAAAGGAATGATGCCGATTAACTTTTGGGCAAGAGATGAATTGAGCGATGTGTCTGAAAGAAAATCAACTGGTTTCGATAGAGGCATTTTCTCACCTTTGAGTGTATCCGTGGACAGCCCGAGCGCTTCCATTCCCTCTTTTGTAAAATCGCATATACTCATTCGGGGACCAGAAATGTGAATTGTACCTACAAAATCTGAAAGAGAAAGCTTCACTATGTATTCAGACGCTTGTTTGTAGCTCAAGGGAGATTTATACATATCCGTGAACCGAGTAACTTTCTTGCCTTCTGTAACATCTTCTTGTATTTTCCTAAATCTGCTATCTAACTTACTGTTTACAAAGCCATAGAGGTAACTCGGTCTAATAATACAATAATTTTTCACTTGCTCTCGGATAAGAGTTTCACAAATATTGAGGTTCCTGCCATAGAGAGTGACAGGATTTATAGGGTCCGTTTCTATATAACTCCCTTTTTCTCCATCGAAAATTCCATCACTGGAAATATAAATGACACGTTTATCCGCTGCCCATTCTGCTAATTCTACCATCTTTCTTTTTAAAAGATGCTGGTCTTCCGTAAACTCAATTTTTGCCGGAATAAAGATGGTATCAATTTCCTCGCTGCTAAAAGTATCTTTGATACTATCTGTGAAGAAATCAAATTTATATGAAAAATCGAATTTCCTGTTTGTTCTATGCGTTACAACAATCTTATCTACAGATTTTTTCAAATCATAGTATAACTGTTCTCCAAGAAAACCAGTTCCGATAATTAATGGTTTCATATTTTTATGGCTGAGGCTCTGGGATTTATCCGCCTTTGGAGGACGCTGTAGGAACGTATTTATCTAACAAGTAATCTGAAATATATCCCTTATATCTTTCCTTTAATTCACTTGAAAGCTCTTTATAGCACCCCATTTTTCCTCTGCATGTTGCAGCGCCACATTTACATATCCTTTCTTCGTCCGTAATTTCATTGCCATACTCATAGCCAATCATCGCATAATCGATGCATACTTCTTCATTTTTTTTAATATCCCGCATGGCAACAAAACAAGTTCTATTCTTTATCCCAAGATTTGGCTCACAAGAATGACAGATAAATTGACAGAGGTTTTCTTCAGGAACTCTTGGGTTAATTTTTAAATTATCATCAATTGGAATTGTATAGGACGTAGCAACAGTAACAAGCGGACCAAATACAACAAAGACTACTTCATCCTTTTTAAAATCTCGAGCAGCAAAAAGTGATTTCCCATATGATCCAGTCTCTTTTGCATAAATATTGTTTTCAATTCGGTACATAAGTTTTAACGTACTTCTAGAAAAACTTTAGGATTGGTATCCATAATGGCTTTTTTTATCTCTGGAAATAATTCTCCACGCTGGATTTTTTCAGTTAATACTACTAATTCTCCATCAAAAGGATAGACGTAAGCATCGCATTCGACACCATTCATCGGGACGCGATTAATCAATTCGGGTAATTCTTCAATAATATATTGGCCTAAGCGCAGTATGTTCGCATCAGAAAAATGACGAGTTTCTTTTGATGTAAATCCTCTTACGATTGACGTTATCGATTTCTGAAAATTACCGTCGTTTCTATAGAGCTCATTAAGATAGTCTACTTTATCTTTATATTTTTTGTTGGCCAAGCCATCCCATTTACAGTATGTGATTTTTGCCAAATCCGCTCCGGGGAGCTCGCTTTCTAACACTAACCGAGTTTGTTCAAGGATGTCACTCCCGAGTTTATCAACTTTTTTAAGTGCAGATTGAAAAGTCACACGGTTTCTTACTTCAACATTGATAGCATGAATTGAATCAGCAACATAAATGATAACCTTCTCTCGTGTATACGGAAGAGCCCATTTTGTGAGTGCTACAATATTATCTACGGAAAACCATTTGTTTCCGAGACTAATTCCAATTCCGATATTATATTGTTTGCTTTCTAATTCTTCTTTATTACCTCCTCGGATTTTGTAGAGTTGCATAGATTTGCTGGGGTGCTAGGATTCGAACCTAGGATCATGGGACCAGAACCCAGTGCCTTACCGCTTGGCTACACCCCAAAAAACGTCACGAAAGAGAAAACCGTCAACCTGCGCGACGAGTGACCCCAGTGTAGCAAACCCTTTTTATTTTATCAAGAAAAAAATAGGCCCTGAGAATACCAGGGCCGAAAGACGGAAGAAAAGAGGAAACGAGCATCGGATCAACAAAAAGTGAGAATTTTCGGGGTGGGTCCAGGGATCGAAGGAATCACGAACAACACCGGTGAATGAAGCGCTGTCCAAAGCTCCCCGTACAGCACCCTGTGTTCAAGGGCTCGCGGAAGCGCATACCGAAGGGCTTCAAGCCACTTCCGCTTTTGCTTCTCCGGCGTACAGTAGATGAGCGTCAGAATGTTGTGCATCCAGTCGCACATCTTGAGACGAACCGCCGCCTTCTTCGCGGTTTTGAAACGCTCATGATACGTATCGATACGTGCCTCACGCTCCTCGTCCGTTTCATCGTCGCGACCGGATGGCTTGGTCATGATGTCGACCAGATAGGCGACTTCAGATCCATATTCTCGCAGGATCCGAGAAGACGGCCACTCTTTCGGAAAATGTTCCGTCACATCATGCAGCAATGCGGCGAGTACCTCATTGGCATCGGTCACCCCAAGATGGATCATCAGAATCGTTGCCACAGCGAAGAGGTGATCTATGTAGGGTCCACCGCTCTCGCGTCGGACACCGGAAAACTGCTTTTCCATCCGTTCATACGTGATTCGAATCGTTTCCTTTTCTTTCAGAGCAAAGAGTGCCCATCGGTTCAGGTACCCGAAAAACTGCTCCTTGGTCCGATACCGAGAAAGGACGGACAACAACCGCAGATATTCAAACATGGAGTGCCTCCTTTCAGGGAGATATTCGGTTGGGAAAAAACTTGGATCAGCTTTCAAGCGTACACCACGCAATCAAAAACGCAAGAGCCTGCCTCTCCGACGACACATGAACGGGCATATTCCGTCGTACTCGACCCTCCTAAATCTTCAGATAGCGTCGAATCGCCAGCGACGCGGAAAGCGTCGTCAGAATGATACCAAGAGCCAAGAGTCCGATGAAAATGATACCGAAATGATGGAGAAACAACGATGCCGTACTTCCACCCAAAGGCATCGCCCCTTCCGTAATCGGTCCAAGCGAACGGGAGACGGTCAAAAGAAAGACCGAGGCGATAATCGAGGACACGACTCCGTAAAACAACCCTTCAAAAATGAACGGCATCTTCATGTAGAGATTTGACGCGCCGACGAGACGCATGATTTCAAATTCCTGCTTATGCGAATGGATGGTGATATACATCGTGTAGAAGGTGATGATGAGAGCGACCGCGATGAAAATGCTCCCGAGCGTCAGTCCGGCAGTAGTCGCCGTGCGATTGATGAGCTGAATGCGTTCGAAGATCTTCTTATTTTTAGCGTAATTGATACGGCTGATATCGTCCGTAAACGACGAGCTCTGTACGGCTTCCGCGATGACCTCATAATATCGCGGGTCCGTCGCTTTCACCACGAGCGATGAAAACAGAGGATTCTCCCCGATTTCTTCCAACGCTTTTCTAATACTCTCGTCGTTCCCGTTCTGGGCCAGGAATTCCGCGAGCGCCTGTTCTCGAGGAATATATTCCACAGACGAAACCTCCCGGGTGGATTTCTCCAGCGTACCCTTGATCTCCATAATACGCTCCTCGCTGACATTCTGATTGAATGAAATCGTCACATTGACCTTGTCTTTGATGTTCGTAAGCACCAGGTGCGTCGAATAGGCGACGAAACTCGAAAGTCCGATGATGAAGAGCGAGAGCGAGAGGATGGCGACCGTAGCGAACGAAAGCCATCCATTCCGCCGGACATTAGTCATACCCTCATGGAAGGTGCGCCACAGCTTGAGTGTTTTCATATGCTTAGATATTTTTCGGAGAAACTTGTCTCGGGACATTCGGGGCGGCCGAAGGCTTGGCTGTATATTTCCCGCTTGCTTCATCGCTCACGATTCTCCCCCGTTCAAGAGTGATGACGCGCCGGTTGAGATTATCGACGATGTCCTTGTTGTGAGTCGCCAGGATGATCGTCGTACCGAAGGAGTTTATCTCGAGGAGAAGCTTCACGATTTCCTGTGTCGAAACCGGATCGAGATTTCCGGTCGGTTCATCCGCGACGATGACCTTCGGCCGATGGATGAGCGCTCGAGCAAGCGAGACACGCTGTTGCTCACCGCCGGAAAGCTCTCGGGGATACTGTCCTGCCTTGTCGCCCAGGCCCACGATTTCGAGTATTTCCGGCACTTCACGGTGGATTTCTTCGGTTTCTCGCCCGTCGACTTCAAGAGCGTAGGCGATATTTTCAAAAGCGGTCCGATTCGGCAGCAACTTGAAATCCTGAAAAACCGTTCCGATATTCCGTCGGAAAAATGGAAGGTGTTTGCGATTGATTCCGCTGATGGGTCGCTCATTGAAATAGACCTCCCCTTCCGAGGGGATTTCTTCGGCGTAAATCAATTTGAGTACGGTCGATTTGCCCGCCCCGCTCACGCCCACAAGCGAAAGGAATTCTCCCGGGAGAAGAGTGAAGGTGACATCGCTCAGCACGCGTTGTTCCTCAGAAAAATGCTTCGAGACGTGATCGAAACGGATAATCGGGACGACATTCGACATATTTGTTTTTGATGAATACTCCACTTCTCCATTTTCGCCTACTTTCGCAAGGCGCGCAAGTTGGATTCGATGAAAAGGTCGATGTGCCCGTTGAGAACTCCGGCCGTATCGCTCGTTTCGACACCGCTCCGATGATCTTTGACGAGCGTATAGGGATGCAGGACATACGAGCGGATCTGATTTCCCCATTCGGCACTCTTCACCTCACCCCGAAGTTTCTGCCGCTCCGCCAGCTGTTTCTCTATCTCCTGCTGCGCGAGTTTACCGCGCAGCATCTTCATGGCCTCTTCGCGGTTCTGCAACTGGGACCGCTCACTTTGGCACGCGGCCACCAATCCGGTCGGGATATGGGTCACCCGCACCGCGCTCTCAGTCTTATTGACATTCTGCCCTCCGGCTCCGGACGATCGATAGGTATCGATACGGAGATCATCGGGACGGATCGCTACCATCGCATCATCCTCGATGACCGGCAATACCTCGACCGATGCGAAAGAAGTCTGACGCAGGCTGTTGGCATTGAACGGAGAAAGCCGGACGAGACGATGAATACCGGCTTCGAGAGAGAGGTAGCCATACACGTATTCGCCCGCGATCTCCACCGTCACACTCTTGATTCCCGCCTCTCCGCCCCGATTCTCATCGAGTATCTTCGTCTTCCATCCCCGCTCTTCGGCGAAACGGAGATACATACGGAGCAGCATTTCCGCCCAATCCTGGGCATCGACACCTCCTGCTCCGCTCCGGATAGTCAGGAGGACATCGTGCGTATCATATGTACCCGAGAGCAAAGCCAAAAATTCCCATTCGGCGAAAATTTTCTCGAATGCCGCGATGGAGTGTTCGATTTCAACGGTTTCCGAATCGGAGAGACCGAGGGCGATCAGGTCGGCGGTGTCATTGATATCCTTTTCCAAGGCAGAAAATTTCTCACGTTCTCCCTTGAGACGCTCCAGCTCCTTCATGGTGCTCCCGGCACGCTTGGGATTGTCCCAGAAACCCGTTTGCTCGCTTTCCAATGTGAGTGTGGCGATGCGCTTGTCTTTCGCGGCAAAGTCAAAGATATTCCTGCAGACGCAGGAGTTTCTGACGAAGAACGGCAAGTGTCTCAAGTGGTGATTCCATAGGATTTTCTGTATTATAGCGAAGAAAATGGGAGATTTCAAGATGATGCCCATCACACTCCATGGGACGGAGGCGGTTGAGCTTGAAAAAAAGATCTGTTTCCGGTATACTCCTCTTGTTTCAGATTCAGCCAAGATGATAGCTCAGTTGGTAGAGCAATGACTTCCGCCATAAGGCGGATAAACTC
>JAUPWI010000033.1 GCA_030916545.1 Patescibacteria group bacterium | reverse complement strand
CGCGTCGATGACTCCACCTGTTCGACAACAGGCTTCCGCTCGGAGGAAATGGCGAGTATCCCGAGTATCGCCTTCCCGTATTTCCGATACTTCGCCTCCTTGATCCCCTTGATCGCAAGCAATTCTTCCTTCGTCCGCGGTTCGGCAGCCAAAAGCGCTTCCAAGACCGCATTCGGCAGGACGCGGAATACTTCCACGCCCTCCTGTGCCGCCTGCTCTCTCCGCCACTGCCACAGCATTCCGCGCACGTCCATATGAATACCCTTCAAAAGATACCTCTGTATCATAGCCGTTCCGGCCGAACTTTCCAACATTTTTCCCTTTACAGAAGGGAAAAATCATGATACCATTTCAGGCAAGTCGATTAAGCGTATTTCATCATGTTTCAGATCGATTCACCCTCCGGAATGCTCACGATCGGAAGTGCCGTTCTGGCCGGTTCCGCTTTCTGTCTGACTCTGTTTCTGTTCTTCAGACAACGTACCTTGGACACGAAACTCGCGCTCTTCTTTTCCGGCAAAAGCGCGAAGACACTCGAGACAATTCTTATCGAGCAGCTCGGACGGACGCGGGAACTCGACCGAGAAATCCAGGAACTCTTCGATGCCCTCGAAAAGCTCCGGGCGCTCAGTCTCAAGGGTCTTCATAAGCACGCCGTCTTACGCTTCAATCCTTTCAAGGAAGTAGGGAGCAATCAGAGCTTCAGCGTCGCCCTCCTGGACGGAGACGATTCGGGTGTCGTCATCTCCTCCCTGCACACGCGAGAAGGGACGCGCGTCTACGCGAAACCGATCCAAAAAGGGAAGGACGCCGGATTCCCGTTTACCGAAGAAGAAAAAAGTGTCATCCTGAGAGCAGCCGCCGCGAAAATCATTCCTTCGTAAAATCTTATCCCCCTGAATCACACTCTATGAGCGAATCGGAACCGAAAAAGATCGTGACTATCGCGGAAACCGTCAGTGTCAAAAAGCTGTCGGATGTGCTTCATGTCCCGGTATCCGCCGTCATCACCGAACTCATGAAAAACGGCATCATCGCCACCATCAATGAGGAGATCGATTTCGATACCGCGAGCGTCATCGCTTCCGATCTCGGATTCGACACGAAACCGGAAGAGGCGGAACTCGAAGGCAAAATCACGCTTGAGAATCTCCCGGAAATCCTCGCCGCCGAACAATCAGGCGAAGAACCGCTCGCTCCCCGTGCGCCCGTCGTCACCATTCTCGGTCACGTCGACCACGGCAAGACCACCCTGCTCGACACGATACGCAAGACCAACGTGGCCGTCGGAGAAGCCGGTGGCATCACTCAGCGCATCAGCGCGTACCAGGTGAAGAAGCACGGCAAGATGATCACCTTCATCGATACTCCCGGCCATGAAGCGTTTTCCGGCATGCGCAAACGTGGAATGTCCATCGCGGACATCGCCATCCTGGTCGTTTCGGCCGAAGATGGCGTCCGCCCCCAGACCAAGGAAGTGATCGAGTTCATCAAGGAAAAGAAGATTCCCGTCATCGTCGCCATCAACAAGATCGACAAGCCGGAAGCCAAACCGGACCGCGTCAAACAGGAACTAGCTGAATACGGCATCCTTTTCGAGGACTGGGGAGGTGATGTCATCTGCAACTACGTGAGCGCGAAGAACAATATCAATATCGACAAGCTCCTGGACAGCATCCTCCTGGTAGCCGAGGTCGAGGATTTCCGCGCCAACCAGAAACGCGACGGCCTGGCTGTCGTGCTCGAGTCGAACCTTGATCCACAGAAGGGTCCGGTCGCGACGGTGTTGATCCGCACAGGTACCTTGAAAGTCGGCCAGGACATCATCGCCGGAGGCACATTCGGCCGCATCCGACGCATCGAAGACTTCGCCGGACGAAACCTAGCTGCGGCTCTCCCATCGGTTCCGGCTACCATTTTCGGCTTCAATGAACCCCCGGCTGTCAATGACATCGTCCAGGTGGTCAGCAGCAAGGCTCTTGCCCGTCTCAAATCACAGGAGCAGGGCGATCATACCTCACTCAAGAAGATCCGTTCCGAAGAAGATGAGAATGTGAAGCGATTCCGGATCATCATCAAGGCCGATGTCCAGGGATCGGTCGAAGCACTCGAACAGATTCTTTCCGGTGTAGGAAACGAGGAAATCGTGCTCGAGGAAATCAGCTCCGGGGTCGGCGCGATCACTGAGAGTGATGTCAAACTCGCCGAAAGCGCCGGCGCCATGATACTCGGATTCAATGTCGAACCGACCGCCGTCGCCAAGCGCATGGCCGAAAACGCCCATGTCGATATCGAGACCTTCAATATCATCTACAAACTGGTCGAGGCGGTCAAGGGCCATATGTCCGCTCTGCTCCCTCCTGAAACGATCCGTACCGATTTTGGCCGACTGTCCGTCCTCGCGGTGTTCAAGACCGGAAAACGTGACATGATCGTCGGCGGCCGGGTCTCCGAAGGCAAAATCGTGCGTGGATCCCTGCTCGAAATCAAACGCGACGATGAGATCATCGGAAACGGTGCCATGGGCAATCTCCAGCGCAACAAGGAAAATGCCGATGAAGTCGGACAAGGCAATGAGTGCGGCGTCGTCTTCGACGGCTCCATGAAAATCCAGGTAGGCGATACGCTGATCTGCTACAAGGAAGAGGAGAAGCGACGCAGCCTCTGATGATACCCCTCATCTTTCCCATCAGGCCGGCTGACCCGCACTTTCCTGTTCCATTCTTCGCCGCGTATCCTTCGTATTCCTGACATCATGTTCATGTTCCTATGGAATTCGCCCTTCCCCTCCCCGTTATCGAAACGATCGAGAGTCTGAAGAAGGCCGGATTCGAGGCGTACATCGTCGGTGGATGCGTCCGCGATATCCTGATCGGTCGCGCGCCCAAGGACTGGGATATCACCACCAACGCCTTGCCTGAACAGATTCAGGCGATTTTTCCCGACCACGTCTACGAGAACACCTTCGGAACCATCGGCGTGAAAGTCCCGCGCTTCCACCCGCTGACACCCTCGCGGTACGAGCATGACATCATCGAAGTGACGACCTATCGGACGGAAACCGGCTACAGTGATCATCGTCGTCCGGACCAGGTCACCTTCGTCACGACGATTGCCGAAGACCTCGCCCGTCGCGATTTCACCATCAATGCGCTCGCGGCATCCATCGACCGGTGGATTCCATCCCAGGAAACCCGACCGACCGCCGTCTCCGAAATTTCCATCATCGATCCATTCGGCGGTCTGACCGATATCGAAAAGAAGGTCATCCGGGCGGTCGGAAACCCGGAACAGCGTTTCGAGGAAGACGCGCTCCGCATCATGCGCGCCATCCGTTTCGCGAGCGAACTCCGTACTCCGGAGAAGCAGACGGCGCCCTCGAATTGGCATATCGATGAACCGACGCTCGAAGCCGTCAAAAAATACGCTGCAAGCCTCAATGTCATCTCTCTCGAACGCATCCGGGATGAATTTTCCCGCATCATCCTCTCTCAGAATCCAGCTTTCGGTGTCGACCTCCTGCGATCGACCGGCCTGCTCCGATACATCATTCCGGAACTCGAGGAAGGGATCGGTGTCGGACAGAATCTCCACCATATCTACACGGTCTGGGAACACAATCTCCGCGCGCTCGAAACCTGTCCATCGCCGAAACTACACGTCCGACTCGCCGCACTTCTCCATGACGTCGGAAAACCCCGTACCAAACAGGGCGACGGATACCGTTCGACGTTCTACAACCACGACCACGTCGGCGCCCGCATGACCAAGATTATCCTGGCGCGACTCCGGTATCCGAAAGACATCATCGAAAAAACGACCCTCCTGGTTGACAACCACCTGTTTTACTATAATGTAGGAGAAGTAACCGAAGCATCGGTCCGACGGCTCATCAGGAAAGTCGGACTCGAGAATATGCACGATCTCATGGACGTCCGCATCAGCGATCGACTCGGTTCGGGCGTCCCCAAAGCAAAACCCTACAAGCTCCGCCATTTGGAGTATATGATAGACAAGGTTTCTCGGGATCCGATTTCGGTAAAGATGCTCAAGATAAACGGGCAGGACCTGATGCGGGATTGCTCGCTCGCCCCCGGCCCGAAAATCGGGGCCATTCTCGACGTGTTGCTTGCGGAAACGATCGAGGATCCATCGATCAATACCCGAGAAACGCTTCTTGCCAGAGCCACGGTACTTCTCGATCACGACCTCGATGACCTCCGTTCTCTTGCCAAGGAAAAAATCGAGGAAAAACGGAGTACTGATGACCAAGGCATCAAACGACAGCACTTCGTGCAATAATCCATTTCGCTGTCATCATCTCAATGTGCGGAGCATAGTATAGTGGTAGTACGCGCGCTTCGGGTGCGTGAAGTCTGGGTTCGATTCCCGGTGTTCCGACAGTGATATTCTCTCCCCTCTATGAAGATCATCATCCCTCATCCGAGCGAAAATTCCGTCTCGCTCATGCGCCGAGCGGGCTATATATTCCAACGGGCGGAAAACGGCGAACAGAGCTTTATCCGGCCGCTCGCCCGAGCGGGCTATCCGCGCTTCCATGCCTACGTCAAGACCGAAAACGGTGATTTTCTCGTGAACTTCCACCTTGACCAGAAACGTGAAACCTACGGTGAGGACACCCGCCATCACGGCGAGTATGCCAACGAAGGCCCGCTCAGGGAAGAATCAGCCCATCTGCTTCGTATGTTCGGACCGAATGCGCGCATCGCATAAGTCATGTGAACGAAAAACGAGAGACGTCGCCTCCTCTTTTTTCTGATGCTGGTGCTTCCGAGCACATCGCAAAGAAAAAAGAGGAGGCGACGTCTCTCACCCGAAGTCACATCTCCCCTCGCCCATTCAGGCAGAAGACTCAAGACGACAATCAATAAACCGCCGAGGTGGTGAAATGGTAGACACACTAGCTTTAGGCGCTAGCGGGAGCGATCCCATGGAGGTTCAAGTCCTCTCCTCGGCACCAATAGACACAAGGCCACCAATCATACAGCTGGTGGCTTATGTGTTTTCTTTACCCGCATACGCGTATCATATTCCCATCGGTATTTCCTCCCCGGTGAAACAAGTATCCGAAGAACATCATGGCATCCGGATGCCGAGGATCACCTGATGTACTTCAGGACGCCAGCACGCTTGAATTCTTCGAGTGCGAGATCGAACAATTTCACGAGTTTCTTCTCTCGATAATGAGCCATCAGGATAAAGATGGTGGTAGCTGGCACTATCTTGAAAAGAGGGAAAAGCTCTATGACGACCACCGCCAAATACCTCACCCACAACCAGCGGATTATTTTTTTCTTCCACCAGCCGCCGCTCAATTTCCCCAAGACCCACAGAAACAGAATCACCGACAGGAGCACTGACAGGAGGGTGGTGAGGAGTATCCCGATGACCGAAAGTTCCAAAGGAAGGTCCAAACAGTCTTTGATCACCGCGAACGTAAAGATGATAACGGGAAAACCTGGTTCCTTGGCCGGTTCCGATGACAGCAACCGCTCGTCGCCCTCGTCGAAATCCTCACCTCGGTTACGGAAGATCTCCCGGACCCTCCCTATCACCCCCTCCACTTCCCGCTGCCGCTGATGATCAGCCTGCAGGTCGAGAGCGCGGGCCTGATACAACTGACTAAGACCGAATTCTTCATCATTCATACATGAGTTTCCATTCCTCTTTCACTCTTGACTTATCTTCTTCTCGAAAAACGAGGAGTGGAAACCAGCGATCCAAAAAAGGAGGTCACGAACAAAGCAAGAAACCCGAGGAGAAGCACCCGGAACGTGAACAGGAACGTTTCCGGGACATAACTTGAAATGAGAGCATAATACTTCTTTATCCCTTTCTGGTCTCCGGCAGCCATGGTCGCATCCTGAACCTCGACCTGCATCTTCCCGGTGAAATTCGACTCCGTGGAATCGAGAGGAGAGATATCCCACACATCGTACAGTGCCCGACGCATCAGATCAGTCTGCAGGATGATTGCCTGAAAGGAAATATCATAGGAAGCTCCCCCGTATTTCCTGATCGGAAATGAAATCGTATCCGTCGCGGATTGCTCGACCACCTCCCCGTCCACTCGCCACTCGGTATGCAACCCAGGATGAGACGCGATGAATCTCGGCAGATATTCCGCTTTCAGCACGACTACCGAACCGGCGAATGTCTGCAGGGCTTCCTCCGAATAATTCGGGCAGAGGCCCGCTGGACAATTTACGGCCGCTGTACCAAGGACGTCACGATAGAATCCCAGGAGCTTCTTCCAGGCGACATCAGTATCCGAAGAGACGATCTGCGCGTAGGGATCGATGACGTAAAACAATCGTGACATCGTCACCGCCTGGTCGGTCGCCGTATTGACGGCCGTCACGGTCACCTCATAGCTGTCGCCGGTCTTCCCGGTGACCGGAAAAAATACGATGTTCCCCTGTTCCGTGTCGGAACAATCAGGCGACACACCGACCCGATTGCATATAAGCGGCTTCTGATTGATCTGCCATGAGAAATCCCGAAGGCCGGCGCCGTCGATCTTGAGGCCGATGACCTCGTTCTTGATCACCTGACACGCAGTTCGTTCAAGCGGAGAGCCGTTACAGATCATGTTCGCGCCCAGCTTCACGTGCGTCCTCGGTCCAACGACGACCGGATCCACCAGGTACGCCTGTATACGTTTTCCGGTCGAAACGAATCTCGCGATCACCTCGGAATTCCCCTTCCTGATCCCCCCGCCTTCGATGCTCTCCTCGGCCCGCAGGCGAAAACGGATATACCCCGTTCCTCCCGACATGGGTCCGAGCAAAGCGGCCGGTATATTCATCTTGAAGTGCAGCGTACCAAGATCGTTCCCCTTCGTGCGCGTCGTGAGTTCCGAATTGATCGCTGCGGCCGTGATATTTCTCGGAATCGTGAAACGCGGATTATCGCTGATGTCGATGATCCAGTCATAATGCAGACTGCCATTCTCCCGCGAGGCATTGTCGATCGCCGCCTGCACGGTCACGATATCCCCGCTCTTGTCGGATGTCTCATCGTTCGTCAAACTTCCTGGACTGACGCTCAGCTGTATGGACAGGTTCGATGACTGCCCTCCTTCGGCAGGATTGACCAGGTTATGCGAGATACAGTCATTCGGATCCATATTCGCGGTTGGAAACGTCACCTGGTAACCCTTGATCGTTTGTACATACTGGTCAGTCGATCCTCCTACCAATGAAGGGTGACACTTATTTTTTGGGAACGCCCACATGACATACGACGAAGAATCATCGTGTTTGGTCGGAATCATGGATGTCCCCTCGACGGCGACACCCACCTCATCACCGCTGAAATACGTCCAAGAGAATTCATCCATGCCGAGACCAACGACCGTAGCCTCGTCTTTTTGTCCGTTATTTGCCGTACTCGGGTCGCGAGGATTCGTTTTCCAGAAACTTTCTTCGCCCGCGCCGAATGCCCCGTCTCCGGATACCAGACCGCCTCTCGGTTGAGCGAATACATGCGTGCAGAGATCCTTGATAGAGCCGCTCGTAGTGGCGCTGCACAGATTCAGAGGCGCCGCGCAAACCGTAGCGGTAACCGGGTCAGCCACGCAGCAGGGAGTACCGGAAGTGCAAGTCGGTACGGATCCGCCGCTACAGACAGGGGCGCCGACCGATGAACACCCTCCCACGTTACAATCCGGTGGTGTTTCGGAAAAAGGAGTAATCGTCCCTCCTCCCGAATTAGGTGCCGGATCTCCAAAAATATCCAGACCGCCGCCGCCGAACGTGACTACACTCGTCTCAGGATTGATCTGAGTCTCTCCTTCCAGGCAAGTCGCGGAAAGGCCGGCCGGACAAGAGAAAGAAACCGACGAGCCCGAATCGACGAGTTCATACACATCGCCCGACCTCGGATCATACACGGCACAGTAGTCAGCTTTTCCCTCCTTGTTATCCCCACCGAAACGAGCCTTATATCCGTCATTGTCATCATCCACGATATAGCTCGTCCCCGGATCGACACTATCGTATCCGTTCTGGACCAGTATGCTCGCGGCCTCGATCCGCCAATCCTTCGAATTGTAGGCACCGTCACCGTTATAATCGCAGCGGGCCGCGTTGCAATCCTTCCGTTTCAGATACCAGGTATAATACAACGACTCGGATGGGTTACTGAAATAGATCGGCATGGCGCGCGCGGTTATCTTTTCTCCGCTCTTCGGATCAGAAGGCGAAAAGAAAACCGAAACCTCCGGGGTCGTTTTCTTACTACTGTTGACGTTGAAACCCTGCATCACATCCCGGACGCTGTCTCCATTGATGTTGTAACGCTTCTCAAGTTTGCTGGCCACCTTGCCGACCGAAGGGACGCTGGCGGCCTGCGCTGACGAAAAAGGCGCAAGAAGCATGCCGATCAGACCGATAACGGCAATATATCGCCGCGAGATTCCTACCAATGGTACTTCCCTCATATTTGATTTTTCACAGCTAATGCAGAACGAGAAAGACGAGGTCTACCAAGAAAAAGAGAGTCCAGTTCGCCAACCATGACGCGTATATCGATCGGGAAAAATAGGCGACCGCCCCTGAAAACAGACTTGAATAACAGAGAACCGCGTATTGCCAGGAAAAACCGCTTGAAATTCCGATAAAACCGATAAAAATTGCCGACTGCAGCACGATGGCAATAGGGCCGAGCGAACCGAGCCAGAGTTTCATAACCAACCCTCGAAAGAACAATTCGTACAACAAGGCTATTCCACCCACGGCTACGACTTCGTATACGACGAACCAGAGGAAGCTCTTCTCGAGAAAAGAAGGAAGTTCGTATGCCGACCGGAAACCCTCTACCGGCAACAGAAAGAACAGGAGGATGCCACCCACTGATACCATCGCTCCTCCCCAGAAGAAAGCCGGCAACCAGCGGGCTTCACGGATTCCGAGAGAAGAAAGAGGTTCTTTCAATATCATTTTACAATAAATCACCGGGAGTACCAAGAGAAAAATGATGCTCGCAATAATCTCCTGCGTGACCGAATCAAGCGACTGGCTCTCGGGAAGGCCATACAAAAGACCGAGAGACATGAAGACGAACAGGGTGGTCATGACCATCTTCTCCCGCTCTGCGAACATACTTTTCTTCATATTCGGAACTCCATTATCGATGTCGAACCTTGTTCCCCGGAAACGTCCGTCGACCCTGCCCAACCACGTTCCCGATATGACCGAGATGACGAGGGCAACTACCTGCTTGCTTACCGCAAGTCGGGCACGGCACTCCTCCATTATTCCATGGCTCCCGCGTCGAAATCCTTCTTCGCCTGTTCTATTTCCAGGAGCTGGCGCGGGTCGGACGTGATGATCTGATCTTCGCTGAACGACGCGACGACCTTGATGGCCGCATGCTTCGTCCCGGCGAAAAATATCCCTTCCCCGACCGATGATTCAAGCAGAAGGAACTTCTCATGATCGGTGAGGTAGAATGTCTCCGCCACGGTCTCAATCGAGGCAGGTGATTGGCGAAGCAACAACTGCAACGAGGAATTCGTCACGATCGACTTGCCATGACGCGAGTTCATGAAGTCGCTGATATCCTGAGTGATGGTCGTCAAACCCGTATAATACTTCCGACACCGCTTCGCGATTCCGAACAAAAACGCCGCCGCATCCTCATGCTGCATCATCACCCATGCTTCGTCCACCACGACCACCCGTTTCTTCATCTCCGTCCGAATCTCATTCCAAATGAACTGAAGGATGATATACATGGCGATTGGACGGAGTTCCTCTTCCAGGTCGCGGATATTGAAGACGACCAACTGACTGTTCAACACGACATTCGATTGTTTGTTCAGGAATCCCCCGAATATACCTTCCGTGTATCGCTCCAGCCGTATCGCCAACGAATCCGCCCCGTCCATATTCTGGAGAACGGCGTACAGATCGGACATGGTCGGATACGATGAGGAGGTCAGCTTTGAAAAATCGGTCTGCGCGGTGATATCGCGGATGGCATACGTCTCACGGATGGCCCGATCAAGAATGGAGTCCTCTTCCGGAGTGACCATCCCGAGCATGAGGTGAAGCAGACCGACCAGGTTCGCGATATTGCTCCGAAGCACGCTCTCCGCGTCATCCTCATCATTTTTCCGAGGAAGATCGAACGGATTGAGATGGACCGTCGAATTGAGAGCGATCTTCATGAAGCTGCCTCCGACCGTTTCACACAGGTGCTTGTACTCATTCTCCGGATCGAGGATGATGATACTCGCCCCGAACATCATGGAACGCAGCACCTCGAGTTTGACCGTATAGCTTTTTCCGGCTCCGGACTTCGCGAAGACGACCATGTTCGCGTTCTCCAGTTTGAAACGATCGAAAAGGATCAGCG
Organism: Patescibacteria group bacterium; assembly: GCA_030916545.1. Lineage (GTDB taxonomy): Bacteria > Patescibacteriota > Minisyncoccia > Moranbacterales > UBA1568 > JAGOSP01. Next base: position 21,969 of record JAUPWI010000033.1, on the reverse strand, counting down.
AATGGTTATGTCGGTTGATGCCGTACAGTATGCCGTCACCCGACGAAAGATCCGATGAAACAAAGGGGAAAGTCGTCGAAAGCGGCTCGGTATTGAGATTGTTCGCGACGTCCAGCGTATCGGTCCCGAGGGGACGGGTGGAGGCGAAGCCCTGATCCATACGTAGGATGGCCGGTTTAACATACACCAGCTGCGCCTCGAGCAGCGACTCCACCGCGCTTGATTTCTCACTCAGATCGTCCTGGTCTTTCCCGTATACGGTGATATAGAGTCCGAACCGAAAAAACTTCTCCGTTCCCTGTTGCAGCTTGTCACGAAGCGCCTCGATATCCTGGAAAGCCGTCTCCAGCATCGGGTCGCGTACTTTCCCTCCTTCGGCTTCGATGGATATCTGTGACTGCACCTGCGTGGACGACTTCCGTAGCTGCTTCAGGATATTCGCCGTATCGATCGGGTGCACGAAGAGTGCCGTATCCATGGAGAAGTCGAGATTGATGATCGGAGAAAACCAATTCGTCGAAAGATAACGCGGGTAAGCGATGACGAAATAGGTCCGGACGAACACGTCGCCAACCTGCATCATGTTGGGGCTCAGGCGCACAGCGGGCGGCGCAATAAGGTCGCGAACCGTGGCGATTCCTTTCTGATAAAGCGCTTCCGTATCGCGCGCCGTCATAGAAGCCAAGGAAAAATCGGCCGCCGAGGAGCCCTGAGCTGTTTCCTGTTGTCCCCGATTAAACAGATTCATCGCCTTTACCATCATCCTGTTATCTTGATCGCATCCGCTCCTATTTCAACTCCACCTGGTCGATGTTTCTCAGGATAGCCGAGCTGAAAACGGACGGATTGTAGCTGTTGTACAGCAATTCTATCACCTCTTCCGTCTGGAGCATTGTGACATGGACTCCGGTCCCCGACAACGCCGCCGTCACATGTCCGACGCGTTGCAAAAGCTGGCTCCGATAGGTCTGGAAAAGTTCGGGACGGGTCTCGACCGCCTCTTTCGATTTGAACAATCCGAACAACTTCTCTTTCAGATCACCTCGCTCATCCTCGACGGCCGAAAACGGCACGATCACGTAGAAATACTTCGACATGATATTGGACACCTCGGTCAATTCCTTCACGTATCCGCGGTATTCCGAAATCTGAGACCTCAGCAGATCGTTTTCCTGCTCTTTTTCACGCGCGGACAAGAGCGCCAAATACGGTTCGATGTTCAACCGACGAGAGCTCACGACTATCTGCACGGGAAAATCAAGCGAGTTGAGAAAGTTCTGATACTGCAGGATGATTCCCTCCTGCTCATCCGATGATTTCAGGTCGAAATTCAAGGAAGAAACCAGGAGTATCGCACGCAACGAACCGTTCTTCAGCACGACCACTCCATCACGGATCTCCTCTACATCGACGTACTGCTGCGTACTGCTCTTCGATACCGTTCCGGGATTCTGATTTTTCGGATTCAAAAATTCCATGTCATTCCTACTTTCCGATATTAATTCCCCTCGCCCAAAGACCTTCTTCCGATGATCATCTGCTCCCCCGGCGATCAAGAACGGCGGCGAGGGCCCTGAGTTTTTCCTCGGTAATCTCGCGCGACCCGCTGGCTGATTCGACCACGGCTGATCCAGGACGCTTCATCACCGCCGTCGGCGTATTCGATACATGCACGGGCCGTTCCCATACGGACACTTTTGGACGGAAGAGAAAGAAAAGGCCGTGGAAGACGAATTTCACCATCGGCATACCGGACGGCCGGTAAAACGCGAAAGCGAGAAAAGTCAGCGCCGTCGGCCCGCCAGCGATCAGAAAAAGCTGGAAATCGAAAGCCGTATACATGACCAAAAGCACCGCGCACATCCCCAAAAGCCAACCGATATGCTTCCAAGTGAATGGTCCGACGATCTTGTCTTCGACATCGATGTATTGCGGGACTGATGATTGCATCATACGGACTCAAGAAAAGTATACCACGGAATGAGCTTATCATTCTTTCTCCGGCAGTTCGCGTTTGGTCGGATCGATACGGAAAGGTTTCGGAATATAATTCAGGTTCACATCCCGCTTCGGCGCTGGCGTCGGACGGATGACCCTATCCGGAATTGCAGGATCCAAAACAGGCAGTCCGGCACCGGAAGGAACAGCCTGACTCGGAGTCTCCGGTCCTCCTGACGATGACAAATTCCCTGCGCTCAGGGCATTCCCCGACGGCTCACTCCCGGGTCGTATTTCCTTTTCCACGGGAAGTACATGTTTCGAGGAGAAATGCAGCGTTCCGAGGGTCTGATTCGACGGAGAAAACCGGGTACCGCTCAACACATGCATGGATCCGGTTTCACCAAGGGTCTGATTCCGTACTTCCGCCCGCGAAATCTCAGAAGATGGTGCTGATCCAGCCTCCATCGCCGCGACCTTCGCCACAGGAAATACTCCCGACACAGAAGCTTCCGATACCGGAGTTTCTTTCCGTTCAGACTGAGGACTCTGAGGGCCGGAATACGGAGGAAAGAGAAGTGTCTGGTGTTCCGTATCGATTTCGACCGCTTCCCGATCTTCGATGGAACGAAGGATGAGTCCGATTCGTCCGTGCTCCTCATCCGTCAACCTGATCCCGTTCTGCGAGCGGAAAAGGAATTGCCCTCGCAGCATCGCGTCATGATACCCGACACCGAGCTCCTCGCGATAGCATTTCAGCCAGTTTATCAATGACCCACGCACCAGATCGACACTGGTCTTCAGCTTGATGCGTGTTTCAGTGATCGTCTGTTGTCCGAGCTGCGGATACCGGGAGAGCGCTTCCAAAAGGGTCATCTGCACCGTCACGCGTTTTTCCGCTTCCGCCGGTTTCCCTTCTTCCCGCGGAATGATCGTCAGGATATCACTCTTTACTGCCGAAAATATTTCCGTGGAGCGAGCGGCGTTCTTCGGATCGAACTCCTGGCACCAGGCGACCAATTCCGCCCGAGACCGCTCTTCATCCCACTCCCGAAAAATCATTTTCCTGACCATCACCGAAACGAACATCGTCGTCGACTGAGCGAAGTCGAACTTTATGGAGAGATCCCTGAGGGCAAGCGGCAGCTCATCCGATGTGAGAAGATTCCGAGAAAACTCCGGAAGTTCCCGAAAGGCCATCCATACCGATCGATATGATTGAAGGTCCGACGGATCATAATCCGCCAGCAAGGGATAGAATTCATTCGGAAGTTCGATTGGCATAACGTTCGAAAAAGATTAGGCTCGACGATTATTCCGTCGTCCGACCTCACGGAGCTTCTCTCTCTGACTCTGCGCGGCTGCCGCGGAAGCGGAATCCGCATCAGCGGAATCGGCTGTCCCAGTCGGCGTAATCTCGGCGTCAATCCCTTTGGCCTGATCGACCGCTGACATCCTCTCCATCGTCTTCTCGTAATTCTTCCTGTTCTTGGCGTACTCTTTCATATAATTCGCCAATTCCTTGTCCGACCCTACGGCATCATGAATACTGCCCTGCTTCGCCAGATCGATCGATGAAAGCTTGCCGATCGTATCGTTGTAGATGTCCTTCCGGATCTTCGCCTCGTCCGGAGCCGCGCCGGTCGCCGCCACACGGGCCATTTCTCCTTGGATTTGATAATCCGCAAAAGACTTGATCTGGCCTTCACTGCGCATCTTGGAGGAGAAATCCCGATACAGATTCGAACTCGTATCGATGACATAGCTCCCATCGGCGTTCTTCATCGCCTGGCCGTTCGCATCACGCTGCGCGAACGTCTCGCTATTCAACAGATCCCCGATTTCTCCGGCTTTCATTCTGAATGCTCCCGATCGGGCGTTTTCAAGCAGCTTGCTCGTCTCACGCGGAGCATTCTTTCCAAAGACCTCTAAGGCCTTCGTCGCCTTCTGAAGGTCCTCCGGATTAGAAATCGCCTTATTCTCGGACAAGGAAAGTGCGGCGGCGGCGGCCTTTACCGGATCACCCTCATTCAAGTTTTTCAACAACTCAGAATTGCTGGTATTCCGATCCTTATTATCCTTGACCGCATCGAAGATCTTCCGATTCTGAATGGTTTCCAGGGCGGCTTTCCGACCATCCGCGCCGCCGCGACCATATCCCTTCCACTCCTCTTCCTTGTCTTTCCGTCGTGATTCTCTTGTCTTCGCGGAAAGCCAGGTCTTATCGATATATCTTTCCTTCCACCCAAGCGCGGCGCCCTTGGCCTTGCGTCCACCCAAGTACATTCCAGCTCCCGCAAGACCCCCGGCTGCCAAAAGAGAGGCTTTCTTCCCCCAGCCCATCATCTTGTCATTCACTTTCTTGGCGATGCCCACTCCGGCTACCTTGGAACTCAGAGCGACGGAAATGGTCATCATGATGAGAATGATGGGAATGGCGGATTTCATCATGACGCTGAATATCTGTGTCAATCCCGGATCTCCCGACACCGTGGATGCCTCACCGGTAAGCGTCGTGTTGTACGTTTGGAAAACATTGGCGAAACGGACCGATACAAGCAGCATCAGCATGGCGGCCGGCGCGAATATCAGGTTTCCGACCAATTTTTTCCACCATTCATCGGCATAGCCGCTGACACCAGGCATGAATTTCATGAATCCGACCGGCGAGAAAATCACGAGTACGGTCAATGAAACCACCCGGATCACGAACAATACCGCGAGGATGCACAGTGCCACGGCAAACATGAAGATGAAAACGATGGCCACGATCAGGGTCGATACCTCCGCGTCGTCTCCCTTATCCCCCAACAAGAGCTTCTCCATACCCGTCGCGCTCACGAAGGACGCACTCACCGCCTCGGAAACCGAACTGCCGCCGCTCGATCCCATTATCTGCTGGGCGAAGAAGTACGTCGGGACATTCGAGACATCGATCAATACCCGGGAAAGCGGAAAGCTGAAATTCACGAACAGCGCCGCAAGGATGATGCTAAGGAGCGTCTTCTTGGCATTGTAGCTCGAGAGCTGAAACACCATCGAGAAGGCCCCGATCAGGAGCATCAGGATGAAGAAGATATTGCAGAAATCACGGACGAATTTCCAGAGCTCGTAGATTTCCGGCTGATTCAGGAGTCCGGTCGGCCCAGAAATCAAATCGGCATTGATCGCGAAGCTGAACAGCGCGATCGCTGCCGCGGCCAGCCAGACGAACACCGTGAAAATCTTATAAAGAACCCAGGCGATCGCCCCCTTAATAGCATTCGACACGGGAGCAAAAAAACCACCTTCATTCTCACCCGAATCAGCGGCTAGACCAATGTCCGGCACCAACCAAAAAACGGCGCACAAAAAAAACACCGCCCCAAAAAATATGAATATCTTTTTGTTTCTTCCCATAGACGATTCCCTCCACAGTATACCCCAAAGGAAATGAAAAAAAAAGAACGGCGATGACCCGGACGAATCACGCGCGTTCTTTCGCGGACAGAGAGGAATATATCATCGAAGATACGGTCGAATCAATAAATGAAACCCTTGATCGCCCGGCTCGAGGCTGAGAGGGTCCTCCGGCTCGTTTTCCCCCATCGAACATAGTTCATCTCGCTCACCGTGATCGTGTCGCCATTCACCTTCTCGACCAGGGCGACGTGACCATAGTACCGATTCTCGGTTGTCACCATGATGGCTCCCGGCTGAGGCTTCCTCCCCGTCTTATATCCGAGAGACTTCGCGTTGTAGAGCCAGGTACCGGCATTCCCTCCCCAAGGAACATAGCGTTTCTGAGCGACATACCAGGTACACCACCCGTACGGGAACCGATGCCCCGTCCCCGCGCGTCCATCAAGTACTCGGGATCCCGAGATATCCGTCGCCGTACCGCCACCAGTCGTCGCGTACTGCCTCCGGGAAAGACTCCCCGAGGTCGCCAGCGAACCCGATGCGACAACCTCCTTCTGCCCATCAGGAATGATCAAGGAATCTCCGATCGCAAGCTCCCCATTGGCCGGAAGGCTGTTGAATGCGATGATCTTTTCTCTGTCCGCCTTATACTTCGACGCTACCGAATCGATCGTATCCCCCGACTGGACAACGTATGAAAGACCGGCGACCGGCAGGATGAAGATTTGATCCCCCGGCTTGATCTCATCCGGATTATCGAGATCGTTCGCCCACAGGATCGTATTCGAGGTGATACCGTACTTGGCCGCAATACCGCTCACGGTGTCGCCCGAAGCTACCGTATAGATCTTCACCCCGCCGTCTTCCTCTGGATCCTTCGCCATTGCCAGGTGACCTCCGGCTTGCGAGGAGAGCACGATCTGATTCTGAAGAGAAACGCCATCCATATCGAAAAGCGTCGCGTCGTCTTTCTGGTCCGGATCCGCGTTCAGACTTACCGCCGCCAACGGCACCAGTGACAGATTCTCTTTCGCTCCAACCTGCGCGGCTCTGCGGACAGGGATATCCCCGCTGGCATCCGCCGTTTCCGCGCCATCGGCATATCCGAACAGCAATGAATCGACATCCTTCCCATGAGCGAAATTCGTCGCGGAAACGAGCAACGCGCTCGAGGCGACGACTGAAAACGCTGCGTAATTCCGAAACCAGTGCACTACCCGGTATCCGGATGCCTCCTTGATGCAGATCAACGCTTTCGATTGTCCATGATGGATTTTCGTATGCAGACGGGACAGCAAGTCCGCGAGACTTGCCGGCTCATGATCAACCGCGTCACACCCGTCCGCCGGTTCATCATTTTCGGTCTTCCTCCTGAAGAATGTCGGGAAACGAATACTCGTTTTCCTTTCCTTGGAACCAGCCTGAGCCAGCCAGATACCCCCCTCGGGTATCGGAAGCGACATGGGGCTTTTTCCCTAAGAATTACACAGCAGATTCTATCCCAGCTCCCGTTTCGCGTCAATCAAAAATCCGAACATATTCCCGTTTTTTGGCTTTAATAATGCATTTAGTCTGTGGATAACCCCTCAGACTTCAGGAAGCGCTTCTCCCGCGGTATACTGTCTGATATAGATACCTCACGCGAACAGCAGCTGCTGCTTTGAATCCGACGAAATCCGCCTTTCTCTTCCCAATCCTATGGACGCGCTCTTCCGAAAGCCCTCTACCCCACTCGAAAAACAAATAAAACGCTTCCTGGACCACCTGGAAATCGAACTCGGGCGTTCCGCTCGGACCCTGGAAAATTATGCCCATTGCCTGAACCGGTTCATCCGAACGACCCAACTCACAAGACCGGAAGATATCACGTACGATATCGTCCATGAATACCGGCTCGCCTTGAACCGAAGGGAGACCCGACTGGGAAATACCCTGAAAAAAAACACTCAGAGCCACCACGCGGTCGTCCTGCGTTCCTTTCTCCGATTCCTCACCAAACAGGATATAGAGACACTCCCTCCGGAAAAGATCGAGGTCGGTCGTACGCCGATACGTCAGGTAGACTTCCTGGAACCAGACGAAATAGAACGCCTTATCCTGGCGACGGCCGGCTCCACGCTCCGTTCACTTCGCGATCGGGCGATACTTGAACTGCTCTTTTCCGCCGGACTCCGGGTCTCAGAACTCACCCATCTCGATCGTCAACACATTGATCTCACCAAAGAGGAATTTTCCATCCGTGGCAAAGGAGACAAACTCCGCATCGTCTTCATTTCTCCTTCCGCCAAAGGAGCACTGGAACGGTATTTGAGCAAACGGACGGACACCGACCCGGCCCTGTTCATCGCTCTCTCATCCACACAAAAGCCTGGCGACGGCGGTCGAGAAAGTCTCCGCCTGACACCCCGCAGCATCGAGCGCATCGTCAAGTATTCCGCCACCAAGGCCGGTATCATCAAGGATGTCCATCCACATACGCTCCGACATACCTTCGCGACCGATCTCCTTGCCAACGGAGCGGATATCCGAAGCGTCCAGGCGATGCTCGGACATGCCTCCATCACCACGACGCAGATCTACACTCACGTCACCGATGAACATCTCAAGGAGATACACCGGACATTCCACGATAAGCGACGGAAAAAGAAATAAAAAAACCGCCCCGCAATTCCGTCGGGGCGTTTTTTTTGACCGATACCGGCTACCCGGAAGGCGGACTATTTCTTCAGAGCCTCTTCCACTGCTGAAGCCATATCCTTGTAGCTGTATGCTCCGGCGAAATTCGTCGTATTGACGAAAAAGCTCGGCGTCCCCTTGAAACCGATCTGCTGCGCAATCGCCATATCACCAGCGATACGGTCATCGTATTTTCCGCTTTCAAGACATTTCTTCATGTCATCAGCCTTGGTCGCGCTCTTCAGGAAATCGGCCATTTCACCAGCCTTGGCAGTATCATTCTTCACCGTATTGTTCACGAGATCATACCCAGCAGCCGACATCAGGAGATCATGCACCTCCCAAAACTTCCCTTTTTCCTTGGCGCAATACAAAGCCTTGGTAGCCAGCTCCCCGTTGCCATGCCCGTTCGCGTACAACCAGACGAACGCCGCCTTTCCGGAATCGACCAGCTTCTTCATTTCCGGAACCGGTGGCAAATACGTGCCGCCATCCTTCTCCATCGTGAACTGCGCGCCGGCCTGCTTGTTCAGCTCCGGATTCTTCCCGGCAGCCACGTGGCAGAACGGGCAGCTCGGGTCGCTGAATTCCACGAACAACACCTTACTGTCCTTCTTACCGAACATGATATTCTTATCCGTAAAAAGCGCTTTGATCTGATTCAGATCCACCTTCACCGCATCCGGCTGCTTGGCGGCCTGATCCGCGGTCGCTGATCCGGCCTGTCCGATGGTCTTCACTCCCCGAGCGGAGACATAGGCCAAGGTACCCGAAATGATCAAACACCCGAGGAGTATCGCTCCTGCTATCGTCAAAGCATCCTTGCTGGTCGACTTCGATTCAACCGCATCGTCCACATCCTCCCACTTCTCTTCCATATTTTTTCAGTTTCACTGGTTACCCCGACAGTATACATGGTTTCGGATTATTCGGGTAGACCGGAAGCCTTCTCCACAAGCCTCTTCCCCCGCCCGGATGAATCGGAAAAACCGCCCGACAGAAGGTCGTGGCGGTTCGTAATTTCCCAGACTGCGATATTTTTTCTCCCCCCTTTATTTCTTCCGCCCCGAACGGACCCGTTCGGTCTCAGAAAGAAGCTGCTTGCGCAAGCGGACCGAGAGCGGGGTGACTTCGAGGTATTCATCTTCGTTCATCACTTCAAGACCGCGTTCGATGGAAAGCTCCCAGGGCGGTGTCAGGCGGATGGCCTCATCCGTTCCCGAGGAGCGCATATTGGTCAACTGCTTCCCCTTGATCGGATTGACCGACATGTCCATCCCCTTAATGGCATTTCCGAGCACCATGCCTTCATATACCTCGGTACCGGCCCCGATATAGAGCGTGCCGCGCGTCTGAAGATTGTTCAAGGAAAATCCGAGTGCCTTGCCGGTCGCCATCGAGATCATCGATCCAACATCACGCCGCCGGATTTCACCCACATGCGGACGAAAACCAATGACGCGAGAATAGATGGTCCCCTCACCCTTCGTGTCGATGGTGAAAACGCTACGATACCAGAGCAGTCCGCGAGTCGGCACCTCGAAAAACAGGCGCTGATACCCTCCGGATCCGGCCTTGATTTCGGTCATCACGCCCTTGCGCTTCCCCATCTTCTCGATCACTACGCCCGTCACATTCATCGGACATTCCACCGTCACCTCCTCGAACGGCTCGGATTTCACCCCATCGATATCCTTGATGATGACCTGCGGTTGCGAAACCTGCATCTCGAAACCTTCGCGACGCATGTTCTCGAGCAGGATGGCGACATGTAACTCCCCGCGACCATATACCTTGTACGTCCCATCGCCGAAATCGATCCGCAGTCCGACATTGATCTCGAGTTCCTTCTCAAGGCGCTCGCGAATCTGCTTGTTCGTCACGAACTTCCCCTCGCGACCAGCGAACGGCGAATCATTGACGATGAAATTCAAAGAAATGGTCGGTTCATCGATGGCGATGGCCGGCAAATTCTCCTGGTCGGGAGAAACCGACAGTGTGTCTCCGATCTCAACCGTCGGCAACCCGGCGATCATCACGATATCCCCAGCCTCCACCTGTGTCGCTTCGACACGCTCCATGCCGCGGAAAGAGAACAGTTTAGCCACACGCCCCTGGACACATTTGCCCATATCATTCTTGACGTAGATCGAATCATTGACCCGGAGGACGCCCGAGTACATACGGGCGACCGCCAGACGACCGACGAAATTGTCGTATCCGAGATTGAACGGCTGTGCGAGAAATGTTCCTTCGGCATTCCGCTCGGCATCGCAGGCCGGCGGAACATTCTTCAAGATCGTATCGAGCAGTGGCTCAAGATTTTTCCGCTCGTCACCCAGCTGATGCATCGCCACCCCATCCCGCCCAACCGCATACACGACCGGAAAATCAAGCTGCTCATCAGTCGCCCCGAGATCGAGAAAAAGCTCATACACCATTTCCGATACTTCCTCCGGACGGGCCGCCGGCTTATCTATCTTGTTCAGGACGACGATCGGACGAAGACCGAGCTCAAGGGACTTCTTCAGGACAAAGCGTGTCTGAGGCATCGGGCCTTCCTGGGCGTCCACCACGAGGATGACGTCGTCAATCGAGCGCAGCACCCGTTCCACTTCCGATCCGAAATCAGCGTGTCCTGGAGTATCGACGATATTGATCTTGGTATCCTTGTAAAAAATGGACCCGTTCTTGGCATAGATGGTGATACCCCGTTCCCGCTCGAGTGCGTTGGAATCCATCGAACCTCCATCCTCGGCTACCATGCCGGTTTCGCGCATCAAAGCATCGGTCAAAGTGGTCTTGCCGTGGTCGACGTGGGCGATGATGGCGATATTGCGTATTTCCATAGATATTTCCCGTCAAAAAAATAAGGAGGTGAAGGTCAAAAAAAGAGGCGTCACCGCTCTCTATCAAAATGAGTATACCGATTTTCCCGATTTCAGTCAACCCCGGAACGCTTCGGAAATCGGACAAAAAAAGAGGCACCGGCCGATACTACCAGCCAGTGCCAAAAAAAACAGCACACGTATCTTCAGTGCAAAACGACATGCTGCTGCATATCGGAAGATACCGGAAGGAACGCTGCTACTTCCCGAGCGAAAAGGGCAGCAAGGGATTTGAGAGCCAATTCCGTCAATACCAGTGCCAAAGTCCGGTCCGTTGACATCTGAGTCTTGCCGATTGCGAAAGCGTTCCCGAAAAAGATGGGGAAAAAACTCCTCCCCGCGTAATCAAGAAACGCCCGACAGCCTTCCGGAAGAACCCCGGGCCGATCCTGATCGCCAAGTTCGGCGGTCATGACTCCGTTCTGCCACCGCTCACGCGTTTCGGGAGACAAATTGAGGCCACGATACTTCAGGTTTTCAAAGTAGGTCTCCATGGCGCTTCCATAGAAAGCAAACATGTTTTGGTACATCCAGTCCGAATTGGGCCGAGCATCCGAGTCCGACGCCTCGAGACAAAGTCCATATTTTTCCAGCAAAGACCGGAAGTTGACACAAAACGCTGCGAAAGCAGCACCTGTTTCAAAAGACGATGCTGCCTCCATATTTTTCCCTTCCCTAAGTAAAGAACTTGAATTCAGAAGATACCACGCCTAGCAAAATCTGTCAAGAGTCCGCAGGACGCCCCCCCGCGCAGAAAATTACCTCAGTGCACGCTCACCTGCCTATCATGGCGGGACATCCCCCATGCCCTTCGCGCTCGCCGCTCCGCCTGTTTCCAGGCCTTCCTACTCGCTTGAAATTCCGGCTCAACATACGCGCAGAAGAATACCGCACGTTGCGCAAGAAGAAGATCGACGACAGCAAGAAGTGCCAATTCCACGAGACACGGCGCGATGATTTCTGCCGCGGAAGGATACACGGTACGAAGGCGCTCCACGTAAAACGCTTCAAGAAACATCCTGCTCCACCCGAGCATCCATTTAGCCTCATCGGACAAGGTCTTGATCGCGGACCAGACACGCTGATTCTCCCTCCGAGATGATACTCTTTCCTGCTTCCAACGGGCCAGATACTTTCTCTGCCAATCATCGCATACCACCTGAGGCATGGAATGACTTCCTTCCAGCAACTCCGTCAGACCGTCGAGCCAGATAGCGAACATCAGCTTCAGGTCTTGCGCTCCATACCCGCAAGGAATCCCGACGAGGGGAGACAACGAATCCATATGCTTCCCGAACACACGGGCAAGCGCCTCTCTTTCGGTCATACCCGAAACGAGCCCATTCAACATCTTCATGATTGTCTCCTCGATTGTCCAAGAACTCCTCTTCTCCCATACCACGTTTCACGCTCTCTTGGCAATCATCTGCAGCCCGATACCGCGTAGACTCTAGATTACCGTCAGGAACAAAAGCACCGACACCGCGAGAGCCATGACGCCCCCCGCCAGCTTCACAAAAAAATTCGACAAAGGACCGTTTCGGTACTCCCCCATGATATTTTCGTCGTTACCGATCCTGGCCAGAATGAACAGGAGCGGAACCGCGGCGATACTATTGAAGACGGCGGCGAAGACCAGCGCCTTGATTGGGTCAAGTCCGATGAAATTCATCCCCAGTCCGACGAAGGTTGCCAGAATGATGATGATATAGAAACCGCGTGCCCGATGGAATTTCCGATACAGACCTTCCCTCCACCCGAGCGCCTCGCTGATCGCGTAGGACGACGACCCGGCAAGCACCGGAACCGCCAGAAGACCCAGTCCAATGATTCCTACGGAGAATATCAACTTGGCGATGAATCCTGAATTCGGAAAACTCTGAACCAAGGGTTCGAGAGCCCGCGCCGCATCGGCGGCCGAATCGATCTCCAAAATCCCATTCTTGAAAAGCGTCGAAGCACATGCGATAACAATGAACCAAGCTGTCACGCTCGCAAGCGTCATACCGACGAAATTGTCCACTCTCAAGTTGCGAAGGAAGCGCCTAGTCGGCTTCGGCTCCTCTCCGATCTTCGATTTGTTGTGCTTGGCGATTTCCTCCTCTACGACTTCGGAAGTATCCCAGAAGAACAGGTAAGGTGAGATGGTCGTTCCGATGATACCGACCAGGATGTACATCGTCTCGGGCGTGATTGCTGGACGAAACGAAAATGTCGCCCGCAGTATTTCCCCCCAATCCTGCCCGACCATGAATACCGTGACCGGATATACAAAGAGCGTCAGCGCCAACCACTTGAGGATCTTGGCATAGGTCTTGTAACTCACGAATACGACAAGCAGGATAATCAGAAGCGCGAAAAAAACCGCCAGAATCGCAAACGGAATATCGACAAAGAGCTGAGCAGCCGCAGCCATGGCTCCCAGATCGGCACCGATATTAAGCGTGTTGGCCACGACGACCAGTCCGACCGACAGATAAAGCAGCTTCCGGCTATAGTGCTCCTTGATGACCGCAGCGAGACCCATGCCAGTGATCGCACCGATACGGGAACAGCTTTCCTGGACCGCGAGCAGGATCGGATACATGAACGGGAAAACCCACAGGAGCCCGAGACAGTGCTCCGCACCCGCCTGGGAATACGTCGCGATAACCGATGGATCATCGTCAGCCGCGCCCGTCACCAATCCGGGTCCCAGCACGCGCAAAAAGCGGTTGTACCGCTTGTAATTGAGCATCCCTTTTCCGAAGTGGACCGCCTGCCGTTCCGTTTTCTTCAGTCCCCGACGGAAGTTTTTTTCTATCGCAAAAAAACGATTCACGTACGTTAAAATACCATCCCATTAAACTAATATTTATTTTACCACGAATAACTACGAGTCATTCCAAATAGACTAACCTCGAAAAAAAATATCATTCGCTTCGTATCAGTGTCTTTGATCGACTTGTGTGAGAATAAAAGCATACTCGAAGGCCGTATCCCGCAACTGATCAAATCGTCCCGAAGCCCCTCCATGGCCCGCCGGCTCGAGCTTGGTCCGAAGAAGCAAAGGACGGTTATCCGTCTTCAGAGCGCGTAACTTCGCGACATATTTAACCGGCTCCCAATACATCACCTGGCTATCGTGCAATGAAGTAAGAATGAGCATAGCCGGATACTGCTTCGCCGCGATGTTATCGTAAGGAGAATAGCTCTGCATATATTCGTATGCCTCGCGCTCATGCGGATTTCCCCATTCGAGATATTCGCCCGTCGTCAACGGAAGCGTCGCATCAAGCATCGTGTTTATGACATCGACGAAAGGTACCTTGGAGACTATCGCTCGACAGATATCAGGACGCATATTGGCTACTGCACCCATAAGTAATCCGCCAGCACTCATTCCGGTAATAGCCATCTGATCAGTGGTCGTATACCCTTCCTGTACCAGATAGAGGGCACACGAAATAAAATCCGTGAACGTATTCTTTTTATGCATCATTTTCCCCTGTTCATGCCATGCCTCACCCATCTCACCACCACCGCGAATATGCGCAATTCCGAAAATCACTCCTCGGTCCAAGAGACTGAGTCGATCTGAAGAAAAAAAGACTCCATTAGAAAGACCGTATGACCCATACCCATCAAGCAACATCGGCCGGGGAATGTCTGACGCATATCCTTTTTTTGAGACCAGCGAAATCGGAACTCGCGCACCATCCGATGCCTCAACGAAAATTCGCTCCGAAAAGTACTGACTCTGGTCGTACCCGAGAACCACTCTTTGCTTTTTCAAAACACGTTCGCCTGTTTCCATATCATAATCAAAGATGGACGGTGGTGTCACAAGCGATTCATACCTCAAACGAACGAATTTGGCTTCGAAAAACCAGTTATCTATCAAGGAAACTTCATACGCTGATTCCGGAAACAAAATGGTCCGCTGATTCCGCGATGAGTCAAAAATCGTCAATTCGGTCAGACCGTTCTGGCGTCGGACAACAACAAAATGACGTTCGAAACAGAGAACATCTTCCATCATCGTCTCCTCACGGTGAGCAACAATTTCTTCCTTTTCTGCCAGGCCGACATTGCAAACTGGGGTTGATATAAGACGAAAATTTTTACCGGTGTCATTGATACGAATGAGGAAATGGTCACCGGAATGATCGCAAAAATATTTCCGTCCTTCCTCTCGAACATACACCGAATGCAACACGTCTTCAGGATGGGTCGCTTCGATATACCACGTTTCCGTCGTAGTCGAGCTTTGTGAAATCAAAAAAATATATGACAAGCTGCGCGTTCTCTCGCAGTATATATCGTAACGATCGTCTCGCTCTTCAAAGAGAAGTTCGCGGGAACCACCATCACGCCGCATGCGGAAAAAACGATCTGAGCGCTTCGTTAATTCATCTTCCTCGGTGAAAAAAAGTGTTTCGCTATCAGCCGCCCACACAACGGAAGTGACTCGCTCAGCTACTGATGAGCGTGTCTCCCCAGTCCGTAAATCCTTAATATGTAAACCGTACTGACGGAATCCCAATACATCGGTCGTATACGCAAGCCAGCAACCATCATCACTTACTTCATACGTGCCAAGATCAAAAAACTGATGTCCCAAAGCGAGTTCATTGAGATCAAGCACAACCTCCTCAGTCGATTCGGTGCTTCTATGTTTCCGACAATATATTGCATACTGTTTGTTAGTTTCCGTACGTGTGTAATAGAAAAAATCCCCAGCACGATAGGGGACGCCCTTATCTTCCTCTTGAATTCTCGAACGCATTTCCTGATACAAGTTTTCCTGCAGTCCGGCACTCTCTCGTGTTGCTTCATCGGTATAGAGATTCTCACTAATCAAATAATCGAGCACCGCCTGATTGGTTTTTGTCCGGTCGGCCAACCAGGCATACTCATCGATTTCTCGATAGCCATGAATCTCGGTCACGTGAAGAATTTTTTTGGCAATCGGTGGTTGCATACATCAATCATATCCCTCAAAAAGGCTTCTCTTCGCGCGCTCAAACACTTAACCATGAAACTCCAAGGTCAACTATCCCATTTTTTCCACCCAAAAACAAGCGGGAGGTGCCCAACGATATATGCACATCTCCATGAATTTTCACGTTTCAGAAATGTTGCGTGGGGGTAGAGGGATAAACATGCTCACCCTCCGCTCATATGCTGCGAATTCCGGATGCTCCCGCATCTTCCGCTCAAGCATCGGAACGCCGGAAACTTTCAGGATGAGAAAAGTGATCGTCACCGGACCGATGATACCAAGCCAGCCACCCGGCACGGAAAGCGCGACCAGCCACAGTCCCCACCACTGTGCCACTTCGCCGAAATAATTCGGATGACGAGTGTATGCCCACAGTCCACCCTGCATCAGCTTACCCTTGTTTGTGGGGTCCTTGATGAACCGAGCGAGTTGCGCATCACCCACCGCCTCGAATGAAAAACCGACAAGCCAGACAGCCATGCCGAGCGCATCGAGCATACCGAGCCCCATCGCCACACTCCCATTAATCAGGAGCACCGGCGAGACGACAAGAAAAAGCAAGAATCCCTGCAACAGATATACCTGTGCGTACGAACGGACGTAAAACCATTTCCCCCACTCCGTGCGCCACGCGAGATAACGATAGTCTTCCATCCGACCCCTGTTCCGCGAATGGATATGCCACGCCAGACGCACGCCCCAGATACTGACCAAGACATTGACGAGCAACCCACGCACGCCCGGCCCGTCCGAAAGCACGAACGCGCTCCACGCGAGAAGCACGAACCCCAAGCCCCATGCCACATCAGCCACATCATTCCTCCTCTTGAGAAGGGAGACGATGAACCAGAGGCTCATGTACACGAACAGTATGAGAGCGAGTATCAGATAGTCATTCATACTCCGATCTTGCCGGCGATAAGATAGGTGACGACCGATACCGAGGCCGCGAGCACCGCGCCCCACGCCAGATCCACCAGCGTCACCAGGATCGGCCAATCCTTGAGCGTGGCGAGATTCGTGAGATCATACGTCGCGTAGGTGATCAGTCCGAAAAACGCCCCGAACACGAGTGCATATGTCCATGAACCTTTCTCGACCGCCGGCGTGATGACAAATACCACGAGCCCGACGATGAAAAGCAGATAGAAGATAATTGCGGCCGTCCAATTGATATCACTCTTCATCAACGAACCGATCTGGCCCCGGTAGAAATCCTTCGCCACGAGCCCGAGCCAGACCATATCGATAGCGAAGAAAACCGGGAGGGCGATCGCGTAGAGTTTAATAAACATACTCTTTCTTTACTTATTCTGATAAAAAATTTTCCAAAGAAAAACGATGAACGATACGAGACAGACGAGAACGGTGGCGATGATGCTCGGGTAGCGCCCATCGAAACCCTCCGCTGAAACATGCTTGAGCAATATTCCGAGATATGCCCAGACGAGCACCAGACCATAAGCGATATTCCTATCCTTACGCATCCGCAAGACCCCAATCAGTGCCCCGACCAACAGGATAACACTCGTCCAGATGGAATCAGCTATGCCGAATCCGTTCCAGCCGATGCTCACCAGAAATACCGTCACGTTGGCGATCGCCGCGACAGTGATCCAACCGAAGTACACACTGAAAGGAGTCCGGATCAGTAATTTTTTCGCGGGAGTGAACCGCTCCGCACGAAGGATATCGGCGATTCTCACGAGAAGCGCGAGCAATACCGCCATGATGATCACCGACAAACCGATATAGTCGTAATGCCAGGCGAAGATCCATGAAATATTCGCAAGGGAAGTAGCGAGAAAGAGAGGATTGATTCGATCGAATATTTCTTTCGTCCCCCGACTGCCTTTCCCGAACTGATACACTACATACCCGGCCAACAAGAGATATATAAGTCCCCAGATGGAAAACGTCACCCCGGCCGGCGCGAAAAGATTGGGATACGCGTCCGATATCGCTCCGGTAGAACGATCATTGATCGGCAGCCCGTTGGCCAGAAAATTGACGCCGACCATAGCAATATACGCGACTCCCACGGACAATTTCATCCACATACTCGACAGCCTGAAGAGATTACCTGGATGGCACGCCACCCTGTTTCAATACAGTACCACGACATGCTATCGTACGCATATGATTAGCAAAAGATTGTTCGTCAATACGCTCTGCGAATTCGGGCCCATTCTCGGCTTTCTGGTGGCTTTCGAGCTCAGCGGGAACTTTATGGCCGGGGTGATCGTCATGATGATAGCGACAGTCATATCCCTGATAGTCCTCCGGCATCTCGAGAAACATACGCCGATCTTCGCCCTGCTCTCCTCCGGCTCGGTACTTCTCTTCGGCGGCACCTCGCTCTTCATCAGCATCCCGGGCATCTTCATCCTGAGGGACACCCTCTTCGACGGCATTTTCGGCTCAGCCCTCCTCGTTTCAGTCTGGCGAGGAAAACCGCTCTTCAAATATATCTTCAGCAACGTCTTCGCCATTACCGATCGGGGATGGAGCACGCTCAGCCTGCGCTGGGGAATCTTCTTCCTCATTCTCGCCCTGATTAACGAATGGGTCCGGCTCAACCTCTCTCCCGAAGACTGGGTCGTCGCGAAGATCATGATCATCATCGTCTCGGCGGTATTCGGCACCTATCAGCTCACGCTGACGAGAAGAGAACGTCTGCCCCACGCGACGGCCTGGGGAGTCATTGTTTGAGAAATTCGCGTATCTGCCGCTCGATACCGTCGGCGTCCAGACACGCGCTCGCTAGCACCTCATCGCGCGTTCCATGGGAGAGAAAGCGATCCGGGAGTCCGATGTTTTTCACGCTGACAGCAATGTTCTTCGCGGAAAGGTATTCATTTACCGCGCTCCCCGCCCCACCGGCCACGACATTTTCCTCGACTGTTATAAATTGCCCATGCGTTTTTGCCAGCTCTTCCACCATCGCATAGTCAATCGGTTTCACGAAACGCATATCGACAAGTGTAGCGTCGAGAGCATTCGCGACGTCACGACACCGATCAAGGAGAGCTCCAAATGAAAGTATTGCGACCCGAGTGCCTTTCCGTACCATGAGAGCCTTTCCCATTTCGATTGCCTTTTCGTCCCCATTCGCACCCTCTCCCGTAACCGCGCATGCCCTCGGATAGCGCACGGCGACAGGTCCGCTATACTCGAAACCAAAATCGAGCATTCTCTCACATTCATCTCCATCAGACGGCGCCAGAATAACCATATTCGGAATACACCGGAGAAAAGAAAGATCAAAAGACCCAGCGTGTGTTTCTCCGTCAGGACCGACCATGCCGGCGCGATCGATGGCAAACAGTACATCGAGATTCTGTATCGCTACATCATGAATCAACTGATCATACGCACGCTGAAGAAACGTGGAATATATGGCGACGACTGGCTTCTTTCCCTCACACGCCAAACCAGCCGCAAAAGT
The DNA here is from genome assembly GCA_030916545.1 of Patescibacteria group bacterium. Classification (GTDB taxonomy): domain Bacteria; phylum Patescibacteriota; class Minisyncoccia; order Moranbacterales; family UBA1568; genus JAGOSP01. The sequence continues at coordinate 2,633 of JAUPWI010000033.1, read as the reverse complement.
CACGGCATGCTGTTCAGCGATTCCCACATCATGAAATCGCGTCGGATACAAAGCACTGAATTCCACCAAACCGGAACCCTCCCGCATCGCCGGGGTCACGACGTGCAGACGCTCATCCGTTTTCGCTTTCGCAACAACCCACGAGGAAAAAAATGACGTGAACGTCTTATCTATCTCCTTCTCTCCACACTTTTTCCCCGTCAGCTTATCAAACGAAGCGACTGCATGCAGTGCCAACGGATCGTTTTCAGCATGGACACACCCTTTCCCTTTCTTTGTCACCACATGCAGAAGCCGCGGACCCTTTATCTTTTTCAAATTGTTGAGAAGTTCGACAAGAGCGGAGACATCGTGTCCATCCACAGGACCAAAATACTGGAATCCCATTTCTTCAAAAATAGTACTTGGCGTCACCATTCCCTTGGCGTGCTTCTCAACGCGCCTGGCCACTTCTTTGAGCGCCGGAATGCTTTCCAAAAGTTTTCCCCCTGTCTCCCGAGCATGCAAATATTCAGATGATGAAATCAGACGAGTCAAATAGCGAGTCATCGCGCCCACATTCGGGGAAATGGACATCTTGTTGTCATTGACGATGACGAGCATATCCGCTTCCACATCACCCGCATGATTCAACGCTTCAAATGCCATACCACCGGTCAGCGATCCGTCTCCGATAATCGCGATCACATGTGGTGCTCCGACCTTATCCCGATGCGCCAGAGTCATCCCAACTCCGGCACTGATGGAAGTCGACGCATGCCCCACACCAAACGCATCACTTTCGCTTTCGTGTCTCTTGGGAAACGGTGCGAGTCCACCCTTCTTCCGGATCGTGTGCAACTGTCCTCCTCTCCCAGTCAACACCTTATGCGCGTACGCCTGATGACCGACATCCCAAATGATCCTATCTTTTTTCGCATCATACACATGATGCAATGCGACCGTCAGTTCAACAACGCCGAGATTCGAACCGAAGTGTCCTCCCACTCGTGAGACCGTATCAATCAGAAAATGTCGCAACTCCTGACAGAGCTCCCCAAGTTGATCGTGCGACAATACACTCACATCTACCGATACTTTAATAGCGCCGAGAAGCGATTCTGATGGTCTTTTTTGCATATTCCTCATAGTAACACCCCGCACCCTTTCAGAAAACTCCTCTCCGAAAGGCCCGGCTCCCCCATTCCATCCATGCCAAAAACCACAATGCCTCCGGATACTTTTCAAAGACGAGTCAAAGGTGGTCGGGCTTTGAACCTTTCTTTTTTGTTGCCGAATATTTTCCCGGCCGTAGCTTGAATACAGATGCGTCGAGCCGGTTACGTATTGGCACGCTGCTGCCGCTTCCTCAGCCCTTCTTCGACAGATAGTTATTCAGCGTGTTTTGGAGTTCATCTATCTTGGCTTCGATTGCTCTCGTTTCGGCTTCATCATGAAGACGCTCTTCTTGTTGCTGTTTTTCTGAAGCCGATACCAGCACGGTGATAAGCAGATTGAAGAGTACGAAGGCGCAACCGAGAATGTAGAGGATGAAAAATGGATATACGAAAGGCATCTGCGCAGCGATCGGATCCACAATCTCCCTCCACCCTTCCATGGTCATGACAGTAAACATCGAAAGCAACGAAGCGGCAAGGGTGCCAAAATTCTCGGGCGCAACCCCTCCAAACAGCTTTGCGGCAAGTACGCTCGACACATACATCGCTACAAAAAGCACAGCTCCTACGGCACCCACTCCCGAGAAAGAGCGCCCAAGCGTGCCAATGACCTGACGAAATGCTGGCACAACCGTTATGAGTCGGAGGGCACGCAAGATACGAAGGGCACGCAGTATGGTGAGATTACCCAGACCGACTATGTCGAGATACGGTAGAGCCGTCAACACCACAATGGTGAAGTCAAAAATATTCCACCCTTCTCTAAAATACGCCCTTCTATACGCGTACAGCTTGAGCCCGAGTTCCGCCACGAAGACAGTAAAAGCCATTTTATCAATTACCGAGAGAAGTGGCAGCAGAGAATCCGCGCCCGGTGTTATCTCAAGCCCGAGTGTTATCGCGTTAACAACGATAACCGCAACGATACTCCATTCGAATCCTTTTGATTCAACGAGCCGGATAATTCCTTGTTTCATAGACGTATTTTGGTTCATAATAAGGCAACTCTTTTAATCAGACCGCGACTGACTTCGGTCTTCCCTATCGGCTTATTTTTTTACTCATCTCCGGAAAGATATATGTATCGACAATAAACTCATACCCGTCCCTATTGGGATGTATCGCATCAGGCAACATTTTACGAGAGTCCAGAAATACTTCGCTCACCACAAACGGCAACAAATTGATTTTTTGTTTGTCGGCTATCTCCTTATAAATTGCATTGAATTCACCACGATACTTCAAGCCCAAATTCGCAGTGGCTTCTATTTTCAAGAGATAAATATTTTCGGCTTTTATTGTCTGCTTGAATATTTCGATAGATCTCTCTATATTTTCCCGGGTACTTTCTATAGGAAGGTTACGGAAAAAATCATTCCCTCCGGTACTGATAAGCAATAGATCCGGCTTCTGCTGAGAGATAAATTCCGCTCTCTCTAAAAGACCAGCGGTAGTCTCGCCGCTAATACCGGCATT
>JAUPWI010000032.1 GCA_030916545.1 Patescibacteria group bacterium | reverse complement strand
CGCCTTCGCGCATAACAAGGCCGACCTCGCGGCATTCTGCTCGGCAGTTTCCGGAGCATTGCTGGCCTTCCTGTGGTTCAATATCTATCCAGCCCGATTCTTCATGGGGGATACCGGTGCGATCGCGCTCGGCACGACGCTCGGTGTCGTCGCTTTGCTGACGAACTCGGTCATCGCCCTATTCGTCATCGTCGCTCTCTATGGGCTCGAGTCGATGAGTGCGGCGATTCAGTTGACGAGCAAGCGTTTTTTCGGCAGGAAGATTTTTTTGGCGGCGCCTCTTCATCATCATTTCGAGGCTAAGGGTTGGCCTGAGCCGAAAGTGGTCATGCGTGCCTGGATATTCACCGCAGTGACGGCGCTTCTCGGAGTCCTGATAGCGATTCTCGGTATGGGCGCGCGTTGAGAGATGGGCGTCTTCGTGAAAAATCATTTATACTTCAAAGGGGCACATAATTTCCGGTAACATAATATCCGTATGCTGAAGACGCTGCGCCAAGGAGATTTCAAGGGAAAGAAGATATTGGTCCGGGTGGATTACAATGTCGAACTCGACGATATCAAGAACGTCCATGAACACTTCCGTTTCCATGTCGTCAAGGAAACGCTCCGATTCTTGGGTGAGCAGGAGGGATCAAGGATTGCTCTCCTGACACATTTCGGTAGGCCGAAAGCAGGAGTGTACGATGCAGCGTCTTCGACGGAGCGGCTGGTAGCGAGCGTCGCGAATGCTACGGGGAAGAAGGTCGCGTTCGTTCCTGATTGTACCGGGGAAGTGGTCATGAAGGCCCTCGCCGCCCAACAGCCGGGAGAATTGCTCCTTCTTGAAAATGTCCGCTTCAAGAAAGGAGAGGAGGAAGGAGATATCGAGCTGGCTAAAGACCTGGCGCGACCGTTCGATGTCTTCGTCAACGAGGCGTTCAGCGTGTGCCATCGGAGTCATGCCTCGGTGACGATCATCCCGAAATTTCTCCCGTCTTTTGCAGGGTATCGCTTGCTTGAGGAAATGGAAAAATTGGACCAAACCAGATTGAATCCCGAGCATCCGGCTATCGCGATCATCGGCGGAGCGAAGATTGAGACCAAGCTACCTCTCATCAAGGCGCTTGAGCCGAATTACGATTGTATTCTTGTCGGAGGCATGATCGCCAACGAAGCGATTGATCAGAACATCGAATTCTCCTCGAAGGTGCTTCTGCCAATCGACTTCAATGCCCCTGAACGTTTCGATATCGGCGCGCAGACCATCGCGTACTTTTCGAAGATCATCAAGACGGCGAAGACCATCGTCTGGAACGGGCCGTTGGGAAAATTTGAAGAGAAGCCTTACGATATCGGGACGAATGCCATCCTGCACGCTATCCTCGACACGGAAGCGGAGGTAGTCATCGGTGGAGGAGAATCGCTGGCGGTGCTTGAAGCGGCCAACGCGATGAGTCGGGTCGGATTCGTGTCTTCCGGCGGCGGGGCCATGCTCGAGTATATGAGCGGCGTCGAGCTGCCAGGCATCACGGCGTTGAAAAATGCCCGGGTACAGTAAGCAAGGGGTGCTTCCATCGCCGTCACCACGACGTGGAACTTAATTCGGTTCAATCGTAGAGAAGTATGACGACAATCATCAAAGATGTTTTCGGACGTGAGATCCTTGATTCGCGCGGCAACCCGACCGTCGAGGTCACGCTGACCTTGGAAGACGGGACCGTCGCGGTTGCCGGTGTTCCTTCGGGCGCTTCGACGGGCACTTTTGAAGCACATGAGCTCCGCGATGGGGATACGAAACGCTATGGCGGTCTCGGGGTGCTCGGGGCGGTCGGATTCGTGAACGGAGAGTTGCGCGATGCGGTCAGAGGGACAGATGCTGCTGCCCAGCTCCCAATCGATACGCTTCTCAAGGAATGTGATGGGACGGAGAATAAGTCGCGTGTCGGTGCCAACGCGATTCTCGGTATTTCATTGGCTGCCGCCCGAGCCACCGCTTTGAGTCGGCAGATTCCTTTGTACCGATATATCTCCGAGCTTTTGGAACAACCCCTTCGTCCTGACCGATTTCCGATCCCGATGTTCAATATCCTGAACGGAGGCAAGCACAGCGATTCCGGACTTTCCGTCCAGGAATTCAAACTGGTACCGAGCGGAGTCGGGTCGTATCCGGAGCAACTGCGGGCAGGCAGTGAGATCTTTCATACACTCAAGAAACTTCTCGAGGCGGATCGTTTTTCGACGGGCGTCGGGGATGAGGGCGGTTTTGCGCCTCGACTGGAAAGCCATGCCCAGGCGTTGGAAAAAATCAATCAGGCTATCAGCGAGGCGGGATACGAATCCGGGAAACAGGTTTTTCTCGGTTTGGACGTCGCGGCGAATTCTTTCTATGTTCCGGAACAGGACCTGTATCAGATGCAGCCTGAAGAGGCGAATCTTTCCCGCGATCGATTGACGAATCTCTACCGGGAGTGGATCGAGAAATACCATATCGTGTCCTTGGAGGATGGATTGCATGAGGAGGACTGGGATGGCTGGCGAGAGATGAGCGAGAAACTGACAGTGACCCAGGCGAGTTGGGGTAGGGGGCTCTTGATCATCGGGGACGATCTCCTGGTAACGAATCAGAAGCGGGTCGAAAAGGCCTTGGAAGCGCGCGCTTGCAATAGCGTACTTATCAAGCCGAATCAGATCGGGACGCTCTCCGAAACGCTGGCCTGTATGAAATTCGCCCATGCCAACGGTCTCGATACGGTCGTCTCCCACCGATCGGGGGAAACAGCCGACGATTTCATCGCTGATCTCGCTGTCGGAGCGGGCGCGCGTTTCATCAAGACCGGGTCGCTTTCGCGCGGAGAGCGTTTGGCGAAGTATAACCGCCTGCTCCGCATCTTCTCCGAAACGCATCCGGTCTGAAAAGGATTCCTTTCACCCGATTATTCCACTCTTATGTTTTTCCCATCGAAAACGCCCGAGGTCATCTGCATCGGTTCGTGTTCCCAGGATATCTTTTTCCCGAGCGATGAATACGTTCTGTATGAGACACCGGAAGATATCACGTCGAAACGGAAGGCGGCTTTCGAAGTCGGTGGGAAATTCCGTGTCCCGGATCGTTACGAGGCGATCGGCGGGGTGGCCGCCAATACATCGATCGGCCTTGCCCGGCTCGGTATCGTTTCGGCCTGCTATACCCATATTGGGAAGGACGGGCTCGGTGATTGGGTGCTCCATGAGCTTGCAAAGGAGTCCGTTCTGACGCATCTGGTTCAGCGCGAATCCGGCATCAAGACAGATCTTTCGGCGGTAGTCGTTCTGGCGAGATCTGGGGATCGGATCATCTTCCATAATCGGGATGCGAATGAGCGTCTCCTCGTCGATGAAAGGCAACTCGCGCGCGCAGAGTGGATCTTTATGAGTGCGTTGAACGGTGATTGGAAGACGAATATCGCGACAGTGGTTTCTCATCTCGATCGATCATCGACCCGGCTCGCCCTGAATCCAGGACAGCACAATCTGAAGGAAGATCCCGAACTCCTCCTGTCGCTGATCGCCAGGGCCGATGCCGTCGTGCTCAATAAGGACGAAGCCATCGAACTCCTGATGCGTGAATCAGAGGATGATTCGAGCCGGCTTGATGACGAGCGCTTCCTGCTCGAGGCGCTTCTCGCGAAGGGAGCGAGTTCGGTAGGACTTACCGACGGTGTGCGGGGTGCGTGGGCGACGGACGGATCCGATTTCCTCTTCGCTCCGATTCATACGCTCGGACCGGTAGTCGACAGTACGGGAGCGGGCGATGCTTTCACCTCGGGTTTTCTCGCTGGTCGGGTCCGTGGACTTCCTCTCCGCGATTCACTGGTTATGGGGATACTCAATAGCGGTGGAGTGGTGACCCGGTACGGTGCCGTGGCAGGACTTCAGACCGAAGAGAGCTTCAGGCGTCTGTCGGGAGGCGTGACCGTGACTACGCTTGGGTAGAAGGATCAGGACAGGATATGCGTGACCGGGGATTCGTGGTATACTTACCGCATATCCTCAAAACAAAAAAGGGAAATTACGAAACTTTTTTCGTGGGGAAATGGCCCGCAGGCGGTTCTCGCGCTTGATATAGGCACTGAGGTGGTCAAGGCCTTGGTGTTGCGGATTGAAGAGGGTGAGGGTCGAGGCGTGATCATCGGCGTCGGTAGGGTGGCGCAAAAACCCGGAAATATGCGGAGTGGAGCAGTCGCCGATATCAATGGCGTCATCGAATCGTCCCGGCAAGCCATCGACATCGCTGTTGGACACGCGCAGGTCAAGAAGATCGGTAAGAGCATTATCGGCATCGCGGGAGAATTGGTACGGGGAACCACGACGACGGTGCATTATAGCCGGGTCAACACGAATCTGGAGATCGGGTCCTCCGAACTCAAGATGATTATCAAGAAGGTCCAGGAAAAGGCCTTCGAGCGTATCAAGAAACAGTTGGCCTGGGAGACCGGACAAGGAAATATCGAGGTCAAGCTGATCAATGCCGCGATGGTGAGTGTCAGTATCGACGGGTACCACGTCCAGAATCCGACCAACTTCCAGGGGAAAGAGGTGTCCATGAGCATATTCAACGCCTATGCTCCCTTGATACATTTGGGCGCACTTGAGACGATAGCCAAGGCCCTCGGACTCGATCTGTTGTCGATCGCCGCCGAACCGTACGCGGTTGCCCGATCAGTCGAAGTGAATGATATGAGCGACTTCAGCGCTATCTTTATCGATATCGGAGGTGGCACTACCGATATCGCCGTCGTGCGTAATGGCGGTTTGGAAGGGACAAAGATGTTCGCGCTCGGCGGGCGGGCGTTCACTAAGCGGCTTGCCCAGGAATTCGGTTTGGCGTTCGAAACCGCGGAACAGATGAAGATCGATTATGCGAACGGCAAGCTCCATCCGGAAGATATGGCGAATATCGCCGCTCTTTTTTCCGATGATTGCCGTATCTGGCTCGGAGGAGTCGAGTTGTCACTCAGTGAATTCGCCGAGACCGATCTGCTCCCATCACGTATCTTCCTGTGCGGAGGAGGATCGGCTCTTCCGGGTATCCGGGAATCCCTTTTGTCTCCGGAGTGGGCAAAGACATTGCCTTTTTCACGACCGCCGCAGGTGAGTTATCTGCAACCGAAGGACATCGCCCGTATCGTCGATACGACCGGGGAGCTGGTGAATCCTCAGGATATCACGCCAATCGGTCTCGCTCATCTGGCGTTGATCGGAATTTTGGACGAAGAGAAGGAGTTGACGCAGATCCTTCAAAGGAGCATGCAGCATATCGGCGATCATCAGTAATTCTCCCCTATGGCACAGACATTCTTTATCGATTCTGATGAGGAGATCATCTCGGTCATCGGGTATCTCAGAAAATCGCCGGAGGTCGAAAACTGTTTCGTATTTCCAAAGCGATCGCTCGTGCTGCAAAGCGCCGTGAACCTGCGTCTGTTTCAACGCGAGGCCGAAAAGCAAGGGAAACGTATCGTCATCATTTCACAGGATGAGAATGGGCGGCAATTGGCGGAACGCGTCGGTATTCCGACCAAGGAATATGCCGCTGAAATGAACGCTTTGCGCCCGGAAGCGGTCGCCTCGATGAATCCGAGGGAAACGCCCGAACAATCCTTTCCGCGTGCCGGATCGCATCTATCGAATCCGGTACAGGATGAAAGGGTTGTTTCGTTCATGCCGCCCTCGAATCATCTCGGATCCGATACCTTTGCCGCTCCGCCGGCTTCTTCGGCGAGTCCTTCAAAACCACTATCGTATCCTTCTCAGGTGAGTCCGCAGTCATCGCAGTCGGTTTCTCTTCAGAATGAGCATCGTCTCAGGATACGTGATGCGTCACCCCAGTATCAGACTTCCCTGAATTCGGTTCGCAATGATGTCAGACCGCCGGCTGCACCACCGGAGAAGGCCGCCCCTCGACCATTGATCCGTCCTGAAGCCTCGGCTCCGGTTTTAATTCGTCGGCCATCGGATGCTCGACCTACTGAATCGCCGCAACGATACGAAGACGCCGATTCTGCCGGTCGTAATCAGAGATTGGAACGCTTTTTCCAGCGGGGGCCGAGCGATGCGTTGCCGCCAGTCATTTCTGCTCAGAACGGCATCCCGCTTCCTGCTCAGCCTCAATCAAAAGCTCCGACTTTTCCGTCCATCGCCCTGCCTCCGATGTCTTCGAATGCCAAACCGGTCCCGGTAAAATCAGGATCCTCCTGGCGAGGTTTTGCCGTGTTCGCGGGCGGCATCGTCGTGCTTTCCGGTATCGGCGCGGCGGTGTATTTCTTCTTACCGAAGGCTTCCGTCGTCATTACACCCCATGAGATCACCCATGAAGTCGAAGTGAAATTCGAGGGTCGGACCATCGTGCCGATCGGTGATGCGAGCGATAATTCCGTTCCGGTCCGCAAGATAGAGAAGGAATATATGAGCAATGTGACAATGGAGTCGAGCGGTCGGGCGTCCTCGGGAAATCAGAAAGCGCGAGGAACGCTCGTCATCACCAACGAGTATTCGAGCGACGCGCAACCGTTGATCGCGACGACCCGTTTCGAAACGGGGGATGGGAAAATATTCCGTCTGGTCGAATCGGTCACGGTTCCGGGAGTAACGATCGTCGATGGCAAGCGGCAGCCAGGTGTCGTCGAAGCGGTCGTCATCGCCGATGCGCCGGGAGATGCCTACAATATCGCTCCGGCCGACTTTACGATCACCGGATTCAAGGGCGGGGTCAAGTACGATAAGATTCGCGCCCGGTCAAGTAAGGGATTTTCGGGTGGAGGGGGAAACGAGGAAAGTTTATCGAGCATTACGAAAGAAGACATCGATTCGGCGGTCCAGAAACTGAAAGAACAATCGAAACAGGATTTCATCGCGGCGGTACAACAGGAGCTTCTGCCCGAAGAGCGCCTCCTGACGGACTCGATCGAAATCGATGATCGGGCGATGGGGGGATTGCCTCTGGCGGGGTCGCTCGGGGAACGCTTCGATATCGAAGGAAATTTTACGGGACGAGCCTTCGTCGTTTCCGAGAAGATTCTCAAGGAAAAGCTCGCGGAGCGGAATCTTCCCGAAAGAAAAGGTGTCTCTTTCCGGGTCACGGATGCGACGCTCTCCTTCGCGGGTGTTCTTCCTCGGTATGATGAGGACAGGGTGACCTTCGATGCGCGCGCGATACTCATGCTCTCTTCCGTGATTGAGACAGCGGGGCTGAAGGCTGAATTGCTCGGTTCGGACGAGGCGGGTATTAAGTCGATACTGGAGAAGCACGCCGAAATCAAGAAGATCGAGGTGAACTTTTCCCCGGAGTTTCTCTTTCGCAATATCCCGAAGAATGAAAAACGGGTTTCGGTACAGGTGATATCTGAGCGATAGAGTGCGTGGGAGGGCGATCCGCCGGCCTCCGTGGCCCTTGATTCACGGTTTGATTTTTGATAGAATACTATGCGCATCGATACAGGAAGAAGCTCGGATGTCCTCGCCCGGAAGCGGAAGATAGAGATGGAGATCACCTTGCTTTCGTCGGATATGAAAAAGGCGGAGCGGTCGATTTTGACGCTTCGGACGGAAAACCGTTCTTTGGAGAATGAGAAGAAGCGGATCGTGTTGGAGATTGATCGCAATGCGAGTCTGCTCCGGTCGCAGGAAGCCGCCCTTCAGAGAATCGTCGCCGATCTGACAGTTCAGAAGAAACGTCTCAATACGGTACGCTGACTTGATAATCCATTCGTAATCATATTGTCGTTATGCCAGGAACCGATGACAAGGTACTCGCTCTGCTCGAAGAGATGAACGGGAGCCGATCTGACAAGCTCGATCTCTCGGATTATAATCGTGGCCGGATCAAGGACAAGGTAGGTTATTCGACTTCCCCGGAAGATACGGTGAAGGTCCTGAGGGAGATTTTTGACTGGCGTCTCAAGGACTGGGAATATGATGAGATACTGAAAAAGCTCGGTTGGTAATTCCTGTCAAGCCTCTTCCTATGTCCGATCATCTCCGAAAGCGTTATCTCGACTTTTTCGCGAAACACGGGCATGCCGTCGTTCCGTCATCACCCCTGCGTCCGGAAAACGATCCGACGACGCTTTTTACCGGTTCTGGAATGCAGCCCATGCTGCCGTATTTTCTCGGGGAGGTCCATCCTCTCGGGAAACGGATCGCTGATTCCCAGAAATCTTTTCGTACCCAGGACATCGAGGAAGTCGGCGACAATCGTCACACGACCTTTTTCGAGATGCTGGGGAACTGGTCTTTCGGGGATTATTTCAAGACGGAGCAGATCGCCTGGATGTGGGAATTTCTGACGAAGGAATTGCAGATCGATCCGTCCCGACTTTACTTCACCTGTTTCCGGGGAAATGACGATCTCCATATCGCTCAGGATACTGAATCTGCCGAGCTCTGGAAAAAGCATTTCGCTCTAGCGGGTATCGACGCGAAAATCACCGATTTCCCGGAACGGGATGGCATGCAGGGAGGAAGGATATTCTATTACGATGAAAAGAAGAACTGGTGGAGCCGGGTCGGCGCCCCCGCCAATATGCCGGTCGGTGAGCCGGGCGGTCCCGATACGGAAATGTTCTTCGATTTTCGCCCGGACCTCGGGGAACATTGTATTCCAGGGACACCGTTCTCGGGAGCATTCTGCCATGTGAACTGCGATTGCGGCCGTTTTATGGAAATCGGGAACAACGTGTTTATGCAGTATCGGAAAACGGCCGATGGTTTCGAGGAGCTTACGCAAAAGAATGTCGATTTCGGTGGCGGTCTGGAGAGGCTCATGGCGGCCTGTCTCGATAATCCGGATGTGTTCATGACGGAGCTCTTCGAAAACGCTCGGAAGACACTGGCCCGCCTTTCGGAAAAACAGTATGGTGAAAACCCGGAAGATACCTATGCATACCGTGTCGTCCTTGACCACGTTCGGGCAGCTGTCTTTCTGATCGGTGACGGTATCGTCCCGTCGAACAAGGATCAGGGGTATTTCGTCCGTCGCCTGTTGCGTCGGGCGGTCCGCTTCGGCGATATGCTCGGTATGGGACAGGATTTCGTCGCCCAGATAGGCCGGGCGTTCATCGATACCTATGCCGAGGCCTACCCGAGTCTTTCCGTGAATGCATCGTCGATCGAGGCCGAGCTTTCTCGGGAAGAAACGAAGTTCCGGAAAACGCTGGAAGTCGGATTGAAGGAATTTCAGAAGCTTTCCGGAAAGACGATCGGCGGTACTGATGCCTTCATTCTCTTCTCCTCGTATGGTTTTCCAATCGAAATCACCGAGGAATTGGCGAGGGAATCCGGGAAATCGGTCGATATCGCGGCGTTTCAGAACGAACTCGAGAAACATCAGAACTTGTCACGGACGGCGAGCGCGGGGAAATTCAAGGGAGGTCTTGCTGATCACAGCGAAAAGGTGACAGCTTTCCACACGGCGACGCATCTCATGCTTGCCGGATTGCGTCATGAGCTGGGGGAGAATATCCATCAGGCCGGGTCCAATATCACCGATGAACGTACCCGTTTCGATTTCACGTTTCCGGAGAAGGTGTCGAAGGAGGTACTCGATCGGGTAGAAGAGTACGTCAATACAGCGATCGATTCCGGGGCGTCGGTGAGGTCTGTGATCATGGATAAGGAAGCTGCCCGGTCGGGCGGTGTCGAAGGGAGTTTCTGGGAAAAGTATCCGGAGAAAGTGACGGTCTACCGGGTGGAAGGACCGGACGGATCTATATATTCTCAGGAATTGTGCGGCGGGCCCCATGTGAAAACGATGGCGGATATCGCCCGGTTCGGCCGTTTCAAGATCCAAAAGGAGGAAGCATCTTCAGCGGGTATCCGGCGTATCAAGGCGGTCTTTGTCGGCGTCTCCGCTTGACGACCGGACCTTAGCACTCTATAATAGAGAGTGCTACTAATCAGAATAACCTACGAGGTGTATGAAAAAACCGAATATCAAACCGCTCGGAGAAAATGTCTTGATTCTGCCTGAGAAGCTCGAGCAGAAGACGTCAGCCGGAATTTTTTTGCCGGATACGGCTCGGGAGGAGCGTCCGCAACAGGGACGCGTGATGGCTGTCGGCGAGAGCGATAAGATCAAAGTAGCGGTCAACCAGAAAGTCATCTTCAATCGGTATGGTGGAACGGAAGTGAAGATCGGGTCCGAAGAATACCTGCTCGTGGCAAGCAAGGATATTCTGGCGGTCATCTCCACCGAATAAGAAGACAGGACATCGGTTTTTCAATAGGACATGTGAAAAAATCCCGGAAACAGATTCCGGGATTTTTCGTTCGCGCAAGATCGGTTCAGCGGCTGGCTCCTTTTTCGATCGGGATTCCGGCCTTCTCGATGTCTGGTGGAGAGTCGGAGATCGCCCGTACAAGGGCGAAATTCAGATCTGAGAGCCGAACCGCCGCTTGGAAGGCGTCGAGCATGGTATTGCCATAGACAAGATAGGTCGTCGATCGATCGAGGGATACGGATTTTTCCTCGATCATTTCGAGCGGGATGTTGAGGGCATCTTTGACATGGGCGAAGGAGAATTCCTGCGTGCTTCGCACATCCAGGAAGACGAAGCCGGTATTTTCAGCGGCATATTTTCTTGCTTCCTCGGCCGTGAAGTAGGTCACTTTTGAGCGATCGATGAACGAATCGGGATCACCGAAAGAGATGAGTGGGTAGTGTTCCGTTTCGAGGGCCGTCACGCCTCCAGTCACGAAAAAGTGGGTGATGCCTTGTCGCGCGAAGGCCTCGTGGACTTTCTGAAGCAATTCGGCCTGATCGAGGGAAAAGACGACGATGGCGATGCCTTTCTGTTTCGTGACATATGTGGAGATCTTTTCTTCGGGGACGTGTTCAGAGTAGGGGATGTGGGATTTCAGGAATGCTTCTTTCGTCCGGATATCGAGGAATTGGAGATCTTTGCCCTGTCCGAGTGCGAGCCAGATATCTTTGACCGGGATGAAGGGCAGTTCTTTCGTGTCGGATAATACCGGGTCCGGTTCGGTCTGATCCGAAGGAAGATCGCTGGAAGATATCGATGAGGCGTTTCTGAAGAACGGTTTCGTGAAGATGAAGATGCCCACACACAAGATAGCGAGCGTCCCGAGGAACAGGGCGGCGCTTTCTCGTGGATGTGAACGTTGCGAAGAATGACGCTCCATGAGGGATCTTATTCAAGGATACTTCCGATGAAGTCACGGTACCCGCGAACGAATGTCCGTATATCGACTCGCTCCTTTCCTTCGAGTTGAACCTCTTCAAGGAGCAGGATTCCTGTTCCGGTCTGCACGCCGATGGATTCTCCGATTTCGAATACTTCTCCAGTGGCGCGCCGGACCTGAGGAGCCTGCTTGATATGTGCGATGGAAAGCAACTTGAGCCGTTGCAGTACCCCGTTTTTCTTCCAGAATGTGAAAATGCCGGGCCAGGGGGTCAGCGCGCGATACCGGTCATAGAGGGCCTGGGAATCGTCATTCCAGAAGATATGCCCGTCCTCACGATCGATGAGTTGGCAGAGCGTCGCCTCTTCGGAATTCTGTGACTGTGCTATGATCTTCCTTTCGATGAAGGGGGCCAGGGTGTGGGAGAGAAGTTCGGCTCCGATGGTCGCCAAACGCGCTTCGAGCTCCGGTCGGGTTTCGTTCGCATCGATATCTGTCCTTTCGGAAGTGATGATATCCCCGGTATCCACGCCTTCATCCATTAGCATCAAGGTGATGCCTGTTTCGGTTTCTCCGGAAAGCAGGACGTTGTGTATCGGAGAGGCGCCCCGCCACTTCGGAAGCAACGACGCATGGACATTGATGCAGCCGAATCCGGGGAGCAAGAGTACGTTTTTGGGGAGGATTCTTCCGTACGCGGCCACGATGATCAAGTCAGGCTTCCAGAGTTTCAGGGTCTCATATGCTTCCTCATCGAATCTGTTCGGTTGCAGGACCGGAAGATCGTGATGGAGCGCGACTTGTTTCGTGTGGCTCGGCTGGAGTTCCCTAGCCCGTCCTGTCGGTTTGTCAGGCTGTGTGACGACTCCGACGATCTGGTAGTGGTGATTGATGAGATTCTGGAGTATGGTCGCGGCGAACGACGGTGTTCCCATGAACACGACGCGTATTTTCGGGACTTTTTCCTGTATGTGGATAGCGACAGGGGTGCCTTCGCTATTCGACGATTCTTCCATAGATTTTCCCTTGTTTAGTTCTTTGTTTTTGGTGGCGTCTGCATATCAGTATACCATCAAGATGGTCTATCTCGTGCTGGAGCACTATCGCGAGAAGTCCTCCGGTCCGGATGCGTTTCGGGAGACCTTTTTCATTCCAGTATTTGACCGTGATTTCCTCGTGGCGTTCGATGGGAAAGAATTGCCCCGGCAGGCTGAGGCAACCTTCTTCGAAAAATATCTTCTCTTGTGATCGGCTGGTGATTTCAGGGTTCACATACTTGCTCACGACGCCATCGATTTCAATGACGCAGATCCTTTGAGAAATACCGACCTGTGGCGCGGCCAATCCGATACCCTTCTCCTGCCGCATGACGACCACCATTTCATCCAAGAGCGAACGGGTCTCTTTGGAAATGGGTAAAACTGCCGCGAGCGCCTTGCGGTTCAGGACGTCGGTATCGGCGCCGGTGACAAGAGTGAGTTTGTTCATAGGTGTATCGAAAGAGGATCGCGATCGACGAAAGTGTCCTTGGGGAGAGCGGAGAGCCAATCGGTAAGGGGATGCGGCAGGACGTCATCCCGGATTCTGAGAAGGATATGGGCCGTGTATCTGCCCCTGAAATATCGTTCGGAGGCTTGCTGTATGAAAATACGCCATTTTTCGCTTTTTGGCAACCCTCGAAGGCTTTCTTCAAGCTTTTTTACGGCCTTATTCGCTTGTGTCTGTGTATCTCGGGATATTTCGATGGAAATCAGTCTGGAGAAGGGCGGATACGCGAGAATTTCCCGGTCTTCCCGAAGCGTCTGCTCGATACGTTCATACGGTTCCGTGGCGAGCTTTTGGAGGAAGATGTTCTCCGGTTGGAATGTCTCAAGAAATACTTTTCCGTTTTGTCCGGCCAGCAATCGTGCGCGGAACACACGGAGCGCGACTCGCTCGTCGGTTCGGAAATCGCTCCAGGATAACATCGAATCGGCATCGATGAAGACGATGGTTCGGATCGCTTCGTCACTGAGGAGGTTTAAGAGAGAGGGTACGCCGATGACGATATCCGCCGAATCGGTGATGTGGTCTTCGATCAATCGGGCTCGATCCGATCTTTTTTCGAGCGTATTCTTGTCGATGCGTCGTATCCGGGTGGCAGGAAACAGCTTTTTCATTTCTCTCTCGATGCGTTCCGTTCCGAAACCGATCTGCTTGAATCCGAGGTGTCCGCATTCGAAACAACCGGGGAATAAAGGGGTCTCATACGAACACGCCGCGCAGGAAAATATTCCTGACTTTTCCGGATGGAGCATCGCCTGACATTTCGGACACCGGAAGATCTTCTTGCAGCTCTCGCAGACCGTGATCTTCGAATATCCGGATTGGTTCGCGATGAGGAGTATCTTTTCCTTTCGCACCAGCGCGTGACCGATGTATTCCCGGGATTCGACGGAAAGCGGGGAGTAATTCTTTCGATAGCGCTCGAGACGGAGATTGATGATATGAAGTGGCGCCAGGGGGAGAGACGTGACGAGGTCGGTATGGGTGAGTCGCGAGACGATCCGGTCATGTGTCTGGGTCGTATCGGGAAAAGCGGAGAGAGAGATGACGCGGGTATCGGGGAAGATCCGCGTGAGCATCGGCACGACTCTTCGGGTATCGTACCGCGGACTCATGTCCCATTGTTTATAGGCATCATCGTCGGCATCGACCATGATGATCATGCCGAGATTCGCGAAGGGGGCGAAGAGCGCCTGACGGGTTCCGACCAAGACGGACCCGGGAACACCCGCATCTTTCCAAGCCGTCAAGAAATGTTTCCGCGTGAGAGCGCTGGTGAGAAGGGTGTTTTCGATACCGAAACCGGCAAGATCGGATGAAAGCAGCTCCGCTCCGAGTATTTCGGGAACGAGAACGAGAGTAGCTCGCTTCAATCGTGTTTTCTTCCGATATTCTTCCGCGAGGATGGCGATCGCCGCTGCGCGATCTTGCGGATGCAGGGTCAATACAGAGCGATCGTGTTTGAGGAGCGGGACGATTGTCTTTTTGAGTTGGGTCGATGAGTAGGGGATGCAGGAGCGGCTCGTATCGTGATGAACGGTCTCCGTCAGGCTGGTTCGGGACGGTTTGGCCCCATCAGGCAGGAAGTGGATCAGGGTCTTGCCGAGCGGCGTGAAATACTCGGCGCTTATCATCCGGGCAAGCTGGATCTGTTCTTCAGTCAGTCCGTCACGTATCAGGACAGAGGAGACTTCCTTGATCCACGAAGCGGGTCGAGTCTTCGATCGGCCGCACGCGCACACGATTCCGCGTAATTCCTGCTTGCCGAAGGAGATGGAAACCACGGCTCCGATCGGGATTTCGACTCGGGAGAAATAGGAAAAAAGAGGAGAGCGCTTGAGCGGAAGTATCGAGAGCGGGGCCACTTCGACGCGATAAAAATCAGTATCAGGCATAACGCGCTTTTCAGGATTTCATCTTCCATTGTACCAAGTTTCCTCCTCCCTGTATGTTTTTCGGAGGGCCGCTCCCGCTCGCGACTTGCCGTTTTGGCTTTTTCAAGCTACGATTCATCTACCTATATGCTTCAGAGAAGACTGTTTGTCGGAATTCCGCTCTCTTCCGCCCTGGCGTCCAGATTGACGCGAGAGATGTCTTCGTGGCCGGAGGAGGTCTTTCTCAAGACCGTGAAGGAGAATCTGCACGTGACCCTGTTTTTTCTCGGTTTCATCCCCGAATCGATGGTGCCGGAAATCTGCGAGAAAGTCCGCCGGCTGTGTGAGGCGGTAGACTCGTTTGAAATCGCTTTTTCGGGAATCCGATTCGTGCCAGACGCTCTAGATCCCAAGAT
>JAUPWI010000031.1 GCA_030916545.1 Patescibacteria group bacterium | reverse complement strand
TGAGTATAGGAAGGTTTGTATAAAATATATTATGTAAATTCTGACCAATATTTACTACTTTTTCTAACTCCCTTTCCAGTGCTTGTGGGCTATTAAATTTTTTAATAGCATTATGAATAATATTGTTTCTCAAAGTATTAAATTCTCTTAAATTTTTTATTAATGTTGAGTTACCATCTAGTAGCTCATAATAATCCGTAAGTTGGCTAAGGTAAATAGATGATTCATTTGAATTCCAATATTTTCCTTTCGCATCAAATCTTTCATCAGGTGGTAATAGAATACCTATAGTAAATTTTAAATCAACTTCTAAAAGGAGTTGAATCAGACATAATGCGCCGAAATAATTTTTAGATTCCACAAATTGATTTCTCAGTACTTCCAAATGAGAAATTAGATTAGAGTCAAAATCAATAAATTCTTTTGCCATAAAAATGTCAGTTGAGGCTCTGTGACGAAGTTGGAACTTATTTATGTCTCAATTCTAATTCTTAATGCTAACATCTTATTTCCTAGAAGGAGCTTCAATTCGACCTTGTTTCGATTCGTCTAGAGATTTAATTTCTCTGATTTTCTTGTAGTCAATAATGAGCTGACCAGCCTGCTCCTCGGCATATTGCGGTGGATTGAGCGAGAGATGAAATTCAGTCCCCTCACCAAGTTCGTGAACAAGGTTGGTTGTGGCTATGACTAATCTAGTTTGCATTTCTTGAGAAGTGGATCCGTTGAGTGCTTTAATTTCTTCTTCAACAAGTCGACTCACCTCTGTCTTAATAAATGCTTCAAGCCAGTTCTTCTTATATGTTTCTTTGGTGAAATCATCACCTGATGAGGCTTTTGCCGCTTCAAAATCTACCCCTGCTTTTTTTGATTTAAAAAATTCAGTTTCAGCTTTATAGTACTCTTGTGCGACTTTTAAACATGCAATGAAATATGCATAGAAGGCAGTTCCATTTATCCAAATTTCGTACCAACTCGTACCCTTATCAAAATCACGGAATTCAAATCCGCCCTCAATCTGAAAACTTTTAAATAAGGTAGAGATTCGTTTGTTGAATTCGCTTAGATCATCTAAGGATTTAATTTTTTCTGGCAGTTTTATATTTATAATTTTTTCGTCTTGTTCCTCGACCATGGTGTCCAGTATTGAGTAATACAAAGGTAGCTTTGTATTGATACGCCCGATATAAGCACTCAATGCATTGAAATCTTCCAAAGAAAGAATGGCGGTAACTGTTTTTGGATATTTATTTATTAATAGCTCTAGCTCTGATGCAGTTACATCGTTCCATTCAAAAGTAGAGAGCGTTTCGAGGGCATCTATGAGATCGCCGTAATTAGTAACGCTTTGTGCTTGTTCACCATAAAGAGGCAAGTTTTTTATGACAATGATATGACCGTCTGAAACTACCCGATCTATTTTTTGCTTGATTTCTCCGAGTCGCATATGTGAGGAAATTAGGTAATTAGATTTTTTGAAACAGCCTCTAAATTAAGCCATTATAGCAGTTCAGGCTGTTTTTTGCTATAATTTAAGGCAACAATTTAAATATGACCTAAACTAAGCCTTTTTGGCTTGGCATGGTCTGAAATCTACAAACATAGAGACGGTCTCCTGATCGGCACTTGTTTGTAGTCTGCACCCGAAAGGGTGTTGGGTTACTCGCAAGAGTAGCCGCTGACGGGGGACCTTTTTTTGTATCCATTTATGATTCTCTCAAATTCTTGGTTGTGGCTTGGTCTGATCCTGGTTGCTTTTGTTTTGTTGAAAGTCATTGGTTCCATCCTTGAGAAAAAGAAAAAACAGGATTTCTCGTATCTCAAAAAAGACTCACTCCTAACCGAAGCAGAAAAATCTTTCTATACCGTACTCAGGGAAGTTGTCGGAGAGAAGTATCTCGTTTGTCCGCAGGTGAGTCTTTCTGCGATTCTGTCAATTCCGGATGAGCGTGATAGAGGCCGGTATGCGGTATCAAGAAACAAGATACAGTCGAAATATGTCGATTTTCTGCTCTGTGAGCCGGAAAGTCTGAAGCCGCTTCTGGTGATCGAGCTGAATGATTCTTCTCATGATCAAGCGAAGAGGATACGGAGGGATGATTTTCTCGTACGAGCGCTTGAGGGTGCCGGCGTGGCATTCTTTCCGGTGGTTATCGCTTCTCGATACGATCGCGAAGATCTCGAAAGGGGAATCGCCGAAAAAGTAGGACAAGGTCATGGGGAGTGATTTTTTTCTCTCTATATAAAGAATAAATCAAAAGGGTATCCGAAATGGATACCCTTTTGATTTATCAGCTGCGTCTCTGGGATGTATCCGCCTTTGGAGGACGAAGTTGGAACCTATTTGGTTCAGAAACGAGTAAAGTATATCCTAGAATTTGCATTTTTGACAAAAAGAAAACGGTTCCTAAAGAGAGTCATCATAATTAATCATTTCTTGTATAGATTTATCCGCCAGCTAAAAACATATACACAAATGACAGTGTAATAAGAAAGTTTAGAATAACTAATAGGCCCAAACGCCACGATCTATTCCCGTATATGAAAGACATCACACCAGTGATCACAGATAGAGGAATAGTCACTATCAATGAAACAAGAAAGAAAGTAGATAGACCCACAGTGTACACCGCGGCACATAATGCTGGCAGCGGTCTCACGGGACCGTCTCCGTCAAGACCATTTATAAGACTAGTCGTAGCACATGGAAAAACATACAAAAGGTAGGCAGCTATTAATACAGAAAACACCGTAATTCCGATCGAAATTTTTTGAAATTTCTTTGCTTCGCTATTTTTCCCCATACTTTATTTTTTTTTAATGCTGGGGAGGAAGGGGAATCGAACTACTCACTTCCGTATGGTACCATACGGAAGCTCCGTTTTATAGGGCTTCCGCCCTCTAATCCTCGCTCAGGCGAGGTCACCCCGAACGGGGAAAACCTTTTTCCCCGACCCCCTTTTATTCGATCCCTTCCTCGTGCTAACAAATGAAATAAAAAGAGCTTCCGAAAATGGAAACTCTTTTTATTTCATCAGCTGCGCCTCTGGGACGAAGTTGGAACCTTTTTATTGGCCCAAAAACAGTAACAGTATAACATAAAAAGTTAAAGCGGCGGGACCCAGTTATGAGTCTCCGCCGCTAGTTTTTCCTTGCTTTTAGCGAGTTGGATAAAGGGGCTCTTGCCAACGGTCGTGATATGACCGTCCCACTTCCCACATCGGATTGTCAGATATCCCATAGGTCGATATAACCCTGATCATCTGATCATCCTCTTCGAAACGCGCCGTATACCAGGCTAACTTCCCCTGGTCGTCCGCTACGCCTATGTCCATGTAACGACCGTTATGATTCTCGCTAAAGGAAACACGGCGGATAACCTGGCCAAAGCGGAAGAAGTAATTATCTTGGTTGAAGTCCAACTGGTGAAGCCGGACACGCTCACCAGTCAATACTTCGAGGGCTAAACGCACAGTCTCTATCAGTTGGCAACGACTGGCTGTCAACACGACGGCTTTTTTGCGAAACATGATATCTCCAGTTCAAGAGATGACTTGGTTATGAGACCAAGCTCCCGCAGTTCTGCGGGATGGTTGAGAAGGAACGGCGTCCAAGTGGACTAGATATGATAGCATAATTTATTAAAATAGTCAATACATAAAAGAGGCTCCGGAGAGCCTCGATTTCAGTGCTGAACCTCTGGGACGAAGTTGGAACTTATTTAGCCTTAAGAATAATATGAGATTGAAGAAGTGCTATTTTTTTAAGAACAGGATATCTTGACCCTTCCGTATATCTCTTTTTCCTTCTGTTTGTATAAGGGTGAGTGTGTCTGCCTCTGCCTCAAAAGTCATAAGGTGTGGTCCCCAAGAAGTAGTATCTTCAGGAAGACTAACTACTACATTTCCTTCCGCATCAACTGACCAGGTTCCACTTAATGCTGTAGGGGACTTTCCGGTTAAAACCTCTACAGAAAAAGTTGCAGAATCAGGTGCTTTGTCACTGAGTATTAAGGTATAAATTCTACTGGATTCAGATTCTGAAGAAACAACTTCAGAACTGTATTTACCAGAAATTTCATTAGATAAAGTTTGACTATGCCATAACCACGCACTTACACTAAAAATAATTAGCAATATAATGATAAGTCCGACAATACTTCTTTTATTCATATTTTAGTTATAAAAAATTATTTGCTGGGGAGGAAGGGATCGAACCTTCGCATGGGGGCTTCAAAGGCCCCTGCCTTACCGCTTGGCTACTCCCCAAGAGTCTGAATATGATATTTCCTAGCCTTGTTCGGGTACGATTTTTCCGCCGAGCATCTCGAGCGCCTGGGAAACGAGGGAAGGATCCGATGTTGCCGTTTCCGGTACGGGTGCGGAGGTCTTTTCGAGGACGATCTGGAATTTCGGTTCGAACGAGAGAATCTTAGCAAAGGCTTGGCCGAGCGTCAATTTGCTTTCAGGAGTGTCGAGGCGCTCCTTGTGGAAGTTGTGTTTGGTCTGTATGACGAGCGTCTGATTGCGGGCTTCGACCGGACTGGACTGCATGAGAGCGAGCGCGAGCGAGGCGTTGAGTATTTTTGCCTGTTCGACGATGCTTTTCCAAGCGGCCTTGACTTCGGAGAGCGAGAAATCCGCCGTGGTAGTTTCCGGTATGGTTTGCGGGGCAGGGGCGGCTATCGGTTGTCCGGGAGCAATGATTCTTTCTTCGTTTTTCGTCGGCATGAGGGGGGTATCCGGTACGGCGGGAATGGGAGGAGTCACCGGCAGGGTGACGCGTGTCGGTGACGGACGGGAAGGAGTAGGCAGATCGGAAACGGCGGGTTTCGGAAGTGGATCCGAATCGGAAGAGAGTGTCTTGACGATGGCGATCTCGAGAGGAAGTTCGGGGATGGTGGCATTTTTGGAATCACGTTTGGCAGTTTGGAAGAATTCGAGCATGCGGACGATTTTCTCGGGAGTGAAGCGTGATCCGAGATCGATGAGAGCGAGCTGATGCGTTTCGGCGAGGTCTTCGAGGAAGGGGAGGGATTCTTTCGGCGAAGCGCTCGAGAGCAGGAGTTTACGGAGGAAGTTCAGAAAGGAGCCGGCGAAAACCGAGAGATCCTTGCCGTCTTCGGAGAGGGTACCGATGAGACGAAGTGCTTCGGGCAGGTCTCCGTCGGCGAGGCGGGTGGCGAGCGCGACGAGGTTCTTGGTTTCCGAAGAGCCGAACATGACGGAGACGGTCGTTTCGTCGATGGCGCTATCGGTCAGACTCGCTATCTGGGTCAGGAGCGATTCGGCATCGCGCATCCCGCCCTCGGCGATTTCGGCGATCATGCCAATGGCTCCGGGGGTGATCTGGATCTTTTCCGCTTTGGTGATGCGGGCGAGTTTCTCGGTGATGCTTTTGATCGGGAGTCGGGAAAGGTCGAAACGCTGGCAACGGGAAAGGATGGTGGCTGGTACCTTGTGGATCTCAGTGGTCGCAAGGATGAAGATGACATGTGCCGGTGGTTCCTCGAGAGTCTTGAGGAGCGCATTGAAAGCGCCGGTCGAGAGCATATGGACTTCGTCGATGATGTAGATCTTGTGTGAACCGGTGGTCGGCAGAAGCTTGATGGTATCCCGGAGTTCACGGATATTGTCGACACCGGTGTGCGAAGCGGCATCGATCTCGATGACATCGAGCGAGCGCCCTTCTTCGATCTGGTGGCAGTGTTCGCAGGTGTCGCAAGGCTCTGCGCCTTTCCGATGGGCGCAGTTGACGGCTTTGGCGAAGAGACGGGCAAGAGTCGTTTTGCCGGTGCCGCGTGGTCCGGTGAGAAGATACGATTGACCAACTCGACCGAGTTTGAGGGCGTTTTCGAACGTGCGGACTACCGACTCCTGGCCGATGACATCTGAGAAGTGCTGGGGGCGGTATTTGCGGTAGAGAGTGATGGACATATGGGTATGGAATGCAAAGAATCAGGGTATGCCGCGACGATTCGAGAAGAGCGGATGCATATCCCATTGTACCTGTTTTCCAGGAAGAAAAAAAGCGCTCAGGGATGAGTACTTTTCGGTTTTCGGAGACGAGGTTACACCGTTTCTTCGGGTTTCTTGAAGACGATGAATTTGTAGCCGATGAAATTCCAGGCGAGTCCGGAAATACTTCCGACCGCCGCGCCGATGAGTCCCCATTGGTCGGCGGTAAGTCCTCCGATCTTATGGAAGAAGGAGAAGATGAGCGAAGAAGCACTGACATTGATGACGAAGCCGATGAGGCTGACCAGGAAGAACTGGGTGAATTCGGTGGAGGTCTTCTTGCTGTTTTCCGTTCCGAAAGTCCAGTACTTGTTCCAGAAGTAGCTGTTGATATTCGCGATGATGAAGGAGATGCTCTTGTAGAGGATGAAAAAGGTGATCGGGACGAAGAAGGTGAGAAGGATGTCGCTGGATGCGATGGCGGCGCCGGTCAGGGAGGCGAGGGAGAACATGAATGCGAGAGCGCCGAGGTCGACCAGGGTGTTCAATACTCCGATGACGATGAATTTGGCGAGCTGCCAGATGATGGCAAACCGTCGGCCGATCCAGGAAGCGACTACGAGACCGATCGGCACCAGGGCGGTGAAAATGGGAAGGATGATGAATTTCAATGATTCAAAAAGAGCCGGTTTCGCCGTCTGGAGGATAGGCATCAGGAGGAGCCCGATGAGGAATCCGGCGGCCGTCCCGAAAATGTAGTCTCTTTTTGAGCCGAGGTGCTCCGTATTCATGGAAGTAACGAAAAAGACATTAGGGGATATCGGGGCACTATTCCTTGTTCGTCGTCGGTGTAGCGACATCTGTTTCCGCAGCGCGGATTTCTTTTTCGATTTCTTCCATATCGCGTACCCAATCATCGAGGACGGCCGGGTCGATAGGTCTCTCCTTCGGTTCTAATGGAGATGGTTCGTGTGTCTCGGGTGATGGCGATTCTTTAAGATCCGTTTTCCAGGCGTTTATGGCCTCGTTGGCCTCGGTTGCCTGGCGAAGGTCGGATTGCCAGTCCTTGTGAGCACCACGCTGGATGACGTTTTCGATAGCGGCCCAGTTGCTTTCGATATCCCTCGGGAGGACGACCGCCACCTCATCGCCAGGCAGCGCCTTGAAATATGTGACGGAAGCGAGCAGGACGCGATAGGGCTTCCCATTGGTGAGGACATAGTAGTTGCCGCCCTCATCCTGAGTCATGATGCCGAGGGCGTTGCGCCGTTCGACCGGGCCGATCTGCTTGTAGAGAAACATGCCATCGTTCGTGATGGTGAGCTTGAGCATGTCGCCTTCGACAAGCTTAGATTTCGAGGCGTAATTGGCCGGAACCGGATACTGTTTTCCGTCGGTTCCGATCATCACCTGTCCATCGAATGGACCCTCGATGACGGTTCCCTCACTGCCCGAGTCGGTCTTCCGGGGTCTGCCGACCTTCTTCTTGCCTTCAAGCTGAAGGAGCATGGCTTTGGCGCTCTGAATGGTCTTCTCAGCGCTCTGCACCATTTCGCGGAGCGATTGTATCTTTTGCCCCCGTTCCGCTTCGGGGAGATTGTCGAATGAAGTATTGTCCGATTGGTTCTGATTCATATTCGTTTTCCGTTCCGACTATCGCGCGTCGCGAAAATCAAAACGTCCTTTTTTGTTTTTATTCTGCTTGAGTGAAGTATAATAATTTTTTGGAAAGCATGCAAATGGATTGACGTATGACGCGAGTCTTTGATACTATGCACAGTCCAATTCAGTGTCTGATCTGAGGAGCGGACGCTTGCCAAGGACAGCAAATGAGTTTTTTGACAACAATTGAATACGGAGGTTGTGCATGAAGAAGTTTGAAATGATTGTTGACGGGCTCGTTGTCGTAGCCGGTTTCATCGGATGGATTGTTTTTCTCCCACAAATCGAATTGCTCTGGGAGATGAAAAAGGCGGACACAATCTCCCTGGGTATGGTTTGGGGCTCTTTTGCACTTCAGGCTATTCTCTTTATCCAGGGGATTCTGAAAAAGAATTGGCCTGTTGTCTTCATGATGTCGACAAGTCTCATTTGCCTGTGCATCATCTTGGTACTAATTTATTATTATCGACAATGGCCAGGCGGCTGCTGTTAATGGGTGGGGCAGTTGGAGCGGTAGGGAAAATTCTTTACCGCTCCTTCAATTTTTTGGAAGTCTGAGGCGAGAGAATGCCTTCTTCTTGACATTCTTTCCGAATATGTGTTAATCTTTCAAACATAGATTTGGGGGTTCGCTCCTGCTACGGCTCACTATCGAGCCTGTTGCCGGATGTTCTAAAGAAGCTTTTGTTTGAGGGTATATATCGTCTATTAAGGGATTTCGTCTATGGCAACGCATACTTCTGAAACGGAAAAAACAGCTTTTTCTTATGTGGCGACACTCGAGCGTCTGCTTGAGCGTTTGCCGGCCCGTTCCCGCGAAATCGTCAAGCTGCGTTTCGGCGTGCCCGATGGAAGGATTCGGACTCTCGAGGAAATCGGCAAACAGCATGGCATCACCCGCGAGCGGGTACGGCAGGTCGTTGGCAGCGCGCTGGCCATGATCGCTTCGCATAAGGAATATCCCGAAGTGGTGGAGATTAAGAAGCACATCCAACAGGCGCTCGGATCCAGTAGCGGTGTCATGAAAGTCGATCATCTGATCGGAAAGCTGGCAGGAAAGACCAAGGCGGAGCAAGGTGCTCTTTCGGTTTTTCTGGAGAGCCTTCCGGTATGTGGAACTGAGAAAGAAAATGACGACCGTGAGAAGGTATGTTTTCTCAACGGTTTCCTGTTTTCCGAATGGAAGGATATCCATGATACCGTCATCGACGTACTGAAAGAATCCAAGGTGGCGCTGTCACTCGAAGACCTGTATGATCTCTTTTCAAAGCGAGTCGAGGGTTTTTCGCAGGATCGCCTTCTGCACTTCTTGCTCGTCTCAAAAAGTGTCCAGCAGAATGTCTTCGGCAAATGGGGACTGGCGGAGTGGAGCGAGATCAAACCGCGTGGTATGCGCGAGAAGGCACATTTGGTCCTGAAGACTTCCGCGGAGCCCCTGCATTTTCGCGATATCGCCAAAATGATAGATGACTACGGGTTGCATGGGACAAAGACCAAGAAGAGTCATCCGCAGACCGTGCACAATGAGTTGATCAAGGATCAGCGCTTCGTTCTTGTGGGGCGCGGTATCTATGCGTTGTCCGACTGGGGATACAAGAAAGGCACCGTGAGGGACGTCATCGCCGAAATCCTGCGTGAAGCAGGGAAACCGCTTTCTCGGGAGGAAATCGTCGAGCGGGTTTTCAAGATCCGCCAGGTCAAGAAGTCGACGGTGGTCATCAATCTCAATACGTATTTCGCCCGCACGGAGAAAAATGTGTATACTTTGAAGAAGGACGCCTGACGGATGACGACTTCCGGATAGGAGGAAGGGGAATCTTCCGGAGAATGTCCCGGGGGGAAGCGGGAAGCCGCTAGCCTCTTCCGGTAAGAGATCTGAGAAACAAATCACATCATGGAACTTCTTGCTACCAGCTTGCTCAACGCAGTAAGCGGCATGAATCAAGGCCTCGCCGTTTTTTTCGATGTGTGGTACTTCGTATTGCCCCCGCTTCTGTACGGGCTTTTTTTACTTCTGTGGATGCAGCATGTCTGGGGGAAATGGGCGTCGAAGATCAAGTGGATAGTCTTGGAGATCATTCCTTCGCGCGATATCGAAAAGAGTCCGCAGCCGATGGAGTCTTTCTTCTCCGGTCTGGCGGGCGCGATGACGACGCCGACATCGACCGAGGAATACATACTCGGTTTCATTCCCGTTTCATTCAGTCTCGAATTGGTGAGTACGGATGGGACCGTGCATTTCTATATCCGGACTCAGGCACCGTTCCGGAGCCTCGTTGAGTCCCATTTTTACGCCCAGTATCCCGATATAGAGATCATGGAAGTCGAAGATTATGTGAACGGCGTGCCCCGCACGATCCCGAATAAGGACTGGGATCTCTGGGGGGCCGATTTCGAGCTTACCAAAGATGACCTCTATCCGATCAAGACCTACAAGTACTTCGAGGAGTCTGTGACCGGAAAGATGATCGATCCGCTTTCGGGACTGATCGAGACCATGGGAAGACTCGGGCCCGGGCAGCATCTCTGGCTCCAGTTCATCACGACTCCGATCAGCGAGAAGGCGACGCATGAGCTTCTGTCGAAGACCGTCGACAAGTTCCTGGGTCGGGAGAAACCGGAAGAGATAGGGATCATCAGGATGTTTTTCATGGATATCTGGGACGTCATTCGCAACCTGCCGCGCAGTCTGACCGCGACCGAACCGGAGTTTTATTCGTACGCGGTCGCGAAAAAGGATGAGCAGCCGCTCGAATTCCGCCTGAGTCCGGGTGAGAAGGATGTTCTGAAGGCGCTGCAGTCGAATCTCGGAAAGCAGATGTTCAAGGTCCGTATGCGGATGATCTATCTCGGGAGACGCGAGAATTTTTCCAAGGCTATCGGGGTTTCCCCGATCATCGGTGCCATCAAGCAGTTCTCCGATCAGAATCTCAATGGTTTCAAACCGAACGATCTTTCGAAGACCTATGCGGAATTCGTGATGACGCACGAACGGCTCCGGTATCGGCAGCGACGATTGTTTCGTCGGTATATCACGCGTGACGGGGATCCGAGCGAGACGAAGTTCATCCTGAGCTCCGAGGAGATGGCGACGGTTTTCCACCTGCCGGATATGAGTGTCATCGCTCCGACACTGGCACGGGTATCAGCCAAACGTGGCAACGCACCGACTAATCTTCCTGTTCAAGAATAAATACCTATGCAAGAGGATATCGCATTTTTCGCCAAGACGAATTTTCGGAATCAGGAGCGGGTGTTCGGCATCAAGACGGATGACCGGCGCCGGCACATGTACGTCATCGGGAAGACCGGTATGGGGAAGACGAATCTTCTGGAGAATCTGGTCATTCAGGATATTCAGAAGGGGCACGGAGTCGCCTTTATCGATCCTCATGGTGATACGGCGGAGAAGCTCATCAAGGCGATTCCCGCGAACCGCATCAATGATGTCATCTATTTCAATCCGTCCGATCAGGATTTCCCGATCGCTTTCAATGTGATGGAAAAGGTCGGTCCGGAATACCGCCATCTGGTCGCTTCCGGATTGGTCGGAGTCTTCAAGAAGATCTGGGCGGATTCATGGGGACCGCGGTTGGAATACATTCTTCGGAATGCCATCATGGCCCTCTTGGAATATCCGGGATCCACGCTGCTCGGGGTGACGCGTATTTTGGTGGACAAGTCTTATCGGGAAAGGGTCGTGGAAAAGGTGACGGATCCGGTGGTGAAGAGTTTTTGGGTGGATGAATTTTCCAAATGGAACGACCGTGTCCTGCAGGAGGTCATCTCTCCGATTCAGAACAAGGTTGGTCAGTTCCTTTCGAGCGCCCTGATCCGGAATATCGTCGGTCAAACGGTATCGTCATTCGATGTGCGCGAGGCGATGGACAATCGGAAGATCCTGATCATGAACCTCTCCAAGGGTCGCATCGGCGAGGACAACAGTGCTTTGCTCGGGGCGATGATGATCACGAAGATCCAGTTGGCCGCCATGGGTCGGGTGGATATGCCCGAGGAAGAGCGCGCGGATTTCTACTTGTACGTCGATGAGTTCCAGAACTTCGCGACGGAGTCTTTCGCCAATATCCTTTCGGAAGCTCGGAAATATCACCTCAATCTCGTATTGGCGAATCAGTACGTGACCCAGATCGACGAGAAGGTTCGGGACGCGATTTTCGGGAACGCGGGGACCATCATCTCCTTTCGTGTCGGGGCGACGGACGCCGAGTTCCTGGAGAAGGAATTCGATCCGATCTTCCTCATGAACGATATTGTCAATCTTCCGAAATACCATATCTATCTGAAACTGATGATCGACGGTATCGCGGGGGATGCTTTCAGCGCGGTTTCCCTTGCCCCGATCCAGATCGATCATACGCGGGAGAATGAGGAAAAGGTGATCCGTATCTCGCGGGAACGGTATGCTTCGGACAAGACGGAGGTGGAGGACAAGATCCGGCGCTGGAGCGGTATGCTGACCGAGGAAGAAAAGCTGGCTCTGTATCGGCAGCCGGGTGCCGCTCCGCAGGGAGGGAGCACAAGAACCTACGTTCCTCGAACAATCTCGACCTCGGCGGATCTGATCAGGCATGCGCCATCGAGTCGAGCAGCTTCGCCATCGGCGCCGCGCCAATCCCAGGGTGTCTCTCGGCCTTTTTCCGGAGCGCCGGCCGTCGCGAAATCAGTAACGCCGGCCGTCGCGTCGCAAGGTGTTTCGAGGCCTTTCTCCGGAAAACTTCCTGTTGAGAAGCCGACGGAAGATATTCCGATGACGCAGATGACGCAAAGCGTCGATCCAGGTGTTCCTGTCGTATCAGTATCGGAAGCCAGAACCATCGGGGATGAGAGCATCCGTAAGCGGACACTTTCCACGGAGGAGCCGACTGTCATGCGATCCGCTGCCAATCCCCGGACGAATCTCGTGTCCGCATCGAAAACGGAGACTCCGACGGTATCCGGGGGGGTGGTGGAGAGGGAGATGTTTGCCGCCACATGCGCCACATGCGGCATCGCGATCAGTGTCCCTTTCAAGCCGGTAGCGGCGCGCCCGACTTTCTGTAAGGATTGTTTGCGGGATTATCAGCGGGCGGCCGCGAAAGTACGGAGCAGTATGGGATCGGGGCCTGTCGGGGAGCACGTGGGGCGGCCATTGGTCCGACGGGAGTCAGCGTCTTCAGGAAGCCGGTTTTCGGAGAGGCGGGAGGCTCAATCTGAGCGATATGTATCGGATGAGGCCCCGATGTCGCTTTCGCAGATGCAGCATATCCAACCGAAGACATTCAAGCCATTGCGCAAGAAATCAAGCGTCAATCTCGATGATGTCCGTGATATGATCCACTCGGTCAAGAAACAGGCACCAGGAGAGGAGTAGTCATCCTGAGCCGTCTCGGGCTGCACATCAGGGAGCGGAGTGGGTGTTTTTTTTGACCTGGCTTTTGCGTGAAGATAGGTTTTTTGGTATTCTGGAGAGCGTAAACCGTCGCGTTTGATTCTTTTTGATATGAGTTTCCGGAAATGGCATCGTCGAGCCTATATCCTCTGGGTTGTCCTCTCGATTCTGGTGGCACTCTCCATGATCGCGTTTCTCGTGGCACCGCTGGTATATTATTAGGCCTTTCCCTGTCTTATGAATACGCGGACTCTCCTCACGCGAGCGGTCTTCATAGGCGCATTCGGGCTTGCCGTCTGGATCGGCACTGTCTCCTATCGGTTCTTTGAGCGCACGGGTATGATCAAGAGCGAGATACGGGAATTGGAGCGTGAAGCGAAGCGGATTGATCAGGAGAATGCGACCCTGCGGGAAAAAATCGAATATTTTTCCTCAGCGAGTTTCAAGGAGCGTGAAGCGAAGGATAAGCTCGGTCTGAAAAAGATAGATGAGGAGGTGATTGTCGTGAAGACACGTTCGGAGACGGCGGATGATATGGGGAATCTTCCCATTCCGATCATCGGAACCGGTCGCGTGGCGGAGTTTCGTTCGCCGAACTATGTGAAGTGGTGGAGAATGCTATTCGGTAAGGAGCGATCGACTTGAAATATCCTATGGCGACATCGAAGAAAAAAATAACACTGAAGACCGGTTTGATCGTCTTGGCCGGTACTGGCGGGTTGTTGATCGTTTTCGTATGTCTGATCGGGTATGTTGCCCCGGCTGGGAACCGCGCTGGCGATGTTGTGCGGGGTACGATAGCGCTCCCGTTGGTGGTCGATGGGTATCATGGCATGATAACGACGAAGGAACTGACGGAGAATATCCGTTCGGTCCGGCGTTTCTATGAAAATCAGGATTTTTCTCGCTATGGTTTTCGGATCGATTTTTCGACGGAGGAAGGCAAAAAACGTCTTCTGGTCCGGGAGAAAGAAGTTCTAAACAAGATGTATGAAGATGCCATCGTCATGAAACTCGCTCATGAGCAAGGAATCGTGGTGACGAAAGAAGCCGCACATGACGGTGTCCGACGGAAACTTGAAGAGCACGGCGGTACCGCAGAGAATGTCGAGGCGAGCCTCGATCGGTTGTATGGTTGGACCATGGGTGATTTCGAGGAGAAAGTCGTCACGCCGGATCTGTATCAGGAGCGGCTGATCGAAGCATATAACAAGGACGCGGCGAATAAAGCGCGTGCGGAGAAGCAAATCCGTGAAGCGCGGAGGGCGCTGGATTCCGGAGTCTCTTTCGAGGAAGCTGTCGCGCGGTATTCGGAGGGGAGAACGAAATCGGAGGGAGGAGAATTGGGCTGGTTTCTCCAGAAGGATCTCTCCAGGAGTATCCAGTCGTCTGTCGAGAAGCAGGAAGTCGGAACCGTCGGTGATGTAGTGGAAAGCGAGATTGGATTTCACATCATCATCGTCGAGGAGACGAAACAGGAAGGGGACCGGACACTCTATCGTTTGAAGCAGATTTTCACCAAGAAGAAGACCGCAGCCGACTGGCTCGTGGAACGGATACGTGCATCCCCGCCGTTGGTTCTTTCACGGGAGTACGTCTGGGACGTCGAGAGTGCCAGAATAGAATTTCGCGATGATGCGATGAGACGGTTTGAGCAGAGGCTGATTGAAGAGAGCCAGCAGGATACGTCTCTCATCCCGTGATATCCATGGGTGGTTTCCGGTGTAATTCGTCATAAGCATATACTTATGGAACAAGATACCGAAAAAATGAATTCCGAGCTTCCATCAGAAGGGCACTCCTCTTCTTCCAAGGTGGTTCAATCGGTCGATTGGGAAGGGCGTAAAAGGGAAGGATTGAAGTTTTTCGTCTTTTTGGTAGCCGCCTCGATATTCGGCTTCGTGGGTGGCGTGACTGCCCCCTCATTCAGCAAGATGCTTCACGAGCAGTCGAACCTGTTTTCCCGGGGGCCAGCCGGAGAAAATCCGGAGAAAAATGGGAAGCCCGGTCGGCAAGAAGCGACTTCTTCGGATGACGAGGTGATCGTGGATCTGGTAGAGCGTAATGCGGCCGGTGTAGTGAGCATCGTCATTTCCAAGGATGTCCCGAAAGTGCGGAATTTTTTTCAGAGTCCGTTCTTTTTTGATCCATTCAACACCCGCGAACAGGGTTCTCGGGATTCCGGAGTTACAGAGAAACAGCAGGTAGGCAATGGTTCCGGTTTTCTCGTCTCGCCGGACGGTTTACTCGTGACTAATAAGCATGTGGTTTCGGATACGGCAGCGGAATATACGGTCATCACGAGTGACGGCAAAGAGCATAGTGCCAGAGTGCTCGGACGTGATCCGATGCACGACATCGCGATTCTCAAGATAGACGGGAATGATTTTCCTTCGCTTGATCTCGGCGATTCCGATCGGATGAAAGTGGGCCAGACGGTGATTGCGATTGGAAATCCTCTGGGTGAATTCGCGAATTCGGTCACCCGTGGAATCATCTCCGGCGTGCAGCGCGAGGTGTCGGCCGGATCGGGATCCGGTCGGTCCGAGCAACTCTCGGGGATTTTTCAGACGGATGCCGCCATCAATCCGGGAAATTCGGGCGGGCCACTCTTCAATTTGTCGGGCGAGGTGATCGGTGTGAATGTGGCGATGGCTCGCGGAGCGGAAAATATCGCTTTCGCTCTGCCGATCAATCAGGTCAAGCGGAGTGTCGAACAAGTGAAGGCGAGCGGAAAGATTTCGACACCGTATATCGGCGTGCGTTATCTTATTCTGAACGAAACGATCGCCAAAGAGAACAATCTGCCGCTCGATCACGGGGCACTGGTGATCCGGGGCGAAAAGATGACGGATTTCGCGGTGATTCCCGGTTCACCGGCCGATAAGGCAGGTATCATGGAGAATGATATCCTTCTGTCGATAGACGGAGCGAAGATCGATGAGAAGCATCAGCTGGCTAATCTGATCTCCGAGAAGAATGTGAATGATGAGGTAACCGTAGAAGTATGGCATAAGGGCGAAACGAAGCAGGTGAAAGTGAAATTGGAAGAACGGAAATAATCGTCTTGTGACCAGGAAACACGGCGCCGCTTCGCTCGCCAAAACGACCAAGGGACACAGCAGTTATACGGAGTTCGCTGCTGAAGGCGTCGTGTTTCTCAATGGTCTTCCTGAAGTGGAGAAAATCGTTCCATCAGTGATTCGTGTGCAATCCGGGAGACGGAGCGGACATCGGTCGTTGCGAGCCAATCGGATTGAGAATGGTGGGCTTGAACTCAAGTTCAGTTCCGGTGGAACGCAGACGATATATCTGGTGACGACCGACCGTGATGCCGCTATTCGGAATCTTCGCGAGTGGTCATCCGGAAAAGGAAATTGCCTCTTCCATATCGCGGACAGCGATCAGTGAATATGACAGTTCGAATCCTATCGCCGGAGCCAATAAATTCAAGCCTGTAAAAAGCCTTGTTTTTATTACCCTCAATGTATGTTAGGGCCAAGGCTCTTGAACGCATCCGTGATCACAGCGTGACCAAGAAATTGCGGGATTATTAAGAGCAAAAAAAGAATCCCGGCACATTGTGTGCCGGGATATTTTGCATGGTATCTTTGTGGTATCAGAAGATTCCCGAGTTCTTGATGACTGAGTATCCCCCGACACCCATGATGATCCATCCAAGAACTCTTATTAGATGACATGCGAGATCTTGTCGTTCACTCCCTCTGGTACCAAAAAAATAAAAATAAAGTTTGTGGTCGAGTACCCAGATTATGACTTGTTGGATTACAATGGTTCCAAAACAGACACCAAACAATTGGATGATCGTTAAAAGAATCTCCATTTTTGTCCTCCTGAGTTGTTAAGGTTGCACAACAGAGGTTTCTGTTGCTGAACACACTCTTTCACGGGAGTGATATTTTGTGTATAAGATGGTTGACTTATTCTCTCATATTTGTTATAAGTACTATATATAAGCCAAAATTTGCATATATATTTTTGGCGTTGTGAACGTCAGAGTAATTATTTTCATAGCGTTTATGCAGACTATCGTAAAGTATCTCGAATCCGCTTTTCAGCTCAGTTGCTACGAGGCCAAACTTTATGTCGCGGCGCTTCAGCTTGGTCAGGCGAATGTGAGTGAGTTGGCGATGGCGGCTAAGCTCCCGCGGACGGCTGCGTATCCACCACTGAAAGCCTTGGTGAAGATGGGGTTGGTTTCGCCGATCAAGGAACACGGGAAGCATACGCGCTATGTGGCGACGGAGCCGAAGTATTTGGAGACATTGTTTAATCGCAAGCGCTTGGATTTGGATGAGGCCTTACGTTTGATGAGTATCACCCAGCATAGTGGCGAAGAAATCACTTTTCGGTACTTCGAGGGGAGTGGCGGTATTGAGATGGCGGCGGATATTTTTCTCAGGGAGTCGAAAACAAAACTTTGGAAAACATTCGAGAATGCCCAATTGATGCAGGAATTGTCGGGGCAATACCGATTTGGGAAGTATGTGGAAGCACGGGTGAAGAAGAGGATTAGGGCGCGGGTATTGCTCTCGGTCGATGAGCCTACGGAGTGGATGCGGACGGTGATGGCGGAGAGTAATAAATATTTGTTGGAGTTTCAGCGCGTTTCACACAAAACCTATCCGCTCGAGGCGAGCGTAGCGGTGAGTGGCGAGTGGGTGCTGGTAGCCGTCGCGGTGCGCAAACCGTTTGCACTGTTGATTCGTAATGATGCCTTAGCAAAAACAATCGAGTCAATTCATGATATTATTTGGGAACGATACTCTTTGTAAACTTTAATAGGGCTGTTTCACAAAAGGAATCATCGTATCCAAAGCTGTCCCGCCAAGCGAGCTAGTGTAAAAAGAAGCTTACATTAGCCTCTTTTTTGTATGGGTAGGTTCGAACATAACAAGTATGCTTTCGTTTCAATAGGTAAACTTTGTGCAGGGGGTATGTTTCTTGCTCCAAACATACCGTTGACACTCAGCCAGTCTTT
>JAUPWI010000030.1 GCA_030916545.1 Patescibacteria group bacterium | reverse complement strand
AGGATGTGATTCAATAGTTTCAAAGGCGAGATTGACGGCACGGGTAAATTCTTCGGGATTTTCGATGGCGTGATCAGAAGCCAGTGTGACAACCAGAGCCTTTGGATTACGGTGGGCAAGAAGAGCCGCGATATAGATAATGGCAGGGGCGGTGTTTTTGGCGAGCGGTTCGATGATGAGCTGTCCGGAAGAGATGAGAGGAAGCTGCTTCTGGACAAGATCAGCGTATCTCTGGCCAGTAGAAACAAAAATATGCTCAGCGGAGACAGTTGTCTGGGAACGTTCGAAAGTTTCTTGAATGAGTGTTTTTTCGGAGAGAAAAGCTTGGAATTGTTTGGGTTTTGCAATACGTGAAAGAGGCCAAAGACGAGTACCAGTGCCGCCGGCCATAATGACGGCATAACGATGAGTAGATGTATCAGGTGAAGAATTAACCATAGAAGAAAGAGGATATTATTGGAATCATGCATTTTCAGTATAGGGAGAGATATCATTTTAGACAAACGGTATTTTATGGTGTATTCTGGAAGAGATAAAAAATAAAAATTAATAAGGATTTCTTTGTAGTATGAAACAATTTCCGTTTTTGGTTCGGTTTGCGTTAGTCTGTGTATTTTCGTTTGCTGTTCCACTTGGCGTGTTGGCTGCGGAAGACACGCCAGCTAAGAGACCCTCTTTTTCTCCGGAGATTGAGGCGATTCTTAAGAAAGATCCCGCTCGTGTGACGCCAGAGGAGAATGATGCTCTTTACAATGCGTTGAAGCAGCACACGGATGCGCAAGAGGCACAGCGAGAGGCAGAGAAAGAGCGTCTGCCGGATACGGTGGATTGTTTTGATCACTACAGATTCGGTTCGGTTCAAGTTGATCTTTCAGCCACCCTTGAGCAAACTGTTCCGGGAACCCCGATGACTTTTGTTGGGAGTCTGAAAAATGAGAACGCTTACCCTGTTGTTAATGGAAGTGTCTACGTCAAGATTTTTCGAAAAACGAGTGAAGACCCAGCCTTAATTCGGAAAAACGGATACCCGCTGGTAGATCAATTCGCGTTACCTGATACATATTATCTGGCCGCTCAGGGCGAGAAAATGATTTCGTTTGATTGGAATGTGCCTGCCAATGCTGAAGGGGGGGAATATTTTGCCGCTTTCTTTTTTCAGTCGGCTAAACTGTATCATTTACTCGGTCTTTCATTTACTGATGATGTGACGGGCAATCTCGCGCCATTTTCGGTAACTACTTCTGAAACAGAGAAGCTCGTTTCGTTGGATAAACATTCTGTGACTTTGAATGACAAGCCCTACGCCTTTGCTCAGTTCCCGCCCCATTTCTCGCAACGAGAAGCCGTAACCGCCAAGGCGAAGATTGCAAATCCACAGCAGAAAAACACAACAGTCACTCTCGAGTGGAGGCTGTATTCATGGGACAATTTACGCGAGGAAACACTAGGAGATACTCGAACGGAGGTTATCGAACTTAAACCGGGTGAAATTCGGGACATTGAATATACCGTACAGCCGACCGGAAACTCTGTTTCTTACTTGGTACTCAAGATGCATGATGGTCTATCGAATTCGTTTTTGAATATCCGTTTTGTACGTGATGGTGTCGTCGAGACTCGCCTGAACTTCCCAAGTATTAAAAACTATCCACTTCAGGCCGGGGAAGAAGCAACTGTTTTCTCCTGTGCTCATAGTACCAACTTTCCTATCGTGTCAGACAATATTCTGACGCTGACGCTCACGGATGCCCAGGGGAATTTGATTCACACCTACACCTATGAGGGAGGTATTACGGGAGATATGATGGGTGTCATGGATACCTTTACCCCAACCAAGACGTATACAACATTTAATCTTACCGCCAAACTGACGCGTTCAGGTCAAGTTATGGAGGAGGTGACTCAGCACTACCGGTGCGAGGACATCGATCCATCTCTCTGCCCAAAAACAGGTGTCGCTGGTGCTGTCGAAGATGTATTGGATAATTTGCAGATGAAGGGCGTGGTAATTATTTCGGCTATTGTATTGGTGGGAATCGGAATGATACTCATTCAGGTGAGAAAGAGACGCCGTGGAGTATTACAAGGATTTCTCTTTGTGGTGATGCTCGGACTCAGTATCGGGGGGGGACAGGCGGAGGCAAAGAGTACGGCGTGGTCAGTGCCCCCGATGGGATTTTGTGCTGGCCGGACGTGTACAGCGATCAGTGTTCAGGGGACGTACAATGCAGTGGCCAATTATGCGGATAACGCGAGTGTACCGGATGGTTCAACCATTACATTTACTACGACCGACGAGGGAGATTTTACTACGGGTGCTTCCTATGTTAATCCTGGTTTTGAGGGAGCCTCTCCTTATGTAAGGTGGTATGCCAATTTAGCACTTGCGAGGTGGTTTAGTCATAATCTCTGGTTTGCGGACGGAGCTGTCAATGGAGTGTTTCCAGGGGTCTCCCTGAGTGTTACCAGTGGTCCTGCTACCTGTTC
The DNA here is from genome assembly GCA_030916545.1 of Patescibacteria group bacterium. Taxonomy (GTDB): domain Bacteria; phylum Patescibacteriota; class Minisyncoccia; order Moranbacterales; family UBA1568; genus JAGOSP01. Next base: position 7,949 of record JAUPWI010000030.1, on the reverse strand, counting down.
TGGCATGTCGTGTACCGTGACTGGAACTGGTGTAATTAAGATCGAGGTAAATTTTGCTCAAACACAGGGTGTGGCTGGTGGGTGGCGTGTTTTTGATATTCCTGCTAAGTCTGTTAGCTTTACTTTCACCGGGTATATTCCAAACAGCGCGCCTAATGCCCCGAGCATTGTTGGGAGTGGCGGCAATGTTGGTGATAGTCTCTCCTTCAGTTTCCAGGCCAAAGATCCTGACGGGGATAAGGTCCATTACCTTATTGACTGGAATAATGATGGTGTGGGAGATCAATGGACTCCCGCATGGTCAGGAACAGTTGCGTCTAATACCGCGAGTGCGGCTTCGCATAGTTGGGCTTCGGGCGGGAATAAGACATTTCAGGCACGAACGAGGGATAGTCGGGGGAGTTATTCCGGTTGGACTTCGAAAGCAATCACTATTGTCCCAAATATTAATGGGAGTTGTGGACTTTCCCATGGACTTTCATTTTCAGTAGCTCCAAATAGCGGTCTTTGTGCCGCGGGTACCGCAACGGCTGTGACCGGTGTCGGTCCATGGGACTGGACATGCACGGGTTCTGGAAGCGGTTCGACGGCTTCCTGTAAAGCACATGTCGCACCAACGGTTACGCTAGCAGGGAATCCGCTGGCTGTTAATATGGGATCTCAATCCACACTGACCTGGAATACAACGCTGGCTGTAAGTTGTACGGCCTCATCGAATGATGCGAGTTGGACTGGAGTTCGAGGGATTTCCAACGCAATTGGGGAGCAGGTTACGCCTACCGCTGATCCAACAACCTACACCCTTACGTGCTTCAATGCTACCGGAGGAAGTGCTTCCGCGAGCGTGACTGTCAATCTGAATAAATTCCTCAAAATCTGTGAAGACAGTTGCAATAGTCTCAAAGATTCCACTGATGTGACGATGAATCAGAATCAAACAAAGCACCTGAAGGCTTGTTATAATCCGATTCTGTTAGGTGCCCCGAATAAGTGCGTGAATCCAGCCGGTAATGTTACCGCGACTACTGTTTGGAGCAAAACCTCTGATCCGAATAATGTTGCGATACTTTCTGGCGGTGATTTGACCTCTCGGTCAAGGAATGGGGTTGCCACTATCTCGGCTTCCTACTCTGCTCAAAGCGCTGGACTCACGGCGACAGTTGTCTGTGTCCCTACTGTGACGTGTAACTCTCTGAAAGCGATAACTGATACCTATTGTCCAGAGGAGACTCAAAACTTAGGGAAAGATGATTGTGAAGTCCCAATTAGTTGTTCTGGCACGCGTAAGTGTAATTTTAATTTTCGAGAAGGTACACCATAAGGATTGAGTGTTCAAAAAACAGACATCAAAAAAAGGCGACCAGAAAGGTCGCCTTTTTAAGAACAGCTCTCTTATTATCGGGCATCGTTGAATGAGGAGCGTTTCCTATACATTGGTTGGGAGAAAAATGAATCGTGTTGAGTTTGTTTGAATCATGCTTTCAGTCCCTGTTTGATGAGGAATACTTCTCTCTTGAGTGTACGGCGGTTTTCCGCTATACTCCCAGGGTATGGAAGTATTTGAAATTGAGGGAGGCAAGCCTTTATCCGGTGAAATAGCGGTTTCCGGCTCGAAGAACGCGACGACACCAATACTCGCAGCGACGCTCCTCACGACACAAACCTGCGTGCTTTCGAATCTGCCTTTGATCGAGGATGTGTTTCGTATGCTCGAGATTCTTGAGAGTATGGGTGCCGAGATAGAATGGCGGGACAAGCGGACGATCGCTATCACGAACCGGGATATCGATCCGGAAAAGATGGATGTCGAGAAGGTGAAACGGATCCGCTCATCGATACTGCTTTTTGGTTCATTGTCGGCCCGTTTCGATACGTTTTCCTTGTATCATCCGGGTGGTTGCGTCATCGGAGCGCGTCCGGTCGGGACGCATTTCGATGCGTTGGAAAAATTGGGCGTACGGATAACGCAGCAGGAAAAAGGCTACCGTGTCGACGCGAGCGAACGGAAATCAGCCAAGGTGGTTCTTCGGGAAATGTCCGTGACCGCGACCGAAAACGCGATGATGCTCGCAGCCGGCATGTCGGGCAAGACGACGATTCGAATTGCCGCCACAGAGCCGCACGTGGAAGATCTTGGGCGATTCCTGGTCGCGATGGGGGCGGATATCAAAGGACTTGGAACGCATACCCTGGAAATCACCGGGACCGGGACGCTGGTCGGTGCTGAACATGCTATCATTCCCGACGCGAACGAAGCGGCGACGTTTCTGATTCTCGGTGCGGCGACCGGGAGCGCCTTGACGGTGAAACATGCCCAGGAAGAACATCTGGATATCGTGCTTGAGAAACTGCGGGAATTCGGAGTCGATTTCGTGATCGAGGAAGACGCGATCACGGTCGTCCCCGGAAGACCGTTGCGCGCCATTGCCAAACTTGATACGCGTACGTATCCGGGTGTCCCGAGCGACGTGCAGGCTCCGTTCGGGGTGCTGGCGACGCAGGCCGAGGGCGACACACTTATTTTCGATACGATTTTCGAAGGACGGTTCAATTATGTACCGGAGCTTGAGAAAATGGGCGCGCGGGCGACTGTGCTTAATCCGCATCAGGTCATCGTGCGCGGTAAGACGAAACTTCACGGAACGACCATCAAGAGTTACGATCTTCGTGCCGGAGTCTCGCTCATCATCGCGGCCCTGTGTGCGGAAGGGAAGACCGTGATCGAGGATATCTATCAAGTGGATCGCGGATATGAACGTATCGAGGAACGCTTGCGGAAGCTCGGCGCGTGTATCGAGCGCATCAGTCGATAGGAGTGAGCGGGAGGCGTGATGAGGAATATTTCTTGATACCGGAGCACGCGTATGTCTTTCATTCGAAAAATAGGTATCGATCTCGGGACAGCTAATACCCTGGTATTTGTGCCAGGGAAAGGTGTTGTCATCAATGAGCCGTCGGTGGTGGCTATTTCACTTGCGGAGAACAAAGTGCTGGCCGTTGGCAATGAGGCCAAGGAAATGCTCGGTCGGACACCGGATACCATTGTCGCTTCTCAACCACTGCGTGATGGAGCTATTGCTGACTATCGGGTGACTGAGGCGATGCTCCGTTATTTCATTAATAAAGTGACAGGTCGTTTTCGTCTGTTTCGGCCAGAAATCGTGCTCTCCATTCCGGCCGGAGTGACGTCGACGGAACGGCGTGCCGTGGTGGATGCCGCTCTTAAGGCCGGTGCCAAGGCGGCGTATGTCGTGAAGGAGCCGATTCTCGCGGCGATCGGCGCGGGAATTCCGATCCATACCGCGCAGGGGAATATGATCATCAATATCGGCGGTGGGACGTCGGAAATCGCGATCATCTCGCTCGGTGGCGTGGTGGCAGCGCATAGCGCGCGTGTCGGCGGGAACCGTATCGATCAGGCGATTTCGGACTATATCAAACGGAAGTACTCGCTCGCGATCGGCGATCGGACGGCCGAGGAGGTCAAGATGAAAATCGGCGCGGCGATCGCCCAGGTGAAGGAGGATTTCATGGAGGTACGGGGGCGCGACTTGATGGGCGGACTGCCGAAGACCGTGAATATTTCCTCGAACGAAGTGACGGAGGCGGTTCAGGACGAATTGCGCGAGATCATCAATGTCATCAAGCAGGTCCTTCAGGAGACGCCACCCGAGCTGGCTGCCGACGTGATGGATAAGGGCATGGTGCTTTCGGGGGGGACGGCCCAACTTCGTTATCTCGATCAGCTGATCGCTAAGACGATCGGTGTCCCGTGCTATGTCGCGGACAATCCGGCTTTCTGCGTGGTGAAGGGGACCGGTATCGTGCTTGAGAATCTGGAAGTGTACAAGCGGAGCATCGTCCTGGCGAAATAAGGCCTCTGTTTCAGTCATATCAATCCCGTCTTTCAGTCCGTATTGAAAGACATCCCCTTCTCTCCTCGATATGAGAGTGTATTGGGAAATGATGTAGTGGTCAATCAATATGATAATCGGCATCGATGCTTCGCGGGCGTTTCTCAAGAAACGGACGGGGATCGAAGAATACAGCTATCAGGTGATCAAGTATCTGCGGACGGAACTGACCGGGCAGACGGTTTTTTTGTATGTGCGGAAAAAGATCGGTTGGCAGGCGGGGCGTTTCATATGGGTGATACCGCCGATAGATTTCGATCTCCCATCGGGCTGGCAAGTGAAGGCTTTGTGGGCGCCGCGTTTTTGGACACAGTTCCGTTTGTCTCTGGAGATGCTTTTTTTCCCGCCGGAGGTCCTGTTCGTCCCGGCGCATACCGTGCCGTTCATCCATCCCAAGCGGACGATCGTGACGATACATGGGTTGGAATACGAGTTTTGTCCGGAGGCGTATTCGTGGTATGAGCGCTGGTATATGCGGATTTCCATCCGATGCTCGTGTCGGTGGGCAGAGATGGTCGTGTGCGTATCGGAGAATACGAAGCGGGACGTGATGAAATTATACGGGGTATCGGAAACGAAAATCCGGGTCATTTCCGAAGGTTATGATAAAAAAACGGAGAACTTATCACCTATAACCTTTGACGTACTTCCGGCTACGGATACTCAAGAGGTCCCGTATCTTTTGTTCATCGGGCGCCTGGAGGAGCGGAAGAATATCCTGAGAATCATCGAGACCTTCGAGATTCTGAAACGAACATATCGGATACCGCATGAGCTGGTGCTGGTGGGGAAGCCGGGATACGGTTATGAAAAAATCCGTTCCAAAATCCAAAGTCTTCAATCGAATATCCCGATTCGTGAGCTCGGGTACGTGAGCGAGGAGGAGAAGTGGTCGTTGCTTCGGGGAGCGGACGCGTTCGTCTTTCCGACTCTTTATGAGGGGTTTGGAATTCCGATATTGGAAGCACAGGCAGCCGGAACGCCGGTCGTGACGTCAAATGTATCCTCGCTGCCGGAAGTAGCCGGGGACGGAGCGGTGTATGTCGATTCGGAGAGCGCGGAAAGCATCGCAGAGGGGGTGTGGCAGGTCTTGTCCGATCCGGACCTGAGAAATGGTATAATAGAGAAAGCGACCCAGAATCTGAGTCGCTTCGGGTGGGCGTCCTGTGCCCGAGGGCTAACTGTGGCTATTCTTCAACCTCAGGGACCTCTCGTTTGAGGATTTGTTTGAGGTTATTGTCGATACTCCATAGGAGCTCGAGCACCCAGGCCAGAAGCCACGAAAGCAAGAATGTTGCATATACGAAATACTCAGAATTCTCTGAGCCGCCGCTGAGATCGAACATAATTCGACACATTGCTGTAATGAACACCACCTTGAACACGAACCATTGTGTCTTCATCTTTCCCGCTCCCTTGAAAATGGTACAGTTGTACTTCGGAGACACCGAAATTGTACGAAATATACAGATTTTTATGATAGCATAGAAATGAAAGAAAGTCAATACCATAAAACAGACAGACCGAAAAAAGTCGCTTTGGTGCACGATTTTCTCGTGTCCTTTGGTGGGGCGGAACGGGTGTTGCAGGCACTCGCTTCACTCTACCCTGATGCGCCGATCTACACGCTGCTTCAGGATGAAGCCATCGCCAGGCGATTTTTTCCGGGGCGTGAGATCCGCACCTCATTTCTCCAGTCTTTTCCAGCATGGCTCCGGCGTCGATACCGGGCCTTGCTGCCCCTGTATCCCGTTGCGATCGAGACGCTCGATCTGCGGGAATTCGATCTGGTCATCTCTTCTTCGGGGGCCTGGTCGAAGGGTATCATCACCCGTCTGCATACGAAGCATATCGCCTATGTCCATTCCCCGATGCGCTACGCCTGGGAAGGAAGAGAAGCGTATTTGGATGAGTCATTGCCCTGGTTCGTTCCCCGTCTCCTGATGCGTCTCTGGTTGTCGTATATGCGTCTGTGGGATTCGGAAGCTGCGGATCGGCCGGATGTGCTCATCGCGAATTCCGAGTATACCCGAGATCGGATCATGAAGTACTATCGTCAGGAAGCATCCGTCGTCTACCCTCCAGTTTTGCCTCTCCCTGGATCGGAAGCGACAGCTGTGCTTCCTCGGAATGAACGGAAGCATTTTCTGGTCGTCTCGCGTCTTACACGTTCCAAGCAGATCGGACCGGTCATCGAGGCGTTCAGCAAGCTCGGATTCCCTCTGGTCGTGGTCGGAAGCGGTCGCGAGGAATCCTCATTGCGGCGGATCGCCGGAGAGCACGTTACATTCGTCGGGAGGGTGAATGATGATCGTCTCGGGCGGTATTATCGCGAGGCACGAGCTTTGATTTTCCCTTCGGAGGAAGACTTCGGAATGGTGGCGGTCGAGGCGCTCGCATCGGGGACACCGGTTATTGCCTATGAATATGGCGGAATCCGTGAAATCCTCCAAGTCGGCGAGACCGGAGAGGTGTTTCGTTCGCAGACGCCGGAGGTGATTGCGGAAGCGGTGAAACGATTCATCGAAAAGGAAACACAGGGAGGATACCCTCCAGAAACACTGATTCGTTCAGTGCAGACTTTCTCCCGATCGGGCTTTGAGGCGGGTATCCGGAAGGCGGCAGGAGAGACCGGGAACAGGGCGGCTGCCGATTCGGGAGTATTCTCCGAAAGAAGCTCTTCCATCCCTCAGGCATAAGCAAGACGGAAAACGCATATGCGGATTATCGGGCATCGGGTCATCCAGGAACGTTTGGATCGGCTGGCGGGCGAGCAGTCGCATCCGCAGTCGTTCTTGTTCGTCGGTCCTGAGAGTGTCGGCAAGCGATTGGTCGCGCTGCGTTTCGCCTGGGCGGTGGTGGACCGGGATGATGCATTTGATTTTCGGGGAGAAGAGGAATTGGAACATCCGGATATCTCTCTTCTGATTCCGGAGCGGGTGACGGAAAAGGGAAAAACACGGGAAAAGAATATCCCGGTGGAGGCGGTACGCGAGAATATCGGGTTTCTTTCCCGGTATCCGCTGGTCGGAAAAAAGCGCGTGCTCATCATCGACGATGCTCACCGGCTCTCACACGGGGCGCAGAATGCTCTTCTGAAGACGCTCGAGGAGCCGAATGAGACCTCGATACTTATCCTGGTGACGCACGACGCGGCGGCCTTGCTCGATACGGTGCATTCGCGGTTGCAGCGTGTGCCGTTTTCCCTGGTCCGCGAAGAAGAGATGTCCGGGCTCGGAATCCTGGATCACGAAGACCGTTTCCTTCTGTCTTTCGGCCGGCCAGGAGTCGTCACGGAGGCCCTCCGGGATACGGAAGGGTTTTCTTCGACCAAGGTTTTCCTGCGACGGTTATCGAACCTGCGGGAGCTTCCGGTTTCCGAGCGGCTCCGACTGGCGGAAGACCTCTCCCGGGAGAGTGTATCGGTCACGAGGTTGCTTGAGTGGTTGATATCCCTGATTCGGCAGGATGCGCTGGATGAAGCGCAGCAGGAGCGAATTCCAAGCGGGTATCGTTTTTTGGAAGATATTGTGAAGGCACAGCGCATCCTGCGCGGTACGCAGGCAAATACCCGACTGCAGTTGGAAAAGTTATTTTTGAGAGCCTGTTGAGATGGGACAGATACCCGGTGTTCAGAAAATAGTGAGAAAGAATCGTTCCCTGACCCTTTTTTCTAGGAAGAGGGAACGTCGTTTCGTCCGCGGAGGATCGGATACACTGGTGCATCAGGAGCAGCGCCGGTCGTTCCATGCCCGTACTTGGCAGATCGTCTTTTTGTGGGTATTGTTCTTCGTTGTGTCTGGGTACCAGGTCTTTTTTTCAGGAACATTAGCAGTGGAGCATGTGGAGATTGATGGTGCGGGCATGTTGACGCCGGCTGAAGTCGAACGGACGGTTCGGACGATTCTTTCGGAAAATAGGTGGGGAGTTTTTCCCCAGTTCAATTTTCTGCTGCTTTCGACGCATCGAACGGAAGAGCGTCTGCTTGCCGCTTCTCCTCTGGTCCGGCAGGTCACAGTCAGGAAACTGTTTCCG
>JAUPWI010000029.1 GCA_030916545.1 Patescibacteria group bacterium | reverse complement strand
GGCGGCATTGTCACCATCAAATTCGTATTTTGAGAGCAATTCACGAGCTTCGGCTTCCACCAAATCAATGAGCTCTTCATCATCCACCATGTCAACCTTGTTCAGGAATACAACGATATTCTGAACACCTACCTGATGAGCCAAGAGAATGTGCTCACGGGTCTGTGGCATCGGTCCATCGGTCGCGGCTACCACGAGGATAGCTCCGTCCATCTGAGCGGCACCAGTAATCATGTTCTTGATATAGTCGGCGTGCCCTGGGCAGTCAACATGTGCGTAGTGGCGATTGTCAGACTCGTATTCGCAGTGTGCGGTAGAAATTGTAATACCACGCGCCTTTTCTTCCGGCGCTTTGTCGATTTCATCTACACCACGCGCCTTCGCAAATCCCTTGAGGGACAAGACATGAAGGATAGCGGCTGTCAAAGTTGTCTTTCCATGATCGACGTGACCGATAGTCCCGACGTTCACATGCGGCTTGGTCCGCTGAAATTGCTCTGCCATAGCTCTACAATTCAATTATTTATTTAAAAAAGGCTTTGTTTCGCTCCGACACTTTATCAAAATAAAAAAAGTGCCAAAGCGGAGCATCAAGAGACATAGTACCAAGCCATTTTTATCCTGTCAAGAGGCACCATTCTCATCCGTATGCGCTCCCAACTCTCAGCCCTCAACCACCCTCACTTCATATCCCCCATTCAGTCACCAAAAGCCCCTTAATTCTATATCAAAAGACAAAAAAATGAGGCCGTCATGATGGTCACGACAGCCCTTCCCCACAAAAGAACCTAGCAGGTAAAATCATTCGACGGTATAGACCCACATATTTTTGATTGTTCCGATACCACACAGATCATCGTGGCTGTTGCCTTCCTTGCCCATGATTACAAGCTGCTGACCGATGTTAAGATTGTGCCAATCAATGCCAAATCGTCGCAGGAGAGCTCCATGACTCATTCCAAAGGCCAATCCTCCCTCAAAATCAACCGTGACGAGGCCGTGACGATCAATACTCACCCTTGCGATGGTCAGTATTTGATAGTTCTTTGGTTCCTGATTCACTTTTTTAATCCTCCTTTGTCTGAAAAAAATTTAAGACACACCTGTTATCTCAAATCCCCTGTACAATAAACCATCAACTCTCGAATCTTCGAGTGTGCCCTAGCAGAGAAAGACCTATTTGTAAGCCGTTTTCTGCTCGAGAACACCTGCTCTCAATTGGTAAGATTCAGCGATATATTTTACTCTTTTTGGCCTCTCTGTCAATCAATCAAAAACCAGCCCAAAAGGACTGGCTTTGATATCTCATACGACCCCAACTCGGTGCTCAGATCGACGACTATTTCGCTGGAGCAGGAGCCCGAGCTCCGATGATTTCCTGTGCGACACTGCTCGGCACTTCGGCATAATGATCGAATTCCATCGAATAACTGGCCCGACCCTGCGACATCGAACGCATCTGAGTCGCGTATCCGAACATCGAAGCGAGTGGCACCTCGGCGGTGATTTCCTTGACGCGAGCGGCGCCTTCTCCGCGATCCGCCATCTCCTTGATCATACCGCGCTTGGAGTTGATATCCCCGACGATATCACCCATCGAGGCCTCCGGGGTGATAACCACCACTTTCATGACCGGCTCCAGGATGACCGGCTTAGCCTTGCGCATCGCTTCCTTGAAAGCGAGCGAGCCCGCCACGCGGAACGCTGCTTCCGAAGAGTCGACATCATGGAAAGATCCATCATAGACAGTGGCCTTGATATCCACCACGGGGTATCCGGCGAGCACCCCGGTCTGAGAAGCCTCTTCAACACCCTTATTGATTGGCTTGATAAATTCCTGCGGGATAACACCACCCTTAATCTCATCGAAGAATTCATAGCCCTTCCCGACTTCATTTGGCTCAAGACGAATCCAACAGTGACCATACTGACCACGTCCACCTGACTGACGAATATACTTTCCTTCGGCTTCAGCCATAATACGAATTGTCTCGCGATATGCCACCTGCGGTCGGCCGACATTGACCTCAACCTTAAACTCACGTTTCATGCGGTCAACGATGATATCCAAGTGCAACTCACCCATTCCAGAGAGAATCGTCTGAGCAGTTTCCTCATCCGTATGCACCCGAAAGGTCGGGTCCTCTTCGAGAAGTTTCTTGAGCGCCATACCCATCTTCTCCTGGTCGGACTTGGTTTTCGGTTCGACCGTGATATCTATGACCGGCTCCGGAAAGGTGATTGCTTCGAGTACCACCGGCTTGTCCGGATCGCACAATGTATTGCCAGTGGTCGTCACCTTCATTCCGACCAGGGCTCCGATGTCACCAGCACCGAGCTCTTCGATCTCTTCGCGATGATTGGCATGCATACGAACGATACGGCCGACACGCTCCTTCTCATTCTTGGTCGAATTCAGCACGTACGATCCGGCCTTGATGGTTCCGGAGTATACGCGGAAAAACGTCAACTGTCCGATGAATGGATCAGTGGCGATCTTGAAGGCAAGGGCCGAAAACGGAGCATCGTCCTTCGTCTCACGCACTTCTTCCGCATCCGTCTTCGGATTCGTACCGAACAATGGAGGAATATCCAATGGCGACGGGAGATAATCGACGACCGCGTCCAATACCAACTGTATGCCCTTGTTCCGGAGTGCGGTACCGGTCATGACTGGATACAGTTTGGTCCCGATGACCGCCTGGCGCAAGGCCGCTTTCAGTTCGGCTTCGGATATCTCTTCGCCGCCGAGATACTTCTCCGTCAAAGCATCATCCGTTTCAGAAATCTTTTCAATCATCTTTTCGCGCCACTCCTTCGCCTTTTCCAGATATTCGACCGGGATTTCACCCTCAATCACCTTCTCCCCCATCGGACCATCGAAGGTATATGCCTTCATGTTCATCAGGTTGATGAGACCGAAGAAGTCCCCGCGCAGACCGAGCGGATACTGGATCGCGACGGCCTTCGGAGTCAGGCGGTTCCAGATCGAAGACAAGGCATCCTCGAACACGGCACCTTCCTTGTCGATCTTATTGATGAAACACATGCGCGGCACATCGTATTTCTCCGCCTGCCGCCATACGGTCTCGGACTGCGGCTCAACGCCCTCCTTACCATCAAACACCACGACGCCGCCATCCAAGACACGCAGAGAACGTTCTACCTCGACCGTAAAGTCCACATGCCCTGGAGTGTCGATGATATTGATATGGTGCCCCTTCCAAAAACATGTTGTAGCAGCCGAAGTAATCGTGATACCGCGCTCACGTTCCTGCTCCATCCAGTCCATGGTCGCCGCTCCCTCATGCACTTCACCGATTTTGTGGGTGATACCGGTATAGAAAAGCACACGTTCCGTCGTTGTGGTCTTTCCAGCGTCGATATGCGCGATGATGCCGATATTGCGATACTTATCGATAGGAGTCGTACGGGCCATAAGTTTGCTCGGTTATTGATTGATGATTGATGAATACTCTCTAAAAAAATAGTGTAGCGTATTTATGGCACTGGAGCGAATCGTGGTACTCGTCCCTCGTCCGTATCAACCGATGAAAGAAACTCTTGAAGCGGCCGCAGGAAGACGATTCCCTCAAGCCCGGTGTAATCTGCCTGATACAAAACCCCTATCCCGTCTGTCGCTTCGATGACTGTGAATCCGACCACCGTGTACGCCTGACCCTTATAATGCCGGTATCGTCCGCCGATTTGTACTCGTACTTGTGCTTCCGAAAGATTCCGTCTCAACTCTTCATCATTCTTATGCCCCATACGAACCTTCTCTATAATTTACTCGGGAAACCATTTTCGTCTGAAGAACATGAAAGACCGCCAAGGCGATCTTTCATGCTTCTCTCGTAAATCGTCAACCGAAGTTCTTGTCTTTTTACGCGAAGTGAGCGAACGCCTTGTTGGCCTCGGCCATACGGTGCGTATCGTCCCGCTTCTTGATGGCTGTACCTACCTTGTTTGAAGCGTCGATCAGCTCATCGGCGAGCTTCTCGGACATCGCCTTTCCCTTCTTCTTCCGACACGCATCCCGGATCCACCGCATGGCGAGAATCTGACGGCGTTCCCCGGATACCGGCACCGGCACCTGGTAGTTAGCACCTCCGACGCGACGACTCTTCAATTGCAGCATCGGCGCGACATTCTTGATGGCTTGCTCAAAAGTATTCAGACCGCCCTTCTTCGTCCGCTCATGTATGGCATCGAAAGCGTTATAGACGATCTTCTCGGCCACACTCTTCTTGCCGTTCCACATGATCATACACACGAAATGACCCACGAGTGGATTTTCGTACTGAGAATCGGCCTTCCATTCACGCTGATAATTTCGCTTTCTTCGTGGCATACTTCGATACGCGAGACGATGAACGACTGATACTCATCACAAAAACTGCTTCAGATTTTCGTCGTTTTCGTCAGGAATGATTAGATATTTTAAGACTAGTCTTTCTTCTTCTCCTTCTTGGCACCATACTTCGAGCGGCTTCCCTTCCGGTTGGCAACACCCGCGGAGTCGAAGATGCCGCGTACGACATGATACCGGACACCCGGGAGATCTTTCACACGTCCGCCGCGGATCATGACAATGGAGTGCTCCTGCAGATTATGTCCGATACCTGGAATATACGCCGTCACCTCCATGCCGTTCGTCAAACGGACACGAGCGATCTTTCGAAGAGCGGAGTTCGGTTTCTTCGGGGTCGTCGTCGTCACCTTCACGCAGACACCGCGTTTGAAAGGACTTTGCGTCTTGGTGATACGATTTTTGATGGTATTGGTAACGAAAGTCATCGCCGGAGACTTGGATTTCCGGACACTAATCTTTCGTGGTCGCTTGATGAGCTGGTTAATCGTGGTCACAGCGGTACACTGGTAAAAAATTACGTCAAAAACAAAGAGAGAACACTCGTTTGTTCAGTAATGCTTATCCTACCGAAGAGAGCCGATATTGTCAACATCCCCCTCGATTTCAGCCCCTACAGCGCCAGGCGCACGAAGAAAGACAGGACGACATTGATGAAAAAACTGATCGGTGCCGCCAGGAAAAAAACAGCGAAAAGCAGGAAGAAGATACCATAATGCTCGAGCCAAATCTTCGTTTCTTCCCGGATTGGAAACAGGACATACAGGAGTTTTGAGCCATCGAGGGGCGGGAAAGGAAGCAGATTGAAACAGGCCAGTACGACATTCCAAAAGATGACCACCAAGAGGAGGCCGAAAAGCACCTGTGGCAATGATCCGGAGAGCGCCTCCGTCAACGAGCCGAACCGATCGAAAAACGATCCGCTTCCGTACACCGTCTCTGCAAATTGCCTGACGATATCCTGCTTGGCCGCGTATGAGAGCGGCAGCGCATATGCGGCAAGACTCGCTATCGTCGCCAGAAAGACGTTCGAACCGGGACCAGCGAGAGCGACCCAGAGCGGACCCCATTTCTGATCTTTCAGATTATACGGGTTGTACGGAACCGGTTTGGCCCATCCGAATGCGGATCCGGTCGTCAGGATGAGAAGTGCTGGGAGCAGTATCGAACCGAATGGGTCGATATGTTTGGCCGGATTGAGATTCAGACGATCGGCGTATTTTGCCGTCATATCGCCGAGCCACAACGCCATCACGCCGTGCGAAACTTCGTGAATGATCACGGAATACAACAGGGCCAAAAAATAGAACCCGATCAGGATAAATTCTTGAGGCATAGGCGAAAAAGAAGGAAACCGGATAAAAGGAATGCGCGCCACTTGCCATTCCCACGTATCCATGATACTCTCAGATTCGTTACCAAGCAACTGATTTTACGTCTTATGAGTCGAATATGTGACCTGACCGGGCGCGGCACCAAGACCGGAAACAACCGCAGCCACTCAAACGTCAAGACTCGTCGCACTTTTGCGATTAATGTCCAGACAAAGCACATTGGCGGCATGAAGCTCCAGCTCTCCACCAAGGCCATTCGTACCCTGGTAAAGCAGTCGAAAATTGCCTAGACTAAATTCTCCTCTCTGCAATAAACCCGCAAGGAGAGCTGTTATCTCTGAAATGGAAAAAGCACAGTCCTCGCGGCTGTGCTTTTCGGTTCAACACCGATTCATTCTCCGATCTAAACCCCTCCTTACTACGGCTTACGCTGCCTCATCCCACGTGTATAGGTACCAAGACCATCAAGAATAGCGACTCGTGCCAAACTTAAACAGGCGCGTGTCTTAAGTGCGTTCTGACAGTCCTGAGCCATCAAAACATGCGGGCACTGGGGATTAAAATCACATCCAGTTGGTACGATAAAAAGTACCGGTCGATTTTGCCTCTTATTCAACATTATTCATTCCCTCTCCTCGGCACATTGTAAAATAACTATCCATCTCACCCGAATAACAAAGAATGAAAACATTGTTTTGTTTTCATGTCTCTGCTTTATACCACCAAACTCACTCTGCCTCTCATCAGATATCTATTCGAGTATCCCGTCAAGATTGACGTCATACAGCACCTGCTCGGCGACCAGACGATACTGGATCAGTTCCTTTTCATCGAACCAGATCTTGATCTCCCGCTCGGCATCATCCGGATTATCCGAACAATGGACCAGATTGCGTACCGCACGATTGTCGAGGCTTGAGAGCGCGTACGAATCGATGGTCAGGTCTCCGCGTATCGTTCCCACATCGGACAGGGTCGGCTCCGTGCTTCCGACCAATTTCTTGACGATAGCGATTGACTGATTCCCTTCGACTACGAAAGCCAAAACCGGCCCGGAAGTGAAATAACGCACGATGGTGTCGATGATGCCCTTGCCGTACTCGATTGGTTCCTTCTCAATCGGAAGCCCGTGAGACTTCCGCTCTTCAGTGATACGATTACCCTTTGAAAGAAACCATTCGTCTGTCTTAAGATAGTGTTCCCATGACTGAGCTTCGGTTGGCACCAGAAACTTAAAGGCAATCATTTTCAGCCCTGTCCGCTCAATACGTTGAATGATTTCTCCTATCAGAGCTCTTTGAATACCATCTGGCTTAATAATAACCAAGGATCGCTCTTTTTTCGGATGTTGTTCCATAAAAATGCAATACAGAAAATTAGACGTCTTCAGAAAAACAGTAACACGGTATTACCTGAAAAGCAAGGGCTACCTCTTACTCTCCTTGAGATGACAGGTCGCCTCCTGACATACATAAACCACATCACCCTGCTGGTCAGTGCGGAGAATACGAATCCCCCTCTCTTGCAATCGCGCCAATACTTCCTCAGATGGATGTCCGTAACGGTTCTTGCCTACGGAGACAAGAGCGGTCTCGGGGTGTACTCGAGCAAGCCAGGACTCACTCGTCGAATACTTCGAACCATGATGCGCTACTTTGAGCACTTTCGTAGAGGGTATGTCTGGAAGCACCATCTCTTCATGAGGAAGGTCTCCCGTCAAGAGAAAACTCGCATCACCAAATACCAGTCGGACCACAATACTTCCCTCATTTGTCTCACTCATCGTTTTAGCTGCACCACTCTGAGGAAACAATACCCGCAGTTCTGTTCCTCCGGGAAAGAGAATACGGGAACCCGTTCCGACTACAGACTGCTTGGTTACATGGCTTAAATCAAGCGTCTGTTTCAAATCACGGAAAACATCACTGTCACCTTCTACACCATTCGAAAGGTATGTCGCGACATGATATCGTCTGACAGCTGATGCCAAACCACCGACGTGATCCGCGTCCGGATGCGTCGCGATCACCGATTCGATCCGTCTATCCCAAAAAGGCAGGTGTTTCCCCAACTTTCCGAGGAGGATTTTTCCGTCCCGGCCGCCATCGATCAAAATCTGTGTCTTGCCCTGAGAAACGAGTATGGCGTCACCCTGGCCGACATCCAAAAAAACCACGCGAAGCGGGGAAAAGGTCCGCGCAGTCACCAGAAGAAACGCCCCCGAGAGCATCGAGAATCCTATCAAAAAAACGATACCCCAGGTGCGGATGCTCATATGCGTCATGTACCACCAGTATACCGGGAAAGTAGTTCTCTTTCCCAGGCTTTCCGAACCACCCGATGCTGCCAGAAGAGAAAAGAAAGGCAACCGCCATACCACACGACCACGACCCACCAATTCACATGCCCATATGAGGCGGTCGCTCCCGGAATACGGGCGATCGTCTCAGCGATGGCTATAAGGCCATGCAGAACACTGTAAGTCACCCACCCGAAAAGCGCCCCAACACCCGGTATCCATCCAAAAATCACCACTCCAAAAGAAGCGAGGAAGGCGACTGGGACCAGGGGCAGCACCAGTATATTCGCAAAGAGCGCGTAAGGAGAAAGTGTTCCGAAATGAATCAGGGTAAGCGGCGTAACGAAAAGCAACACGGAAAACGTAATGAGAAAAACATCGACGAAACTCCTGACAAACCAGGATTTCCCGCTGAATCGGCTCCGCCAGGGCGCCGAAAACAGGATCGCGAAGGTGGCCAAAAATGAAAGCTGAAAACCGATATCATAGCGCAGCAACAACGGGTTCCCAAGCAACATAAGCGCGGCGGCGAAACAAAGAACGGATACGGTCGGAATCGGTCTGGATACCACAAAGGCCCCGAATCCCGCTATCGCGACCAGGGCCGCCCGTACCGCTGACGCCGGAGCACCCACTAACAGCACGAACAATACGGTGCCCACGAACGCTATCCATACGGCCCGCTTCCGATACCAACCGAGTCCGATGCCCAGGAGAAAAAATCCCCCTGCCAATACGGAAATATTGTATCCCGAAACTGCCACGATATGCGAGAGCCCGACCGTACGGAAATCCAGTACAAGGGCTTCGGGTAATTCCCTACTCCCTCCAAGGAGAAGCCCTCTGGCCAACCCCGCTTCCGGCTCCGGTATCCGCTTCCCGATGGTGGAAGAAATGAATACTCTTGTGTCATGCAGCCTGCCCCGCAACGGGTCACCCCGCACAGGTTCCGGTTCGACAGGACAATCGTGCGTTACGAATCCGATTCCCTCCTTGGCAAGATACATCGGATAATCGAAATGGGGATCAAACCGTTCCGGTCGCTTCAGATCGCACGGGCCGAAACGAACCGACATCCCATCCGTAAAGGTTTCATACAAACTCGTCTTGACCAATACCAAATCCTGCGGACAGATCCTCCCTTCACAATCGTGCAGCTCCAAGACAAAACGGGCATCAAACACCCCTCGTGACATCTCGCCACGTACCTGTCCGATACCCTGCACGGCCCTCTCTTCATCCAATACCTGATAATACCTCACCGAGTGAGCAGCTATCAATGTTCCTGTCGCAATACAGACTCCGATCCAGATAACGAATACGATATACTCTTTCCGAAATACGCTGCTCACGGCGACCATTATGCCTACGCATACCAGCATGGAAACCAAGGCCGCATCCCGATCGAAAAACGAGCCCATCGTGATTCCGCACGAAAAGGCGACCGAGGTGCCCAACAGAAAAAACCGTCTCATGGCTTTTCATCATCGAGACTCTCGATCACCTTCCGGAAACTCTGCGCGCTCCCGAAAGATTTGTAGACGCTGGCGAAACGGATATAAGCGACCTCATCAGCTCCCCGGAGCTGTTCCATCGTGAGGCGGCCTATCTCGCGACTCGTGATATCCTTCAATCCACGGTCACGAATCAGCCGCTCGACGTCCCGGAGGACATGAGCGACTTTCTCATCGCACAGGGGACGCTTTTCGAATGCGCGTTCCAAACCGACGCGCAACTTCATGCGATCGAAAACTTCACGGTGTCCATCTTTCTTGATGACAGTCACCCGATAAAAATCCGGCTCCTCATACGTACTGAAACGGGTCCGACACTGCCCACATTCGCGACGACGCCGCACGCTCTTGCCCTCCTGGGTCAAACGCGAATCGACCACTTTCGTTTCGGAACCATGACAATAGGGACACAGCATACTTTCAGTCTTCTCACATGCCGTCAAGCAATATCTGGGGACAGAAATACCCTCACTACGGAGCCACCTCCTTCACGTTGTAATCACAGTGACGGGTACCTGGACAGTTCAGGGTATTGCCATCACAACCCGTAGGCACATTCGTGTCCTGTACCGTTTCCGGACAATACGTATCGGTCACTGCCTTAGCGGCCGGTATCGAACAGGAATTCGGGACACAGAAGACCTGGGCTGAGGCGGACTTGGTCACTCCGCCGTAGGAGACATCGAAGTCCTCCGTGGCGTTGAACGGCAATGGGCGAAGCTCCCCTTTCGCTGGGAAAGAAAAGGCGTTGTTCGGGGAATTGGTATCGTTCCAGACAGCGAGATTCGTCGTGTTCCCCGCGGCATTCGTGCAGTCCGGATGCGGATTGAAACAGGCCTTCAGATGGCGATCCTCTCCCTGATTGACCGCGAACGTCTGTCCGGTCCGGTCCAATCCGCTGTTACAGCTATTCTCACAGATCTTCAGCTTGTTGTTGAGCGTGATGCCGACAGTATTGCTGCCGGACTTGCCCTCGGCGGTATTGGTACAGGTCAGGATGTAATTCCCGGAGGCGGTCGGTGTGACGCTCTCCGAACCGGAAGTGGCCCGGGCTCCGTTCCAGCTGGCAGAGATGATGGAGGAGGCGACACAAGTATCAGCCGGGTTCACCACGCTCCAGGTCAGAGTCGCGGAGTCTCCGAGGTCGACATTGGCCTTATCGATGGAGAGATTGACAATCGGCGCAGGAATGAAGAGATCGGCCTGACAGGCGATATTCGTGCTTCCCGCCCCTATCCCATTACAGCTCCAAGTCCAGGGACCACTCCCGGACACGACCGTCGGGGTACCGGCATTGCAAAGACCGGCCACCGGAGCGGCAACCAGATCGATACCACTCACGCTCGTCGAAGCGACTCCGCAGGCACCATCGGCAAAGGCATTGATCGTAACGGTCTTCTGGGTCCAACCGGAGAGGCTGCCTTTGGAATCCTGAGTGCGAGCCTGGAACGTGTAGGTCCCGGGACTCGCCCAGATACGCGGCAGACTCTGCGCGGTACCGGATGCCACCCACGCACCTCCGGTGGTCCACTGATCACCGATTCCATCGTTATTCCAGTCAAAAAGATAGCGGATATTATCTCCATCCGGATCGGTCGCAGTCGCAGAAAATACCAGTGAAGCATTCTGGTTGCCGGAAGCCGGTCCGGCGAGAACCGGAGCATTCGGAGCGCTGTTCGGCTGAAAAGCACTCAAAAAGAAAGAGATCGACTGGGCAGACACATCGAAAGCATACTGATATTCAGCTGGCCATGCTCCCGGTATGTCAAAGATAGGCACATAGACTAACCCTGTTGTGGCCGCAAAATTCACCGAAGAGATGATCGTTCCGGGTGAAGTGACTGTACAATTAAATCCATTGTTCCAACATGAGAGACCGGCTGTTCCTGTATGCGTAATCGTAACAGTCGGACTGTTGACTTGCACAATGATACATGCCGATGGATCATTCACGGCACATCCATCCTCCGTTCTAAGTCTATCCCATGCTCCAAACGGAGAATCACTAAGTCCTCCAGGAACAAACCAAAAGATATCGGAGTCAAGCTTTGCTCTTCTCTGGAAATTTAATACAGTGCCAACCGGAAGCGCAGTCCCATCTGACTGAATAGAACCTTGAGAGTAAGCATTGGCTTCATACAGAACGGTTGTATAAATTGGATTGTTCTTTAAGCGAGGCATAATAACTATATCCGACCACGCCACACTCTTCGCCTCTGCCGAGACTCCACTGAAACCGATACCTATACCAAGTGCCAAGAAAAAGAGAGCGAGTGTTCCACGACGCTTCTTCCAACTCATCAAGATCACCACCAGGAATCCGAGGAAGACCGTCACCCCGACGATGGCGAAACCGGTCAACACACTCATACTTCCGGTCTCCTCCGACGTCACTACTGCCACGTCCTTTGGACAGAGGCTCGGGTCAATATCCTGACAACGATAGGTTTGCGTAACGTCTTCGAAGACCTGACCCTTACGCTCGAGGGTCGCGGTCAAGGTGAAATCCGTATAGGTCTTCTCGGGGACGAAACGATCGACGAAACCCATCATGTTCGAGGTCACATCACCCCGATATTTATAGGTATGGATGATATTCTTATCCATGTCCCGCAAGGTAAGAGTAAGGATGTTGTCCGTGACGACCGGAAGATTGACACCGTGAATGCAGGAGAAGACGCCGGTTTCCACGCCGGCTTTGAGTGGATAGTCCATGATGCTCGGAAAGTTGACATTGGTTTCATCAATATCTACGCGAGCGAAACGAATATCCAAGAAAGACTTGGATATTCCATCATGCATCTCGACAACGACGTACGAGACGGCGGCGGAACCGAGCGGCTGAGCTGCGTATTCGACGGTCCTGGTTTCTCCCGGCTGAAGCAGGATGATCTCGTTCTGGGTGTCAGCCAGGGTCTCCGGGCGGAGCGCGTCCCAGGCATAGTGCTTCCAGAGGAGAGAGACGGCCGTCGCTTCGGTCTTCGGATTCGTAATCTCTACCTTCGCGATGACAGATTCATCTTTCTTGAATTCGAGCGGGAAGTTGGCGAAACGATGCTTTTGACCGTTCAGAGTGACGGTATTCTTATTGAAAGTCACCAAACGCATATCATCGGGGTTGGTGACCGTGAAATGTGACTGATTGCCGGTCACATCATCGGTGAAGGAAAGCCCGAGGAGATTGTAATGGCGGGCGGACTGGAAGAAGAAAGCGGCGTAGTACTCTCCTCCAGCCGCGTTCATCGGGACCGTCCAATCGAAGGCGGCCGGTTTCTCGCCCTTGGCAGGAAGGGTGTAGGTATCCGGGAGGAGGAACTGATCGACGAGCGGATAGCCGTTATCGAGTACCAAATCCTTATTCTCCTCGCTCTTGCGAAAGATTTTCACGTAAACAGAACCATCGACAATCGGATAGGCGTTCTCATTCTTGATGGTCCCCTGGAAATTAAGGGTCGCTCCCGGAACGGTTTGATTCAAGGTCGGAGAGAGATCGACCTGTACCGAACCGAAATGGTAATAGTCGAAACAATCGACTTGCCCCTGGTCCGCGGCTGGGAAATTTTTCACCGGCTCAGGCGAGTCGGCTGCCGAAGCCGAAAGTACGGAAAAAAAACATCCGACAAGCACGAGCGATGTGAGTCTCATATGTCAATGATTTATTTTGATTTCTTTTTTTCTGTTTACCTTGACAGTGTACCACGGGTCAAGGGGAAATAAAACAACGGAATGACTCAACCCAAGAGAGTCACCCCGCTGTTTCCCGTATTCGTAGAGACATGGCTATTTCTTCATCTTTCGCCGGATGAAAGCGGGAATCTCCAAATCATCTTCTTCGGCCAATTCTTTCGATTCATGCCGTTGCACGGCCGGTTTCGGTTGTATTTTTTCCTCGATGATCATCGGGGAGGGCTCCATGTGCCGCGTGGTGAAGACGAATTCCGAATCGAGATCATCAGCTATCTCTTCCTCTCTCGGCTCTTCGGCTTCGGTCATCCTATTCGGAAGCGATCGGGATACCGGTCTGTTGGGAGCTGCCGGTTGGCGGACGACACTGACCAGTCCGATCGGCGATTCCTTACTCGAACCATCGTCAAAACCCGTCGCGACCACCGTCACCTGTATCTCGCCCTTCCGTACCTGATCATCGACGACCGTACCGAAGATGACCTTCGCATTCGGATCGATATTCTCAGTGATCACGTTGGCCGCCTCATTCACTTCGAGCATAGTCAGGTCATTCGAACCGGAAATATTGAAAAGGACGCCTTTCGCACCGTCGATCGAAAGCTCAAGCAACGGACTGTTGATAGCTGCTTTGGCCGCTTCGACGGCACGATTCTCTCCGGCAGCGATACCGATCCCCATCAGCGCGCTCCCACTGTCCTGCATCACCGCCCGGACATCCGCGAAGTCGACATTGACTTCACCCTTCTTCGTGATAAGATCCGAAATCCCCTGGACACCCTGACGCAACACGTCATCCACGATGCGGAAGGCGTTGATCAACGTCATTTTCCGATCGATGATCGACAGAAGCTTGTCATTTGGGATAGTGATGATCGTATCCACGCGTTCCCGCAGATTCGCCAACGCCTCGTCCGCGATGAAGCGCCGTTGTGAACCCTCGAATGAGAACGGTCGAGTCACCACGCCCACGGTCAAAGCACCGAGCTCCTTCGCTGTTTCCGCCACGATAGGCGCCGCTCCGGACCCGGTTCCACCGCCCAATCCGCAGGTGACAAATACCATGTCGGCTCCCTTCAGTACCTCTTGGATCTCATCCCGGTTCTCTTCCGCCGCCTGTCGGCCGATTTCCGGATTCATACCGGCCCCCAATCCCTTGGTCAGATTTTTTCCGATATGGATCTTCTCCTGCGCCTTCGAATGATGCAGGGCCTGCGCATCAGTATTGATGGCGACGAACTCCACTCCACGGATCTTCGCATCGATCATACGCGTGATGGCGTTGCCTCCGGAACCGCCGACGCCAACCACCTTTATTTTCGCGAAAGTCTCCAAATCGGGCTTTATCTCTGCCATAATCCTCTGCTCAAGAAAAAAGTATTATCGTACCCGCATCCTGTACAAAAAAACGCTCCAGAAGGGAACACTCGCCGGAGACTCTACTCTATCACACGACAGAAAAAAGCATCAAGCAGTATTCTCCACCCAAGGAACGCTTTTGTTTTCGTTTTTTGATTTTTTACTCGAACCCCGAAGAGCCTTCAGCACGGACTCTCAAGGAAGAAAGCGCTTCGCGAATTTCTGTGTTTTCTCGAAAGTCTGCCGCACCCAATCCGGAACGGACCGCTCAGTCGTCCACCCACGCATCTTTCCTCTTTTCCCCAGTATACTCTCTTCCGCCAAAAGCACCAGCCCGACAACGGTCGCGAACTGCGGTGAATCGACCTGGTCAAGTATCCCTCCCAGAGGCTTCGGATATCCGATCTGGGCCGGAAGGCGAAGTATCCGCTTAGCCAGATCCGCTGCCCCCGGCAGAAGAGCGCCTCCTCCGGTCAGAACCGCCCCCCCAGGGAGCAGTCCGTCCCGGCCGATCGCTTTCAACTCAGTATTCGTAAAGGTGAATATCTCCTCCATACGCGCCTCGATGATTTCCGCGATATGATAACGGGACACCATCCCTTCCTCATGCACGTCGAACAGGGCAAGGTCTATTTCCTCTCGCTTCCCGACCTCGCGAGGATCAGCGGTACCGTACTGGAGCTTTACGGCCTCCGCAACATCGATGGATGTCCGTAAACCGATAGCGATATCATTAGTGATATGACCACTCCCGACCGGAAGAACGGCCAGATGTAACAGATTCCCGTCTTCATATACCGCTATCGACGTCGTACTCCCCCCGATATTGATCAATACGACTCCCAGTTCCTTCTGTTTCTGATGCAACACCGCTTCAGACGCGGCGAGCGGCTCGACGATCGATGACTCCGCCTGCGTACCTGCCTGCTCAAGCGCCCGTCCGATATTCTTCTGCTGAGCCGTGCTCCCGGTCACGATCAGTGCCGTCGCTTCAAGCCGGACACCTCGCATACCTACGGGATCCCTGATGTCCTTCTGATCATCCAACCGATAACTTTTCGGAAGAGCGTGTATCACCTCGCGATTCAAAGGCAAGGAGAGACGAGCTTCGACTTCACCCAGGCACCGAACGACATCATCTTCCCCGACTTCTCCGTCAGGCCGGCTGACCGCCACGACTCCGTTCGCTTCCTGGCAAAGGATATCAGCACCCGACAGAGACACGAAAACCCGCTCGGATGCGTGCCCAGACATGCGTTCAGCGTGTTCAAGCGCTATGTGGCACGCCTTCGCTACCGCTTCCGTGTCCACCACGGCTCCACGGCGAACGCCCATGGACTGGGTTTCACCGACCCCGATCACGCGCAACAACGCCTCTTCCGATGCTTCTTCGGCGATAACTACGCGGATATTCGCCGATCCGATGTCTAAACCAACCAACAGACGACCTTTAGACATAATAATCTCGTTCGCTATGTTTGTATTTGAAAAGATTCCGGGAAAAATCAGAAAAAAATCCACCGCCCTCGGCAGTATCGGAAATTATAACCCATATCCGATCGCTTGCATAATTTCATCCTATGAGATGCGGCAGAAAAATGAAAATTCCGACCAGGATCGCCACGAACGAAGCGATCAGCACCGCTCCCGCAGCCATATCCTTCACGACACGCACGTACGGATGGACATTCGGCTTCACGATATCGAGAATACGCTCGATGATCGTATTGATAAGTTCAAGCGTCAACACCCAACCGATCACGAGCAAAAGGAGGGCCCATTCCGCAGGAAGCAGCGGGAACCAGCACGCGAATACCAATACCCCGATCGCGATTCCGCATTCGATCTGGAAGTTTCGCTCTCGAACCAGCGCGAATGAAATGCCGCTCATGGCATGCCGCGCACTTCTGAATACCACTCGTGTCCTCATAACGATACGGATATCTCAAAGATAGATCACCAAAACGACATTCGACCGGCCCAACACAACGAACCTCAAAAAAATCGGCTCCGGTTCCAAGTCTTTCTCATGATACCATCCTTTCCTTCTCCGCCCAATCCAAAACAGCGTCCCACACGATGGATTCCGGACCGGCCTACGCCTCCTCCGGCAGAAGCTCGTTCACAGCTCGTCTTACCGCATCTCCCGATGCCCGACCGGCGATCTTCTTCATGACAAAACCCATAGCCCTACCTCCGTCCTTCCGGGAAACCGCTCCGCACTCTATCAGTGCCTCGGCGACTATTTTTCGCATCTCTTCCTCCTCCATCTCCGCCGGCAGGAATTCGGAAAGAATATGCAATTCTTTCTCCTCCCGCTCCGCGAGGTCTTCACGGGATCCGGAGCGATACTGCGCGATGCTCTCCCGGCGCTGCTTGGCAAGCTTTCTGATGACCGCTCGCACTTCCTCATCCGACAAGTCGGCCACCGGCTTACGAAGATCGATTGCGGTATTCTTGAGCGCACTCTGAAGGAAACGGATCGTATCCCGCCGCTCCGCATCCCCGCCCTTCATGGCCGATTTCAACTCATCTTGCAACACAGCTATCAATCCCATAGGTCGTATGTATTTTATATCGGTTACACCCAAAAAAACATCTGAAAATCGAAGGGGGCTGACGCATCTCTCTCGATCCCCTGTCGGAAAAAACACCCGCTTCCTGATTCTTCGCGCGGTGAGATCTGAGAGGGATATTCAGAAAAAGGTCCGAGGCGCCCTGGCCTGACGACCACACCCCGGACCATTCTCCCCGAAATCGCGCCGCCGTCTATGCGCTAGGCATTCAGACGTTTCTTGATTTCCTGAAGTGCATGCTCATCGAACTTGCCCATCTTCTTCAGACGATCGATTTCTTTGCGTATCTTCACTTTATAAAGCGCTTCATTCCGTCGTTCATCTTTGCTTTTCTCTCCCTGACGGAAACGAAGCTTCCGGACGCGACGAAGGACGCCGCTCTGTTGGACGCGACGAGAAAAACGCCGGATAAGACCTTCGGCAGTTTCCCGTTCCTTACGTTTTACCTGTATCATATTCCCAACCTCCTTTCTCTAGAGGGCGATCCGAGGGTACCCCGGAAAGCACTTGTCGATGCGCGAGCCCATGTCTCACGCCCCGGCAAGCACGCTCCGAAAAATACAAGAACCCACTACGTCTTCACCGGATGGATATTCTCCGAGAGGCGCGCGCCTCCCAACAGATGCAGGTGAAGGTGCCCGATTTCCTGTCCGCCGTCACGTCCGACCCGGATAAGCAGCTTATACCCTTTTTCGGAAATATTCAAGTCCTTTGCGACATCACGCGCAACTAGGAACATGCGCCCGATTATCCCGGCGTCCCCATCTTCCAGAGTCGCGATGCTCTCGATTGGTTTCTTGGGGATAATCAGGACATGCACTGGGGCGATCGGATGGACATCTTCGAAAGCTATGACCATCTCATCCTCATAGAGAATATCCTTTGGTATCTCTTTCCTGATGATTTTCGAAAAAACGGTCTCCATATATGTCGGGCATCGCTTACGGAATCAGGATCTGGTTCGCCTTGAGAATCTTTTTGGTCGCGTCCACGAGGCGTTCCTGTGTCACCGTTTCCTGGGTTCCGGAAATCATATCCTTCACGATCGCCGTCCCGTCCAATGCCTCCTTCTGCCCGATGATGATGGTCACTTCCGCCCCGATACGATTGGCCACGCGCATCTGCGATTTCAGACTTCCGCGACCGAAACTTTCCGCGAGCAGCACACCGCTCTTCTCCAGATCCGCGAAAATCCGCAGACTCTTTTTCTTCGCCAGATCACCGAGCTGCGCGAGGAACACCTTCGGTTTCGGCATCTCATACGGCTTCACCTGCATCCGTTTCATCTCCAGTACGATCCGATCGATACCGAGCCCGAATCCGATGGCCGGAGTCGCCTCGCCTCCGAGCATCTGCACGAGCCGGTCGTACCGCCCGCCTCCACCGAGCGAATACTTCTTCCCCTCCTTATCACTCGACCAGACCTCAAAGACGGTCCGCGTATAATAATCAAGTCCCCGCACCAGGCGCGGATTGATGACATACGGCAATTCCAACTCATCCAGATATTCAAGCAACCGCTTGAAGTGATCCCGTGATTCCTGATCAAGATAATCCAACGATTGCGGGGCATGGGCCGTCAGCTGGATGCACTTATCCTCCTTGCAATCGAGGATGCGCATCGGACTACTCTCGAAACGCTCGCGGCAGTTCTGACACAACCGATGCTTCTGCGATTCCAGATAACGCAGGAGCGACTTCTCATAATCCTTGCGCGATTCGGGCGTACCGATACTGTTCACCTGAAATTCGATATGCTTCAATCCGAGCTCACGAACGACCCGGTATGCCAGCTGGAGCGCCTGAGCATCCAGGATCGGATCATCCTCACCGAACATATCGAAATTGGCCTGCGTGTGTTCACGATAGCGTCCTTCCTGCGGACGATCGTACCGGAAAAGGGAACCCATGGAAAACAGCTTCACCGGTTTCGCCAGGACGGACATGCCATGCTGGATATACGCGCGGCACAACCCCGCCGTCATCTCCGGACGCAGCGCGACCTTATCGCCCCCGCGGGTCGTGAACGCGTATATCTCCTTATCCACGATATCCGTGCCTTCTCCGATACTACGCAGATAGAGATGGGAAAACTCAACCAAAGGCAAATCGATACGCTGAAAACCGTATTCCTGTTGCGCATGTGTCAGTACCCGCCGCACCCGCTCCCAATACGGCTGCTCATCCGGCAGGATATCCCGCATCCCCCGCAGCGCCTGAAGCAGGATCTCCTCCTCGCTCTTGATCGGCTTCTCTGCCTTCTTGGCTGTCTTCGCGACCGCCGCCGTTTTTTCAGCCGACTTCGCTGTAGTCTTCGCCATAATCCTTGCTTTATCTGATTTACCGTTCTCAACCGGACCTGCCGCTCAAAAAAATTCGAATCTGCCGCCCCCTAAAAAATCTTCACCGTATCGAGCGGCCACGCACGCAGGAGCACTCTCCCGGTAATCCGCTCACGTTTCACCGGCCCGAAGGAACGCGAATCGTGGCTATGGCCCCGGTTGTCCCCCATAAGGAAATATTCGTTCTCCCCGAGGGTGACTCTCGGCATATCCTGAAGGCTGAGGAGCGCTTCCCGCGACAGATACCCGCTCTCATCGAGAAACATGCCTTCCGGATTCGCGCTATTGTAAATGACGACCCGGCCGCGCCTGATCTCGATCGACTCCCCCGGCAGACCGATGACGCGCTTGATGAAAAAAGTCTCCGGATCCTTCGAGTATTCGAATACGGTCACGTCTTCCCGATGCAGGTCCTTGTGCGGACGAATCGTAAAACCGAACGGAATCCCGAAAAGGGCATCCGTGGTCTTGTATCCGAACTCGCTGATGACCAGGTACTGACCTTCATCGAAGCTCGGCTCCATGCTCTGCCCCGAAACGAAAAAGGGCTGGAAGAGAAAGGCTCTGACCGGTATAATGATGATAAGTGCCAAGAGAATCACCTTGGCCAATTCAAGGAAAAGCTGTCCCGTCGTCAGGGTCGCCTCGAATTCCGTCTCGTTTTTCGGCGCTTCTCCAAGCATCTCGACATCAAACAAGCGACTTATCCCTCACCGCTCCAGTCTCTCCCGCGAGAGAAAAGAAAACACTCATATTCTAACAGATTTTTTGCCTGAGTGCAAGACTCATCTCTTCCCTTAAAAAAGCCACGATACTCAAAAATGGACAGTCTCCAACCCAAAAGGAAACTCTCACCTCCTCCGCAAGAAATCAGCTCTGATTCCAAACGACATCCGATCGATCTTGGGTCGGAACCGGCTTTTCTGGCATCGAAAAAACGCCCCGTCCATCGGGAACCGTCCAAAAACACTTCTCAGCGGAAGCGACTGTTCCTCGGCATCGGAATCATGGTGGGCATCCTGCTTCTCGGATGGACTTTCTTCCTCTTTTCGAAGTTCGCGCACATGGGAAAAACACTCTCCTTCGAAAGCCGGACCGACAGTTCGTTTTTTCTCGAGATAACCGACGCCGCCAGAACGCTTTTTTCGAAACGCGCTCCGCTGAAACAAACCGACGAAAACCGCATCAACATCCTCCTGCTCGGTCGAGCTGGAGAACACTACCCGGGGAAAAATCTCACCGATACAATCATGCTCGCCAGTATCGATACGAAGACCCGTCAAGTCGCGCTCCTCTCATTTCCACGCGATCTCTACGCGCCCATCGGCCGAAGTGCCAACCATACCAAAATCAATGCCATCTATCAGATCGGACTCAACACATCGGATGGCGTCGCTCTTCTCCGGGAAACCATAGAAGAAATCTCCGGGGAACCCGTCCACTACTCGATCGTCGCCGATTTCGACGGATTCGAAAAAATCATCGACACGCTCGGAGGCATCTCGGTCGACGTGCCGCGTGATCTCCTGGACACCCGTTATCCAGGCAAGAATTACAGTTATGAAACCTTCGAGATCTCGAAAGGCTGGCAGAAACTCGACGGGGCTACGGCCCTCAAATATGTCCGGGAACGCCATTCCGATCCGGAAGGAGACTTCGGCCGGGCGAAACGCCAACAACAGGTCATGCAGGCCGTACGCGATAAGGTGTTCTCTACCGGCACATTCCTCAATATCTTCACGCTCTCCCGCCTGCTCGACACGCTCGGAGCCAGCATCAAGACAGATATCACGCTCGATGAAATGGAGAGCTTCCTGGCCCTCGTACGCACGCTCGACACGAAAAATATCACGACCGTCGTCATCGATGCCTGGAAACGGGAAAGTCTGCTCCGAGTTTCACATATCCCGACGCAAAACGGCAACGCATTCGTCCTCCTGCCACGCACGGGGAACTGGAAAGAGATACGGACGCTTGCGCACCATGTCTTCTCCCTCGAAAGCCTCAGGAAAGAGCAGGAACGGATCGCGAACGAACACGCCTCACTCCTCATCCTCAACTCACCCGATCAGCGCATCCTTGCCGATACCCTGCGGCAACTGCTTACCGATGAACTCGGCTTCGAAAAAGTCTCCCTCTCCGAAAGACGTTTGGAAGATACCCCGAAACACAGTACCATATCAGATACGACCGGGGGGCAGAAACTCTACAGCCACAATGCGCTCCTGTCCCGTTTCGATCTGGAACAGACATCTCCGCCGGATCCGTCCCGGGACCGCTATCCTCAGGCTGATTTCATCCTGACGATTGGTGAAGACCTGGAAGAAAACGCGTTTATCGGGGAAACCGGTACGACACCCGAGGAAACGGCCGGTGAAATAATCATGCCCCAAGCGCCACCTACGGAAAGAAAACAACGTTGAATCACACCCTCTATATGAAACTGATCGTCGGCCTGGGAAATCCGGGTAAACAGTATCTGAAAACACGGCATAACGCCGGTTTTCAGGCGCTCGATTTCCTCCGCGAGCATTTCGGTTTTGAAAAATTCCACCGTGACATCCGTTTTCACGCCGAAATATCCGTGGGCACCGTCCGGGGAGAAAAGTATCTCCTGATCAAACCGAGCACGTTCATGAATCGGTCAGGCAATGCTGCTTCCCTTCTCATGCGATACTACAGGCTCACTCCGAATGATATCTTCGTCCTGCACGACGACCTCGATATCGCGCCGGGGACAGTGAGGACGACGTGCTCTTCCCGTGCTGCCGGACATAACGGCGTCCAAAACATCATCGATCAGCTCGGTACCCAGGACTTCTTCCGCATCCGTCTCGGTATCGGCCGGCCGTCACCCATCTCTTCTCCATCGGATACCGCGCCCTCCGCCTGCCGTTCGACGCATGAATATGTCCTTGAAACCTTTCCTGATGCCGAACAACGACTCCTCGAATCGGTCTTCCCCTCCTTACCGGCACTCATAGAGAAAGCCGCACCCAAGCAATCAGGCGATTAAGGGCAGGTAAGCGTACGGCATACGCCGGCACGGACCATACAAAAACCGCCCCTTCCGAGGGACGGTAACCAACAAACGGACTCAGATTTCCGCCCGGAAGGCGTACGGCGGACAGCACGCTGTCTTTCGCACAATTAAGCCTCGGGGAGTAGGAGGGTTCCCCCCTCGGACCCTCGGGCAGAAATCTGAAACCATTTGAAATGACTCTCTATTCTTGGTATTCCATTATAGCTCTTTTCTATATTTCTGTCAATAGCCATTGCCCCGGAAGAAACTCCTCCCTAAAAACCAAACACCACTCCGACATCATGTCGAAGTGGTTTTTATGGTGCCTGCTTAGAATTCCCCCTATTTCTTTTCTTTCTTCTTCTCGACATCGGCGACCGGCGCTTCCTTCACGACTCCTGCGACCTTGGTGACATCCATCTCGGCCTTCGTTTCAAGCGCCGCCATATCGGCATCCGTCCGTGGTGGCTCGACCAAAGCGAGTACCGTATCGGCTTCAGTCATGATCTCGATAGCATCTCCGAGAGCAAGATCCGAAACCTTGATCTGATCGTCGAAAGTCGCCAAGGTGGAGATATCCACCTGAATGGAGTGCGGGAGATTCTTCGGAAGACAACGGACTTCGACGCTCTCAAGCGTCTTCACCAGAACACCGCCGAATGCGCGCACCGCCGGTGCTTCACCGATGAATTCGAGCGGGATATCCGTCTCCAACTCCTCGTCCATATCCACCTGATAGAAATCCACATGCGAAATACGATTAGAGAGCGGGTCCAGCTGCACGTCATGCACCAGGACATTGAGAGCGGCTCCCTTGCCCGCAACCAAAGAGAAGATAGTGCTCTCACCAGCGGCATGGAACACCTTACCGAATTCGATCGCGTTCACCCAGAAGAGTTTCGGGGCCACATCGTGCCCGTACAGTACCGTCGGGATCAGACCTGCCTTGCGGGAACTGTTCAAATTTTTTCCAGCCGCCTCACGGGGAAGGGCTGAGAGAGACAACATATCGGCCATACGGTTATTTCCAAACGATTATTTATAATAGAGAACACCTTCCTCCTACCCGATCAATTCCTCGACACCGCCCTGATACTGTTTGAAAAACTGATGTGCGGCGATGACCTGGTCCGCCGAGATCGGCTCCGCGGAAAGCGCTTGCTTCGCTTCGGATTGGTCAAGATCCGTCAAGACACCGAGACTGACCATCCCAAACGGCGTCGCGGATATAGCGACCAGCGTCTTGCCGCCGCAGTGCTCACAGGTCAGATGCAGCATCGTCCGCTTCTCTTCTTCGGCCACCGGAAGCATCCGCAATCCTCGACGATGCTTCTTGTTGCACACCGGACAGCGCGCAAGCGGCTCCAATTGTTCCAGAGGAAGCGGCATAGGTCAAAAACAGCTCAAAGAGCAGCAAAAAGAGTAACCCCACCCTATCATTCCGGGACCATTCCGTCAACCAGGGAATATCCAACCACACGATTCGTCGCGATACCGTACCGTGAACCCAGGAAGCAAAAATGCCGTCGGCCTCCTTCACCTACACGTCCTGGTTCTTCACATTCTTCGCGTGAGCCTGGATGAATCGGCGGCGTGGTTCAACCTCGCTCCCCATGAGCACATCAAACAGACGATCGGCCTCTTCGGCATCCTCGATCGTCACCTGGAGCATCAGGCGGCTATCCGGATTCATCGTCGTTTCCCAGAGCTGTTCGGGATTCATTTCCCCGAGACCCTTGTAGCGCTGTATGGCGATACCCGAGGCTATCACCTCACCATCCGTACCGGTGGCTTCCACCACCTCTTCGGTCTCGACGGTGGCCGCGGCCGCCTTCGTCTTCCCCTTGGCTTCCGCGCGTTTGGCAGCCTTGTCCAGAGCCGACTTCTTCATATCTTCCATGACCCGCTCCTTTTCATCATCGGTATACACGTAGCGGACATCCTTCCCCTTCTGCAGACGATACAATGGCGGCTGGGCGATATAGACGTATCCACCACGGACCAGCTCCTCGAAATAACGATAGAAGAACGTGAGAAGCAAGGTCCGGATATGCGATCCGTCGACATCGGCATCAGCCATGATGATCACCTTGTGGTACCGGAGACGCGAGAGATCGAAGGTCTCCCCGATACCCGTCCCGAGAGCGATGATGATTGGCTTGAGCGTATCGGATTTTACCACCTTATCGAGCGTGGTTTTCTCCACGTTCACCAACTTTCCCCGCAACGGCAGGATAGCCTGGAACTGGCGATTGCGACCCTGCTTGGCTGATCCGCCAGCCGAATCGCCCTCGACGATATAGACTTCGGATTTGGAGGCATCCCGGGTCGTACAGTCAGCGAGCTTCCCTGGAAGCGTCATTCCCTCGAGCGCGCCTTTCCGGATGACCGCGTCCTTGGCTGCCCGGGCAGCGATGCGCGCCCGTACCGTCAGAAGACATTTTTCGATCATGAGCTTGGCATCGGCCGGGTGCGTCTCCAGGAAATCGTTCAGCCCCTCAGCCACCACCTGCTGCACGGCTCCACGGACCTCGCTGTTATTCAGCTTGTCTTTCGTCTGTCCCTCGAACTGCGGATTATGTAACTTGACCGAAATGACCGCCGTCAGGCCTTCTTTCAGATCATCCGCCGTAAATACCCCCTCTTTCTCACGAATCAGATTGTTCTTCTTGGCATAGTCGTTGAAAGCCCGGGTCAAGGCCATCTTGAATCCGGTCACATGCGTTCCGCCCCCCAGATTGACGATATTGTTAGCAAACGCGAACAGGTGTTCCTTGAAACCATTCGTGAATTGGAGTGAAACCTCGACGTTGATATCGTCCATGGTCTTCTCGATATAGAAAGGCGTGGCGTTTTTCACCTCCTTGTTCCGATTGAGGAACTTCACGAAAGAGACGATTCCGGAATCGAAATAGAACGAATGCCGGCGTACCTTGTAGTCTTCTTCGGCACCGGATGACTCACGCCAATCCTCAGCGTTGATACGGATGCCCTTGGTCAGGAATGACTGATAGCGGAGATAGTCGAGGATTTTCGACCAGCTATATTCTATCTCGGGAAAAATCTCCGGATCGGCTTGAAATGCGACCGTCGTTCCTGTCCGATCGGATTTTCCGATTGCCTTGACATCGTATCGCGGCTTGCCGCGATCATACTCCTGCCGCCAGATCTTCCCCTGCCGTTCGACCGTCACGCGGGTCACGACCGACAGGGCGTTCACGACCGAAACACCGACTCCGTGAAGACCGCCGGAAATCTTGTATCCGTCTCCATCGAATTTTCCGCCCGCATGAAGCACGGTCAACACCGTCTCCAGGGCCGATTTCTTGGTCTGCTCATGCATATCGACCGGAATTCCGCGCCCATTATCGGAAATCTCAACCCAAGATTCAGGCAGCAGACGGACATTGATCTCCGTACAATATCCCGCCATCGCTTCATCGATCGAGTTGTTCACCACTTCCCAAACGAGATGATGCAATCCTTCGACGGAAGTACCTCCGATATACATACCCGGGCGCTTCCGCACCGGATCGAGTCCTTCGAGGACCTGAATCGATTTCGCACCGTAACTGGAACCGGTATTTTTGTCTGCCATAAAAAAATCATTAGGTGATATGCTGTTTCCTCTTCAGGCTCTGCCGACACGAAAGCTCAATCAAGAAGAAAAATACGAGAACTAATCCGGCTGTCCACCAGACGAACGCCCGAAAATATCCAAGCAACAGGAGCGAGGTGCACAGACCACCAAAAAGGAACGCCTGCTCCAGAAGCCGCCGATATCGCCACGCTCCGGTTTTGTCCGCATGACGTCGATAAGATGCCAGCAAACCCCACGCAGCCCCGCCGGACATCGCCAAAAAAAATGAAACGAAAAAAAGCGCTTGCGCCCAAGGTTTCTCTTCCGGATTCACTCCCAAAACCAGACTCATCAGTCCGAGGGCAGCTACCAAGGAAAAAAAACGTACGCTCCAGGCAAATGCGGGGAACGACATAATTCTTCTTTTTTAAAGCCTTTCCCTGTCTATTATAGCCTTTCCGAAGCAGAAACGCAACGACGATTTGCTGCCTTTTTTCCGATAGAAAAGGCGTTCTGCTCCTCCGCAGACAGCCCGGGAAGTCCCGACACGTTCCACATCGGAAATCAGAGATCTAAGCACGGGAAACGTATGTCCCCTTCTCGGTATTCACGATGATCAAATCGCCTTCCTTGACGAACAAGGGCGTCGTCACCTGAAGACCTGTTTCCAGAGTCACCATCTTGTCTCCCCCCGAAGCGGTATCCCCCTTGATGCCCGGAGGGGCATCAACCACTTTGAGTGTCACCTTGACCGGAATCTCGATATTGATCGGCGTGCCATTCCATGTCAGAAGAGTCACCTCGACCCCCTCGATCAGATACGACGCCGACGCACCGATCACGTCGGTCGGCAACGAGAACTGATCGTAACTCGACATATCCATGAACGCGAATCCGTCGCTCTCACGATAGAGATACTGCGCTTTTTCTCTCCCCATTTCTGCTTCGTCTACCTTATCCGCACCCTGAAAGGTATGGTCAATTGTTGAGCCAGAAAGAAGATTTTTGAGTTTCGTACGAAGCACTGCTCCGGCTCGACCCATCTTTGAATGCTGATAATCAAGCACTACGTACGGTTCTTCATTAAAAAGAATCCGCTTGCCCGTTTTGATTTCGGTCAAATTCAACATAAGAAAAGACACTGATAAAAAAACTCCCAAGAGTCCCTCTTCAGTTTTTTTATTTAACAACGTATGGAACAAGAGCCATAAAACGAGCCCGCTTCACTGCTTGAGCAAGACGGCGCTGCTGTTTCGCGGACAACCCATGCTTTTTCGGTGGATACATTTTCCCCTGTGAGTTCATAAACTTCCGAAGAAAATAGGCATCTTTGTAATCAATGAGCGCGAGCTTCTTTAACTGCTTGGTTTCTAGTGTCATAAATATAAAATATTCTCTGGTGATTTAATGTGTCATTCTCTCTTCTCGTATCTTGGCACCTCTTCAACTCTTTGGTTTAAAAAGGAACATCTTCAATACGAATTTCCTTCTCATCGTCGAGGTTTATGGTTGGAATCTCTTCTTCCATCATTGGAGCAGATGATTGAGAAACGGGACGCTGTGGTGTCGTGGCTGGCCGTGAAGCATTCGTTGATGACTGATATCCTCCATTCCCCTGTCCACCCCCGCCCTGAGCTCGAGAGCCAAGCTGCATCGTCTCACCGATAATCTCTGTCGTTTTCCGCTCCTGTCCCGCCTTGTCAGTGTAGTTTCGACTTTGAAGACGTCCTTCAACAAAACACTCCTGTCCCTTCGTCAGATACTGTCCAGCAATCTCTGCTAATCTCCCCCACAGTACCACGGTATGAAACTCTGTTTTCTCTTGTTTTTGACCAGATTTATCGGTCCAATGATTGTTGGTGGCCATTCCGATTGTCGCGACAGATTGTCCTGTCGGAGTAGTTCTCATATCTGGATCACGAGTCAGACGACCGACGAGAATAACTTTGTTGACGTTCATAGATTTATTGTTTTTATAGATCCTGATCCTCTCGACATCACTCTCTTATATGCCCAATGATTCCAGCTGCTGATCAATATCTTTCTCAGAAACCGCCTGTGCGGCTGGTGTTGGCTTAGCCTGAATCACCGGCGTATCTTTCACGGTTCTCACCGCACTTCGATAACGCTCACCACGACCCAGTTTCTTGTCCGTCATCGGTTTCTCTTCACGCTCAATCGCCTTCAGCTCTGGCAAGTCATCAGCACGCAAAATAATAAATCTCAGCACTTCCTTAGAAAGCATCAGCCCTCGCTCAATACTCTTCAAAGGATGCACTTCATCCACACCACGCTCTACTTCATCTCGATCAGGCAGAGTAAAGCGACGAGCAATATAAGTCCCGCGGATTTCACCCTGAATTTCATACGCCAATTTTCGACTTTCTTCAGTCGCTGGAGCCAAAAATGTTCCTCCAAAATCAGTAACCAGTTTTGCAACGGTCTCTTTGATTTGTGGAAGTTCTGCTTCCTTCTTCTCCCCAACCAGATAAAACAACTCGTATTCCAGAGCCATACTGTTTTCCTTTAATGAAATAAAACTGCTTAACGACACAAAAAACTCCGCCAACAAAGAAAGTCTCGGGACAGAGTAATGTGATTCCTAATCCCAATCTCTCGGAGACCAGGCGGGAACCACGTCGGACTTTCTCAGTTGTGAGAAAAGAATAGCACGTGATGCAGAAAAAAGCAAGGGAAGGACTGAGTAACTGTCCTAATGCTCACCGCACAGGTAAAGCTTAAGATATTGCTTGTCGGCTTAAATCTAAAAATTTCGAGCAAAAACACTGAAAGCTGAGATTATCTGCCTCTGGCATGGAAGGGCTATGGGCGTAACCCGACAAGACTTGGAGGGGTTGCGGTCGAAATTTTCAGATTTCATCTCGACATGAGAATCGAGACAATTACTTAAAGGTTCTGCATCTGCCCCCCAGAGCTATGGTGTTTGCGTGCCACTCGAACACGAGCCATTTCTTTTTGCAGCGCGGCCGCCACACGAGCATATTCTTCATCATCCACATGCACACGCTCTGCCATAAGAGCCTGCGCTCGCTTCTCTGCCTCTTCCGCCCGAGCTAAATCAATATCTGCTGCTCGCTCAGCCGTATCTGCTAAGACCACCAAGGTATTATCATGAAATTCAACGAAACCACCCGAAGTAGCCAAGAGCGTCTCTTCTCCATTCATTTCATGACGCAACAAAATTTCTCCAGCCTGAAGCGAACCGATATAGGGCATATGGTCGGGAAGTAATGTCACCTCGCCACCCTCAATAGGAAGGGTTGCCTGATAAATTTCTTCCTCAGACACAGTCTTTTCGGGAGTGACAATTTTAAATTTGATAGACATAATTCCGTGCTTATTTTCTTCCCTCAGCAATCACTTCTTCGATATTCCCCTTCATATAAAAAGCCTGCTCTGGAATATCATCCAATTCACCCGAAAGAATTTTTTCGAATCCCGTGATTGTTTCTTCCAACTTCACGTATTTACCCGGCGCTCCAGTAAACTGCTCAGCCACAAAAAATGGCTGTGAAAGATATTTCTGAATCTTACGCGCCCGCACAACAGAAAGCTTATCTTCTTCCGTCAGCTCCTCCATACCAAGAATGGCGATGATATCCTGCAGGTCTTTGTATCGCTGCAACACTCGCTGCACATTGCGTGCTACGTTATAGTGTCGCTCACCAAGAATTTGCGGATCAAGAATAGTTGAGCTGGAATCGAGAGGATCGACCGCTGGATAAATACCCAGTTCAGACAAAGCACGGGACAACACTACTGTCGAATCGAGATGGCCGAACGTTGTTGCCGGCGCTGGATCAGTCAAGTCATCAGCTGGCACATACACCGCCTGCACTGAAGTGATAGATCCTTTCTTCGTCGAGGTGATACGCTCCTGTAGCGTTCCCATTTCTTCCGCCAAGGTTGGCTGATATCCAACCGCGCTCGGGATACGACCAAGGAGAGCTGATACCTCTGATCCTGCCTGAGTGAAACGGAAAATATTATCAATAAAGAGCAGCACGTCTTTCCCTTCGTCATCACGGAATGATTCCGCCATGGTCAGAGCAGAAAGAGCTACTCGCTGACGTGCGCCCGGGGGCTCATTCATCTGGCCGAAGACAAGAGCGGTTTTATCGAGCACGCCTGACTCTTTCATTTCG
Organism: Patescibacteria group bacterium; assembly: GCA_030916545.1. Lineage (GTDB taxonomy): Bacteria > Patescibacteriota > Minisyncoccia > Moranbacterales > UBA1568 > JAGOSP01. The sequence continues at coordinate 2,747 of JAUPWI010000029.1, read as the reverse complement.
TGATAGAGATCATTCCCCTCACGCGTACGCTCTCCAACACCCGCGAATACCGAATACCCTCCGTGTTCCTGCGCGATATTACGGATGAGCTCCTGGATGACGACCGTCTTGCCGACGCCTGCCCCACCGAACAATCCGACTTTGCCACCCTTCATGAACGGACAGATAAGGTCGATGGACTTGATACCGGTTTCAAACACCTCAGCTTTTGTGGACTGCTCTTCAAACTTTGGTGCGGCACGATGAATAGAACGACGTATCTTGGTGACTACTTCTGGTTTTCCATCAATCGCCTGTCCAAGCACTCCAAACATACGCCCAAGCGTAATCTCTCCTACCGGAACTGAGATGGGCGCTCCCGTCGAAACCACTTCCATACCGCGCTTCAGTCCATCTGTTGAACCCATAGCGACCGCTCGCACCCGACCACCCCCGAGATGCTGATGGACCTCAACCACGAGTTTTCCTCCATCAGTCAGAGTCACTTCAAGTGCATCGTAAATCTTCGGCAATGCCACTGCTTCAGAGAATTCCGCATCGACAACCGGCCCAATAATTTGTATCAACTTACCTGCATTCATAATAATATCCGTTTAATTCAGTTAATAAGTGTGCCTCTGAACGAATATCACACTCGTTCACCCGCTGACTCATGAACCGATTTGAGGCTTTAAAAAGCACTTTATTAAGTATAATATTGACTCATTTTTAAATTAATGCTATAATATAATGTTTGTAATCACCTTACAGACAACTCGGTATTTCCAGCTTTTTAACAAGTCCAAGGAGGTTCACTTCATGTTCGAACGATACATAATTCTTGCTGCAATATGCTTTGCAGGCATCATGTTCATATGCATGTGCCAACGTGAAGCACTGGAAGAAAGACGCTCTCCCAAGAGAAGGTATGAGTCATACACTGGAACGCTTCTCCTTTGGTCGGCTTTCGCGGCGCTCGTATGTCATGATTATTTCCAGCCCGAAAGCGCCAACGTCTTCGACGGCGCCATCATGACTGTCATCATGGCCATTGGGTTCTTCCTGATGATCGCCCACATGGGCTTTCTCATCGCCATGTGGCGGACACGGGACGGACAGCCGTATTTTTCCATATCCGGCGTGCTCCCGCGCACCGCCTACACAATGATGGGCATTACCATCCTATTTGGCTCGGGGTTGCATATAGCTTCCGTGTAACTCCCATTGTCCCTTTTTTGTATCCCCGGTACACCAGTGCCGGGATTTTTCTTTCTCTCATTTTCCAAATAACTCATGTCCTTCAATGCCTTGAAAAACAAATCATCATTTCGAAACTCTTTTTTTCATCACTTCGACACCGCCGCCATACCCGCTGAGAGTTCGGCGATTTCCTGGGTGATCTTCTGCTGACGAATCTGATTGTACATGAGAGTAAGGCTCGCAGCCATTTCCTTGCCTGCATCAGTTGCGCTCCGCATCGCCATCATGCGAGCGGATTCCTGAGACGCATTACTTTCAAGCAATGCGTGATAAAGCTCCATCTCCAAAAGACGCGGTATCATTTTCCACAATACCTTCTTCGGTGATGGTTCAATCACATATTCCGCGCTCATCACCCGCTCTTTGATCGCGCCATGCTCAATCTCATTCAATGCTTTCTGGACATCCTTCTCAACAACTGGCAGGAGCGCTCGCACTTTCACTTCCTGGGAAAGCATCGATTTAAAATCCGTATAGATCATGACGACCCGATCAATACGTTTGCTTTCAAAGGCTTCAATCAGAATTTTTGCGATTGGGCGCATGCCTTCAGCCGAGGGGGTTCCGAGTACATCTGGAAATGAAGCGATGATCTCACTCCCGGCTCCCGCATTGGCTGGGGTGGCCAATAAGCGTCGTACTGCTGCATCTCCTTTTTTTCCGATCGTAATGAACTCAACTTGTCGACCGATATCTTCACGAAGAATCTGTCGAACCCGTTTCACAATCTGTGAATTAAAAGCTCCGCACAATCCACGATTCGAGGTGATAACAACGTACAACTGTTTCTTGACAGGACGTACTTCCAAAAGCGGATGATCTTCCCCTACCGCTGCTAACTGATGTAATACCTGAATAACATTCTCCGCGTAAGGTCGAATAGCCAAAACCGAAGCGACTGCCTTACGCATCTTGACCGCCGAGATCATCTCCATCGCGCGCGTAATCTTGCCGGTGGCTTTCACCCCTTTGATACGTCTTCGAATGTCTCGTATTGAAGCCATACAACGCTTTTGATTATTCCAACTGCTTTTTGAACAAATGAGAAAGGATTCTTCCGATACCTTCGTTCTGACGAGCAAGGAAAGAGATTCTTTCACTCGTTTCTCCTTGAGAAGGCGAGAGGAAATTTTTCCGATGCCCTTCGTTCTGACGAACAGCAAGGAAAAGTTTTCTTGCGTCTTCTCAAGGAGATATTCAAGAATACTAGACCGAAAATCCCTTCTTAAATTCCCCGATATGTTTTTTGAGTGATTCCTCTACCTCCGGTGTCAGAGCCTTCTCCTTCACGATGCCATCAATCGCTTCCTTGCCGCTTGTCTCAAAATACGCGACAAATTCCTTTTCGAATCGTGCCAAATCGTCAATTTTCACGTCATCCAAGTGCCCACGAGTAAGTGCATACAAGATAGCCACTTCTTTTTCTACCGGCAGCGGTGCATATTGAGGCTGTTTCAAAATTTCCACCGCCCGACGACCACGCTCAATTAATAAACGCGTCTTTTCAT
>JAUPWI010000028.1 GCA_030916545.1 Patescibacteria group bacterium | reverse complement strand
CGACGTAACCAAACTCCCCTACCTTGAAGCGGGTATTATGGAAGAAGGCGAACTACTCACCGCCAAATCAGTCCGCATCACCAGCAAGAATACTCTGACTATCGTTTTAACTGAAGGGAAGAAACATCAAATCCGCCGTATGCTCTCAGCCATCCATCTCACCGTCATCGCCCTCAAGCGCGTGCGTATCATGAACGTGCTCATCGGCGCGATGAATCCCGGTCAATCACGCCCTATCTCCGGAGCCGCGCGCACCGCCTTCCTTGCCGATCTCGGCCTGGAATAAAAACCGGGAACTTCCGATTATCAAGCATGCGCCGTTACTCGTAGCGCAACGCTTCGGTATTCTTCTACCGACCACGTCCCCCGCGACCCGACATCGGCTGAACATCGTCCCGGCCGAACACACGCACGAAATCAGCCATCACCACCCCATCCTCCGCCGGTTTTCCGACGATTTTCACGGTATCACCCTGTTGAATATCACTCACCGCTATCCTCGCGCGCTGTTTCATGATCAGCGTCTCATCGATGAGACGGACGGATGATTCCTGATCATCAAGACCTTTGACCATCAGGACATCTCCAGCCACGGCAACGACCGTCCCGGACACCCCGTGCGGATTCCGGAAGCCGTCTCCATCGGGTACGCCCATCATACCGCCTGACATCCGCCCACGCTCTCCACCGAGAAAATGCCGTTCATAATTCTCTCCCCACGCATAGGAGAACCGGGCCTTGCGCAGGCCGACCGCCACTCCGGCGGAAAAACTCACCAACGCCACCGCCAAAACCCCGACGACGATGACGCTCGACCGAAAAGCCTTCGACTGCATGCATTCTTGAAATGTCATATGTTTAATCTGACATGAATTATACCGCTAAAAACCGGGGAAATCCTGGGTGACTCCTGAGAACCATGGCATGCATTCCAAGCGACAGGAGAAACAGGAACAATGGAATAAGGAACAGCATGAACGGGATCGCCGGAAAAGTTTCGAGAAAAAGCCAGAACAGCTCCCCGCCATATGCGGTCAGCACCAGGGTATCCGAAACGACCAGTGAGAACAACTGCGCAAATTCCGAACCAAGCACCGCCGATCCCGCGAAAAAAAGCGCAACGCAGGCGGCGACTCCGGATACGACGACCCGGATACGGGAAAAAAGAATCGTCCGACGGATCTCGCGTTCCCGGACCCGTCCTATCTCGGAAAAAATCCGCTCTGAAAGACCAGTTGGCAATTCCGCTTCTGGGAGTGACTTAAAAAATGAGTGGAGAGGTGATTTCATACGCTTATTTTGAATACGATACTCCAGTGAAATCCGACGCAGCCAAAGAATCCTTCTCAAAGGCTTTTTTTAAACTGAAAATAGCTCTTCCGTGCCGACTTTTAATGGTGTTATACGGCTCACCAAGTATCTCGGAAATCTCTTGAAGTGAGAAATCCTCCCGATAACGAAGCCGAAGAATCTGCTGAAAACCCTCTGGGAGCGTCTGGAGCTTTTGCTCCAATAACTCCACACTCTCCGCTCGAGCCAAGATTTCATCTGCCAGTGGCGCCTCATCAGCAATCCGCTCAGACCATAGCTCTCCGGTATCCTCGCTCTCACCTGATACGAAGGTCGAAAATGGCAAGTCTCGCTTTTTCTTCAATGCGTCGAAAGCGGTATTCTTGGCGATAGCAAAAACCCAAGTCTTAAAGCTCTTCTCCATATCGAAACGACCAAGATGCTTCCAGACCTTGATACAGGTTTCCTGCATCACGTCTTCTGCCATCGGAACATCGTGTGTCAGCGAGAGGACGAACGAATATGCTGGCTGTAAATACGGCGAAAGAAGCTCTTCAAAAGCCTTTCCTTCGCCCACAAGACTTTTCTCGATCAGCACTGTTTCGTTTCTTTCCATGTTTTCAGTATGACACTCTTTTTCCCTTATTCACAGGAAAACCTGAGAAAGCGACCAGATGTTCTTTATAATACGCCTCTTATCAGGTTCGAGACCCACATCACCATGCACTCTGCAAATTAGTACCTAAAAAAGCCTCTGTCCGGTATACTCAAAAAGAGACTTTATGTCCCTCTTTGATATCATCGTGCACTATGCTTATTCATATTTTCGGCAATCCTGACCTTCCGTTTGACGCTTTACCCGTCATTCTCCTACCGCGTCTCAAATCAGCCCTACCGGAACACACGTTCCGTTTCACCGATCCAAATGAACTCGACCTTCCCCCAGAACATGAAGATTTCATCGCAATTGACACGGTAGATGGTCTCAAAGCCGTACGTGAAATCAGCCTCGATGAAATTGCAGCCAATGCAATGCGCACCACCACTCACGACTTTGATCTCTCATCCTACCTCACCCTGGTTCACAAACTCAGACCACACATCAATATCCGCATCATCGGCGTCCCCATGGGAAGCAATGCCGATACCGCCCTCCCTGCCATTATCACTTTCCTCTCGTCATCTCTCCGCGATACAAACAAAAAATAAGCTACGATTATAAAACCGCCCAAGTGGCGGTTTTATAATACCCTGCAAAAATTTGCGTGATTAAATTTCTCTGATTTTCAGTTTGAGGAAGTGGGAAGCACAGCTCATGCATGGATCGTAGGCACGAATGATCTTCTCACATTCAAGACCAAGCGTATCACGATCCATCGAGAGATTGTCCTGGATGAATTTGCCGAGATCCTGCTCGATCGTGATCTGATTCTGTCCGGTCGGGACGATGACTTCGCCGTGCGTGACAATACCTTTCTCGTCCGTCTCATACTTATGATACAGCGTTCCGCGCGGCGCCTCGACAACACCGACACCCACCGTCGCCCGCGGCACTATTTTCTGCAACTCCTCCTTCACGAAGGTCGCGTTTGAAAGGATATCAATGGACTCATCGACCGAGTGAAGGATGGCGATAGCCTGTGCAAGACAGTTGTCATATACGTCATGAGAAGGAAATCGTTTGAGAGCCTCGGCCGCGTCGCGTCGCGTATTCGGATGGAAGGCATCCTTGTTGAGATTGACCCGGGCCAACGCACCGACACGAAAGACCTTTCCGTCGAACGTATACCCGGAAGCCTGTGAATACGGGATGACGACATGTTCCAAATGACTCCGATACCCGCTCTCGTCGCACACTTTGCCATTCATGTCCCACAGTTCGCCCTCGAGATAGGAGAACGGCGTGGATTTGAGACCGATATAATCGGTTTCGCGGACGAAGGAAAACGGGCAGTTCGCAAAAAGATCAATCGAACGAAGTATGGTCGGCCGGATCGCCTTGAGCTCTTCGAGGCACTTGTCCATCTCCTCCTTCTCGGGAATCTTGGCAAATCCACCCGGCATGAGAAAAGGCGCGTGTACGCTCCGCCCACCTGCCAGAATCGAGAGATGGTTGCCGACCGACTTAATTGCAAACGCGTCGTGCAGGACATCATGCTGTGCTGGATCATGTTCATCAAATGCAAGGAGCGAATCCTTACCAAAAAAATCCGGTGCCACGAAGATATACAGGTGCAATGCGTGATCACGGATGATCAGCCCGTGATACGAGAGTGCGCGGAGCAGCTTCGTCTGTTCGGTCGGCTCGAGGTCAAATCCCTTTTCGACCGCTTCGATGCTCGCCATGAGATGCGCGTTGGAGCAGGTACCGCAGATACGGGCGAGCATCTGGGGGATCGCCATGATCGGCTTTCCCACCATCGCCTGGGTAAAAAATCGCTTGTACTCATTGATAGCAAACTGCACCGAAGTTACTTTGCCATCTTCAATCAAGACCTCGAGTCCGGCCGACCCTTCGATCTTCGTGATTTCTTTGATACTGAACGCGCTCATTTCCGATACCTGATGCATAGGCTGTTTTTTAGAAAGGGATATGTTATGGGATATCTTAGGCTGCTCCTTCCGCCACTGGCTTCGGCTCGATGACGCCGAATTCGATCAACATCTCATTCAAGACTTTGATGAACACTTCCTCTTGCATCGGGCAACCATTCACGCGCGCATCCACCGTCACGAGCTCATCGAGCTTCTTGGCTTTCTCACCATAATGGAAACGTTCCAGAAGGAAATGGATCTGTTCCTCGACTTCGGGCGGGAACTGATTGCGCTGACACGACGGCATACCCATATTGGCACAGGCCCCGATAGCGACGAGCTTGGTGGCCTTCGATCGGACATCGAGGAGCTTGGCCTCATGCTCCGGCGACGCGATCGCCCCCTCGACGAAGGCGACATCCATCTGATCGATGACATTTTTCGACTGGAGCACCTTGGCATACCGAATGTCGAGAAGCGGAAGCCATTCCTGGTAGTGGTCGTTCAGATATTCGGCGAACATCACCGTGCTGTCTTCACAGCAGGAAAACGAGAACCAGCCGATGCGGAGTTTTTTCTGGGAGGACATACGCGCAATACGAAAAGAGGAGAGTAGATTACTCTCCTATTCTATCAGAGCTTCATGAAAAAGTCTTTCAGGACCGGACCGGATTCTCCTCGCACTTCACGCACCGGCAGCCTTCCTTCTTGATGATATCCTCGAAATACTCCTTGCCGTAATCATAGGTCAGTTCTTCCCCGACCTTGATGGCGCGACGCGCGACGATGAAAATGCGCCCACGCCGATCGACCGCCTCACAGTTCGGACGACAGGAGTGATTGGCATAACGGGCGGTATTCCAACGCGGACTCCCATCGATATCGATACGCGAATTCACATTGAAGATATACCGGTTCTGCAACGTATCTCCCCGCTCCCGAGGAACACGGTTTCCGACATACTCGATGATTGTCGCGCCTTTTTTGATCGTTTCGAAGGCATACAGGCCAAGACCTGCGCTCGACCGTTTCACCCGCACATCGAATTTCGCTTTCGTCGCTTCCATACGCACGCATTTTTTCAGTATTTTACTCCACACAGTGTATCGTATTTCCGCGTTTCCTGCCAGAATTCTCCCTTCGGACAAAAAGAAAACGGTTTCCGAAGAAACCGCTCTGAAACGAGCCGATGCGCTGATCAGCCCGAGGTTGCCGCCCGCCGGATGAAGTCCAGAATGAGCTCCTGACGGAGGCGAGGAATGCCTGGCAACTTGCCACTATGCCGATTCAGCCGACGGGAGAACTCCCTGAGAAGGCAGAACGCAAACACGAGCCGCTTTTCCTGCGACGAGAAGTCCGGATACCTGGTATCGACCGCTTCGCAGAGATCCTCGAGTTTGATTTCCTGCCTCATCTCAAACACCCAAACAGAAAGGCTATGAAGATACGCGTAATACTTCCCGCCAGGCCTTAGTGTGATGTCTGGCCGTTCTCCTCTCTTCCACAGTTCGACGCTGAATCGACGGGCACAATCCAGGATATTGTCCTGCAATATGCCCCGATACGCGGGCGAGAAAAAAGCCTCCCGCTTGACGACCTGCCCGAAACGCTTCTGCAACTCCTTGACGATTGGCTCCGAGAGATGCCCGGCGTTCACCAGGGTGAGGATTGCCAGATCCAGTTGATCGAAAAACCACGCCTGCGCATCCTCCGAAGAAAGATGCTCCGTCCAGCCCTGATTCACGCAAATCTTCACGGCGGGCGCAAGCTTTTCTGCCTGTTCGGACAGGAACCATGTCCCGTCAGCCCAGGATAACTTCTCAAGCCATTCTGACAATGGAATCGGCCTCTGAACGCCGCATTTCACGCACGATCCCCCCCCTTTCTTCCGTCCCTGCCCGCCGACACACCTGGAGTGCTTCCTGGCCTTACCATTGTTCGATAGGAAAAATACCACTGCAGCACCACTATCTTGCGCCATGATTCAACCCTTTCTTCACGACTTTGTTAAAAAACGTCCCATTGCCACACTTTCGGCAACTTTCTATTATACTACGAAATGATTGGTAAGTCAATGGGATAATCCCATCATCCTACATCAGGACGCTTCCTCTGGTACACTCTTCCACCAGAAAAAATCTGCCGAAATCTGCTGCCAGACACACCGACAGCAGATACCTAACAACGGATGCCTTTCCCCATTCAGAACGATCACCTCTTCCGATCGGGGATTCGCATCGGGAAACATGTCTTTCATCCACTGCGCGAACGCCGATTGAACAAGACGCGTCATTGCGGGCGACAACGTATTCATTTCGTATCCTCCTCTGAAAAAACTGCTTCATACGGTATACCCGAAATCGTTCCCCGTCAATCTTCTTCTCCTCTCAGTGCCTTCATCAGTCGCATATAGAAACGGAGGTTGTGCATCGATGCCAAACGGCCTGCGAGAGGATCGGCGACCTTAAAAAGATGTTTGAGATAAGCGCGTGTATACTGGCGACACAACTCACAGTCACAGATCGGATCAACAGGTGAAAAATCTTCTTTGAATTGTTCATTTTGAATGTTGATAGTCCGATAGAAATCCGGATCAACCTGATTTGGAAATTGAAGTTTTGAATTTGGGATTTGAGGTTTTGCCCACAAAAACAATCTCCCGTGTCTCCCCTCGCGCGTCGGAATCACACAATCGAACATATCCCAGCCCAAAGCATGGCAACGAGCAATATCTGATGGAGTACCAATACCGAGAGCGAAACGCGGCGAATTTTCAGGAATAGCAGCAGCTGTCGCCGCCAGGATATCTGCCAAAAAATTTCCCTCTTCATCGACATGCCTCCCACCGAAACCATACCCGTCGAATCCGATCGCAGCCAGACCTGCTGCGCAGCGCCGCCTTTCATCGACATGCATTCCGCCCTGGACGACACCGAAGAGGAGCGGACGGGTCGCATCACCGAAGCCGCGCGCCTCACACTGCCGATCGTATTCCGCCCGACAGCGCTCAGCCCAGCGAAGCGTCCGATCGACTGCTTTCACGATTTCCTCTCTCGAAGCATCATTCGGCCGCGGGTCATCAAGACACACGATCATGTCCGTCCCAAGATCAAACTGGATGGCGATCGCCCGTTCCGGCGTGATGAGATGTCTCGACCCGTCAAGCACCGAACGGAACTCCGCACCCTCATCGGTGATCCTTCCCATGTCGGCGTGCTTGTGGATGAGCGAGTAGATCTGATACCCTCCGGAATCCGAAAGGAGCGGCCCATCCCACCCCATGAAAGCGTGAACGCCTTCCGGATCAGCACTTTCTTTCCGGGTTTTTTGAATCAGCTCGGTTCCCGGCTGCAGATACAGGTGATACGTATTCACCACGAGCGCCTCGACGCCCGTTTCCCGGATATCAGAAGTCGATAATCCCCGTACTGAAGCCCGTGTGGCGTCCGGCATGAAAAAGGGAGTAGCGAGTACCCCTCTTCTTGTCGTCAGCTTCCCTATTCGCCCACCGCCGGGCAATACCGTCTTCTCAAACATAGTTATTGACCCATGACACCCATATTGACTGCACTGCCATTCTCCCTCTGAATATATTTCGCCTCCTGCGCGCTTTTTTCGACACGGATATCCTGCTTCGTGAATTGATCCTTCCCGGTAAACACTATTCCGTTTATCAATTGGAGATCCTCCTTGACCGAAGACACATCCGGCGTGGCGGCCACCTGGAAACGCAGGTCCCGATTCTCCCCGCGTGCTGCCCGATACGTGGCGAGATCCCACACGAGCGTGTTGGTACGCTCATTCCATTCGACGGCCTCCGTATCAGGAGCGAATTTTTTCTGATACCGCGAGCCGCTCGGCAAAGTGATGGTTACCTTGGCGCCGATGATATCATTATACGCGTTATTCAGACGAATCTTGAGCGTGTACACCGTCTCCTGGCCTGCCACGGGAGGAAGAGGCCCTCGTCCCGTAAAGAAAGCGTCGTCCTCTGCCAGATACAACCCGATGCCTACGGAGGAATTCACCCTCGTCATCAAGGTATTGCTCGCGATGATCTTGTTGGATCCGAGCGTGGTCGGGATATCCGGACTGTCGATCTTCGCAGTCGTCTGAATGGAAAAATTCTTTCCCATAACGCTCTCCGGGATGGGATCCAGGACGGGGATGGAGAAGGAAACTGTTCCTCCATCACCCGGATTCAGTCGTGCCAGAGCAGGGACATCGGATGCCTTCCAGATCAATGTCTGGTTCGATGAATCGTAAGATCCGTATTCCTGCCTGAGTCCCCAGTAATTCAGTATTTCGGAATTCAGGTTCATGGTGATGATGGCGTCACGCAGGCCGATATTGCTCTCGTTCCGATACGAGATGTCGAAATTCAGCACATCTCCAGCATTGACGTTCAGATCACGCTTGCCGTTTATGGTCTGCGTGATCGAAAACGGCGGGATGACGATGCGGGTAAGCTGTTCGGATACGCCATACGCGACGAATCTGCCGTTTGTCACATAACCGATCGATGCCCGCACCTTCTTCACCTCATCACGGACACCGGACAGCTTCCCCCTGATAATCACCTTTCCTTTCCGATCGGGATCCAAAGTTCCGACATACCACACAGAATTCCCCTCCGCCGGGGCCGGCTCCGCCGACACGAACGTGAACTTCTCCGGATACTCGACCTTGACACGGATATTCGGGATGCTCCTGTCGCTCTGATTCATGTAATCGATGACATATTCCACGTTATCATCATTCGATGACTGCTGGGGAGCCAACATATCGAGAGCCAAGACGGATGATGCTATCGAAACACCATACTGCTCTTCCTTCTCGAATTGGGAGCTCAGACCCGTCGGAGAATAACGCAGACGCATTTTCAGAAACAGGGTATCGCCGCGCGAGCCGTAAAATTTCCCCGAAAAAGTCGCCCGGCCATCCGTACGCGCGTCGATCGTCCCGAGCGGAATTTCCAATTGCGAACCGCTGATTTTGATATTCGGATCCTCATCCGGTTGAAAACCGTCCGGATACGCGACCACCAAGGAAACATCCTTCATGGCGGACCAATTCCGATTCCCATAGACAACGGTGAATTCGCTCGATTCGGCACTCGCCACCTGCCTCGGACCATCCACCGCCAACGTTATCTGTTCTTCGCTATATATAAGCGCCCGTATCTTGAACACAGAACCGATCAGGAGAGCCATGACCGCGATTCCACCGAGTGCGAGTGCCACCCGATGCTTACGCTTCTGCTGCTGCATGAAAATCATCTCTTCGCCCGGCCGGACGGTTGTCCGCCATTTTCCGGCCGCCTCGAATGCCTGCCGTTTCTCACCGGTCCCATCTCCAGACGCGGTCGGATCGTAAGCGGTATGCCCGAGCATGCGATCGAGGTGGAAATCCCGACTGTGCAACTCTTCATTCAGATCCTGAAGTCCCATAAAGATGCTTGTTCATTTCCTCCATTCTATCAAAAACGCCTCCCCGCTTCAATGCGGATGAGGACCGGTTACAGGACCCAATCGACCAGATACCGGATCACCCGTTCGATCTCATGTGTATCCCGATCGGACACGCGTACCTTCATCACCGCCGACAAAGGATGTTCCTGAAAAACCCGCAGCAGTTTGATTGCGTTCTGACCGATCGGCAGCGACTGGTTGTCTCCACATTCGGATGAAAATACGACGCCTCCTTGGGCCGGCGAAAAAAAGAATCGCTCATGTCCGAAAAATTTCCGTCCGCTCACCGCCGACACGCGGACTTCCATCCCGTATCCGAGCTGCGCGATCGTCCGGAAAAGAAAAGCGGCCGAAAGCAGGCGTGCACACGCTTCATCATCGGTTTTAGCACTCTTCTCGGAGCACTTCAGAAAATCGACCAGGAGCCGATACAGCTTCTGGTCCGGTTCATCGAACTGTATCAACCGTTCGAAACGATCGAGGGTCGCGAGTACGGTACGCAACATCCCGAACCGGACACGGATCTCCGGGTACGACTCTTCAGCCAGCGCACCCGTGATCTTTCCCGTGCCCCGCGTCCGTGCCACCGCCACATCGGCCAACGTTCCATTCTCAAGCTGGCTCGCGAGCTTCGCACCCGACTTCCGGATACCTTTGGCCACCGCTCGCACCTTGCCCTGCTCCTTGGTATAGAACGTGTACAAACGGTCGGTTTCTCCGACCTCTCTCTTCTTCAGCACGATAGCCGTGTAACGATATTCCATTGGGAGTGCATTGATAACTCACCACTCATACCGAACTCATACGAACCTGTCGTCTCCGCGAGGCAAGTCCCACGCTTGCGCATCCCCCCCCCTAATACCGAGGAGGGTGGCAATCAGATTTTTCCTTGCTGCACGTTCGGAAACCTGGGGCATCGGAAAAATCTGATTACCACCCTCTTTTTTATACGGACGATCACAGTAACCCGAGACGGTCGAGACCGAGATACGCGATCTCCACATCGGTCAACTGTCCGGTCCGGAGATACGCTCGGAATTCTTCAATCGGCATCAGAACCGCTTCGACGATTTCCCCGTTATCTTCCGATTGCGGTTCGGCTTTCTTTTCACAGTCGGTCGCGACCAATGCGTTCTTCCGGAATACGGCATAGGCATCCGGAAGGACACTCGTCACGAAACGCACGTTGCCTACATACCCGGTTTCTTCCAGGAGCTCACGAGCCATAGCCTCTTCCAAAGACTCTCCTGGCTGCACTCCGCCGCCGGGCAATTCAAGGAGTATTCTTTTCGGACCCGGACGGAATTGCCTCACCAGAATCACCTGATTGTCCTTCGTCAGAGCCAAACAAGCGATGCTCCCCTGACCGTTCCGCAGATAGAAGTCCGCCTCATGACCATCCGGCAGACGGAACACGACTTTCTCGATGCTCCGTCCATATTTCCTGAAGACTTCTTCACGAGCGACTTCCTCCCACTCGCTGACCGTCGTGCTCATACTCGTTTCAATTGAAAGGTGAATGATTCATTTTCGATACTGACGGTTTCAGAATATTCAGCATCGGACAATTCTCCTGCCACAATGGAAGTGGCCAAGACTTTCCGCGCGATCTCGTCTTGGAACTTTTCGAATACCGATTCCTTCCCTTGGTAGCCGAGCGCGACTCGGTCTTCGACATTAAAACCGGCTTTCTTGCGTCCTTCCTGGATAGCCCGGTTGATCTCATTCATT
>JAUPWI010000003.1 GCA_030916545.1 Patescibacteria group bacterium | reverse complement strand
TTTGTTGCGGGGGGTGGATTTGAACCACCGACCTCTTGGTTATGAGCCAAGCGAGCTGCCAGACTGCTCTACCCCGCTATTCATAGCTTCTCTTCCTGTTTCCTGACCCGGAACCCTTGCTTCCCGGTACCCGAAGCGGTTCTGTGGGCGATCCAAGATTCGAACTTGGGACCTCGACATTATCAGTGTCGCGCTCTAACCAACTGAGCTAATCGCCCAAAAGATTCCCTCTTGAAACGAAAAACATCCCACCGGACATCCAGAAACAAAAAACCGACTCCGAGCCAACAGGACAATAATACCCAAACTACCGGAAAAAATCAAGGGTGGTGGACCCAAGCGGATTCGGACCGCTCGCCTCCTGCGTGCAAAGCAGGCGCTCTACCAAATGAGCTATGGGCCCCTCTTTTTTCTTCAATACCTCGATAGTATAGCCGAATGTGAACGTTTGTCCATACGCACGCCCTCGCGTGTTACAATGAAGTACGTATCGTATGGCGTCTGAAATACACACGAATACCGTCCCCGATCAAAAGGCGCTTCCCGATGCTGCCTGGCTTCTCGCTCTCTCCCGCATCCCAGGTATCGGCAACAAGACACTCCTCGCCCTGCTCCGATCCCTCGGAACAGGACAGGCTATCTGGCAAACCGTTCTCGACACGCAGGGAATGCTGCCCGGCGTACGCCCGGCCGCTCTCTCCGCCCTCCGTACCCATATCCCCATTCTCGATCCCGCATCTCTCTGGCATGATTTCCGCGTTGCGTTCCCAGATATCCGCATCATCGGGTATACCGATACGGATTTCCCGACACTCCTGCGCGAAATACCCGATGCACCGATACTGCTCTATGTCCGCGGCACCTCCGGCGATTGGCATGCGAATCGCCCGATGATCACCATCGTCGGCACCCGTCGTCCCTCGACATATGGGCGACAGGTCGTCCAAGACTTCTCGCGCCACCTCTCGCAAGCCGGATTCGTGGTGGTTTCCGGTCTCGCCTTCGGTATCGATGGCCTCGCTCATCAGGCGGCGCTCGACAGCGACGGACCGACCCTCGCCGTCATCGGAAGCGGCGTCGATGACACTTCCATCTCACCACAGTCCCATCTCCCGCTCGCCCACCGGATCATCAGGCAAGGCGGATCGATCATCTCCGAACTCGCCCCGGGGACGCAAGCGGCACTCCATACATTCCCTTCCCGCAATCGCATCATGGCCGGTATGAGTCCTGCCACCCTAGTCATTGAGGCGACAGAGCAAAGCGGTACGCTCATCACCGCCCGTCTGGCTCTCGAATACGATCGGGACGTCCTCGCTATCCCCGGGTCCCTCTTCTCTCCGGGTTCCGTCGGCTGCCATCGACTCATTCAGAACGGTGCAAAACTTATCACCTGCCTCGAGGACATCCTCGAGGAGTTTTCCCTTTCGACGACCGTGGCCGCCGTCGATGATCCACTGACCGACAAAACGCTCCCTCCGCTTTCGGAAAACGAGACTGTTCTCCTGTCGATTCTCACCCATGAATCCCTTCATATCGATCAGATTATCCGACAGGCAAAGCGTTCCGCCAACGAAATCACCTCCGCTCTCACTCTGCTCGAGATGAAAGGACTTGCCAAGAATATCGGCGGCATGCACTATAGGAGAATACGCTGATACCGATCGGCGCGTCGATACGTTCACTGATGAATCGTCTTATCTTATGAAACTCCTTATCGTCGAATCCCCCTCGAAGGCCAAAACCATCGAAAAGTACCTGAAAGGCGGGTATAAGGTCGTAGCCTCGGTCGGACACGTGCGTGACCTGCCCAAATCGAATAAGGATGCGATCGACATCGAAGCCGGATTCATCCCCCGCTATGTCGTGAGTCCCGGAAAAGAAAGCATCGTGCGCGAAATCACATCGCTCGTCAAAAAAAGCAGCGATGTGCTCCTGGCGACCGACCCCGACCGCGAAGGCGAAGCCATCGCCTGGCACGTCGCCGACGCCTGCGGAATCAAGAAACCGCGGCGCGTCCTCTTCTATGAGATCACTGAAAAATCGGTCAATGAGGCGATCTCTCATCCGAGACCCCTCGACCAGAATCTCCGAAAAGCGCAGGAGGCCCGCCGGGTGCTTGACCGGCTCGTCGGCTACGATCTTTCAGGACTCGTCTGGAAAAAAGTCCGCTATGGTCTCTCCGCCGGCCGGGTCCAGTCGCCGGCGCTCCATATCCTCGCCGAACGCGAAAACGCCATCCAGGCTTTCGTTCCCGAGGCCTACTTCATCATCACCGCCAACTGCCAGACGACCAAGAAAGAATCGATCGTTTTCACCTGTGTCGAACAACCGAAGACCACGCAAGAATGCGATCGTATCATCGGACTCGCGGAGAAAAACCCATGGGAAATCGCCTACGTCGTCGCCACCAACGCGAAACGCCGTCCCTATCCGCCGTTCACCACCTCGACCCTCCAACAGGCAGCCAGCTCGCGCCTCGGCCTCTCTCCTTCCCGCACGATGAGAGCTGCCCAGAAACTCTACGAGAAAGGCGCGATCACCTATATGCGTACCGATAGCGTTTCCATTTCCGAAGAAATCATCCCCAAAATCGCCGCTCTCATCAACAAGGAATTCGGCGAGAAGTACCTGGCCACCCGCCGCTACCAGACCAAATCGAAAAATGCCCAGGAAGCCCACGAGGCTATCCGGCCGACCGACCCGGGCAAAAAGACCGCCGGTTTTTCCGATGATGAGAAGCGCCTCTACACCCTGATTCGCATCCGGACCCTCGCCTCGCAGATGACCGATGCCGAAATCCTCCGGACCAAGATCACCGCCAATACCGTCGACCGATCCCTTCCTCACTTCACCGCCAATGGATCACATCTGCTCTTCGATGGATGGCTCGCTCTCGACACCACGGCCCGCGGCGACGACGTCGAAGTACCCCAAGTCAAAACCGGAGATCGGCTCACTCTCAGGAGTATCGATGCGGAAGAGAAGGCGACGGAACCACCCAAGCGCTATACCGAAGCCGGCCTGGTCAAGGAGCTCGAGAAGAGAGGCATCGGCCGACCGTCCACCTACGCCAGCATCATCAAGACCATCCAGGATCGCGGATATGTCGAAAAGGAAGGCAAGGCGCTCCGGGTGACGGACACTGGTCTCGTCGTCGACGGTTTCCTCTTCACCCATTTCAGCGAGATCGTCTCCGAACAGTTCACCGCCGACATGGAAAACAAGCTCGATGACATCGCGAACGGCGAACGCGAATACGCGAAAACCCTCAAGGATTTCTATACGCCCTTCACCAAGGAAATCAAGAGCAAGGATAAGATCGCTAAAGTCACCAATATGGGAGATGCTCCGAAAGGCACCGTATGCCCGAAATGCGGATCGAACATGGTCATCAAGCTCGCGCGCAACGGAAAGTTCTTCTCCTGTTCGCGCTTCCCTGACTGCGACGGTTCCCTGACCGAAGAAGGCAAAGTCATCGAGCCACCCAAGGAAACCGGCGAGGCCTGCCCCGACTGCAAAGACGGGAAGCTCATCGAACGCCAAGGGAAATATGGAGGCTTCATCGCGTGTTCCAATTTCCCAAAATGCAAATTCATCAAGAACGACGAGAAATCCATCGTCTCAAGCGGCGTCCGGTGTCCGGTCTGCGCAAAAGGCGATATGATTGAACGGAAAGGACGCTTTGGCCTCTTCTACTCCTGCTCCCACTATCCGGACTGCAAGAATGCGATCAAAGCCAAACCGACCGGCACGCTCTGCAAGCTCTGCGGAGCGCTCATGATGGAAGGCACCAAAACCATTCCCGAACGCTGCAGCCAGAAAGCCTGCGCGAACCATCGTCCGGACAAATTGAAGAAGTAGGACTCCGCTGAACGTCAGATACCCTCGATACGGCCAAAGCTCAGGCAATAGTTCGAATTCTTTTATAAATCCTTTCAATAAGCCACAATCAATACTGAACTTGACAAAATACCTGAAAAGAGTATAATTCAAGATAGTAAATCCAAAGGAGAGCGGCAAAAGGGCGCCAAAACATCGGCGACCGGAGACGAGAGGGATCTCACATCGATGACGATCCCCACCAGGACCGAGTCGGGAAGGCGGTTTTAAAAACCCTTTCCCGACTCGTCTCCCACAACACAACACACGTTTCTCTCCCTTTTTCCTCTCTTGCCCCGTCGCCTCGCGATTCAGGGGCCTTTTTATTTCCGATACCCGGCACTCTCCCCTTCTTCACCTGGAACTACATCCGCTCCAGCCATTCGGAAACGCTCACCAAAAAAACGATATTCTCGAGAATCAGAAGCGGGACACCCAGGATGAAATACCATTTCTGAGTCTTGTGCCGGAAAACCAGCATACCAAGCCACACCCCGATACTTCCGAACGCGGCCGCCCAAAAGAACAGCAGTCCTTCCGGAATCCGTTCCGCTCCGGATGTCCGACTCCGATGCTTATCAAAAGCCATACCCAAAAAAGCTCCTGCATTTATCAGAAAGAAAAAGCCAACCAGCCCGAAAAGAATCTCATCCACGTGAAAACTATTCATTCAAATCTCACGGTCACGCTCTCGGACGTATTGTATTCTGGATCAACCACTCTCTCATCTTACTCTCATTTTCCCCCGCTTTCAACGAAAAAAGGCCCTTCTCTTCAGGAGGGGCCTTTTCCGCGTCTTTTTTCCTGGGTGAATTACATCATCCCGCCCATACCGGACATATCCGGCATTTCCGGTTTCTTCTCTTCCGGAATATCGACGACCGCCGCCTCAGTAGTCAAGAGCAGCGCCGCAACGGAAACCGCATTTTCGAGCGCGGTCCGGGTGACTTTGAGCGGATCGATGATACCCGCCTTCACCATATCCTCCTCATAAACATTGTCCTTGGCATTGTATCCGAAGTTGACGCCTTTCGCCTCGATGACTTTGTTGAGAACGACCGCCGCATCCTGCTCACCGGCGTTCATCGCAATTTGCCGCAATGGTTCATTGAGAGCTTTCAAAAGCGCCTCGTACCCGGCGTTAAATTCATGATTTTCAGTCTTCTTTTTCGCCGAAAATGCCGAAGCGACAGAAGCAGCCGCCTTGACCAAAGCGGTCCCGCCACCGGCGACGATACCTTCCTCGATTGCCGCCTTCGTCGCGTTGACCGCATCCTCCATCTTGTGCTTCATGTAGGTCAACTCTGTCTCGGTCGCCGCTCCGACCCGGATGACCGCCACGCCTCCCGCCAATTTCGCCATCCGCTTCTTCAACTTCTCGCGATCATACTCGCTCTTCGATTTCTCGATCAAAGCCTTGATTTCACTGACCCGGGCCTCGATATCCTTCTTCTTACCCTTTCCGCCGACGATAGTCGTATCGTCTTTCGAAGCGATGATTTTCTGTGCCTGGCCGAGCATAGCAACCTCGGTCGCTTCAAGCTTCATGCCCTTCTCCTCGGAAATCACCTGCCCCCCAGTCAGGAGCGCGATATCCTGAAGGATGGCTTTGCGTCCATCGCCGAAATCCGGCGCCTTGACGGCCAGCACGTTGAGCACCCCCCGGATCTTGTTCACAACCAGCGTCGCCAACGCCTCACCGTCGATATCTTCCGCCAGGATGACGATATCCTTCTTTCCCATCTGTGCAAGCTTCTCGAGCACCGGGACGATTTCCGCGATGGCGGAGATCTTCTTGTCGGTGATAAGAATGTACGGATTCGCGATTTCCGCCGTCTGGGATTCGGCGTTCGTCATGAAATATGGGGAAATATATCCCTTATCGAAATTCATCCCCTCAACGATCTCCTTCGAAAGACCGAGTGTCTGGGACTGCTCGGTTGTCACGACACCGTCCTTGCCAACCGCTTCCATCACTCCGGCGATCATTTCTCCCATCTCAACCGACTCGGCCGAAATTGTCGCCACCTGAACGATGGATTTCTTATCCCTGATCGGCTGGGAATTCTTCTTGAGAGATTCGATGACATCGGCTTTGGCCGCCTCCATCCCGCGTCGGATTCCGACCGGATTGATCCCGGTCTCGACGAACTTGAGTCCCTCGCGGGCAAGCGCCTGCATGATGACCGTCGAAGTCGTCGTCCCATCACCGGCGATATCGTTCGTCTTCTCGGCGACCTGCTTGATGAGTGAGGCCCCGAGATTCTCGAAATTATCCTTCAGTTCGATATCCTTCGCGATGGTCACTCCGTCATTCGTGATCGTCGGCCCTCCATAGCTCTTCGAGAGAATAACATTCCGTCCCTTGGGTCCGAGCGTCACCTTGACCGCATCCGCCACCTTATCGATTCCCGCTTTCATGCTCCGGCGGGCGACGGCACTATACGCAATCTGTTTCGCCATAACATTCTTATCGACTCAGCCATCCTCTTGTGTTCGTTCTCAAAAAATGAGTTCTCTACGCAAGCGAATGATCTCGTCTCTTATTCTGTTTACCATTTAGCACTCCCTATTATAGATTGCTAATTCAGGGCATGTCAAGATAGCATTTTCTTCCAAAAATCCCGCAAGAGGTACCAAAAATTCCCCTTCTTTCAATGACCATTCCCAGCCCAAATCAAGAAGCCCCACATATGTCGGCACAACTCCGGGAGAAGCACCTCCTATTCGTATCGGAGCGCTTCGAGAGCATGGATCTTCGAAGCACGAAGAGCGGGGAATATCCCAGTAATAAGCCCCAGAAAGAAGATGAAGACGACGATGGAAATGACGAATGCCGAGGGGAGCTGCACAAAATTCATACTGGCAACATCATACTTCTGTGCCAAGAAATTCACGCCGGTGTTAATCCCTTTCGCACCGCCGTAACCAAAGAGTAGGCCGAGTGATCCTCCGAGAAAACTGATCAGAAAAGCCTCGAAAATGAACATCTTAAAAATATCAGATCTTTTCGCGCCGAGCGCTTTCAAGATACCGACTTCCTTCGTACGCTGGAGAAGAGAGACGCTGAGCGTATTGAGCATGCCCATCGCCGAGATGGACATAATGATGACGCCGAAGACGATCAAAATGCCACGGACGATAGAGAAGAAGGAATTGATATCCGCGATCGTATCGACGATACTCTCGGTCACGAAGGCGGTCTGTTCGATCTGCAACCTGACCGACTCGATGGAGGACTCGTCCTCCACTCTCGCTTTGGCGAATTGTCCGGCGATATTTCCATACCGGGCTCGTATGACCTCGAGCGGGACATAGGCGTATACCGAATCGTCTCTCGTTGGATCCTTGACGACTCCCACGATATTGAGCTTGTTTTGGCTCTCATCCAACGGAATCGCCTCCTCGCCCTCCTTGAGATCGGATGCAATCATGTCACTTGTCACAATCGCGCTGTATTCAATCTCTCTCCCTATGATATCCTCCGGATTCTCATATCCGAGCAAAGAGGCCAGTTTTGGTGTCACGAGAATAGCGCGAGGAGTAGCGAATAGTGCTTCCCTCGTCTCCTCACGGATGTCGGTCCTCGCCAGATCGAGAAAATGCCGGCTGATAGCGTTGAGCGTCACGTCAGTCTGGGATTCACCACTCACGAACTTTCCTCCGATGCTCGCCCGAACCTCGACTTCCTTGATACCGTCTATATTCTGCATCTTGCCGATAGTCGCCTTGTCTAACAAAGCGAAATTATCCAGGCTCTTATTGCTGATATCGATGATGTCACTCGGATTGTTCTTCGTCACCTCGCGGATGACCATACCCTGTACCCCGAAACCGAGTGCGATGAGCAATGTGATAATTCCGATACCGATCGCCACTCCACCGACGGTCAACACAGACCGCATCCGATTCGCGAACATGTTGCGCCACCCGATGAAAAGGACGGACGAAAGCAGCATGTGGGAAAAATGGATGTCGGGAGAAAAAGAAACCCTCGACCCTCCGAGTGGGACCGTCTTTTCGGGGGCACCTCCTTCCTTTCCCTTCCTGATGCGTGAAAAAAAGCTCATATCGTTTGGGATGCTTCCTGCATTGCCTGCTGAACCGTAGCTTCATCGATCATTCCGATGAACTGCTGATTAATCGCGTCCGAAGTGACCCTACCATCCACCATGTTGATAATTCTCGATCCGAACTTATATTGATCCATGTTGTGCGTGACCATGATGATCGTGATCTGGAACTGCCGGGAGATACTTCCGACCAGACTCATCAGCTGCTCCCCGGCTTTCAGGTCGAGGTTTCCGGTCGGTTCGTCCGCGATGATGAATTTCGGGTTCAGGAGCAGCGAGCGAGCGAGCGCGATACGCTGCTGCTGTCCTCCAGAAAGATCGAACGGGCGATGATTCGCCCACTTGCCCATCCCAACAAGCTCAATCAGCTTCGCCGCGATGGTAATACTCTCACTGAACGTCTTACCCGCGATGACCCCCGGTATGGCGATATTCTCGATGACGGTCAGCGACTTGATCCAAAACGGTTGCTGCGGAACGAATCCGATGTATCTGTTGCGGAAATTCGCCCTCCAGTTCTTCGTCTTTGCCCAAATGTCCTCCTCTTCGATGAATACCGTCCCTTCGGTCGGGCTCTCCAGGCCGTAAATCGTATGCAAGAGCGTCGATTTCCCGCAACCGGACGGGCCGACCAGAAGGACGAATTCCCCCCTCCGGATCTCGAGATCGATACCGAACAGGACAGGAATATCCTGCTCTCCGACATGAAAGCTTTTCTTGAGCCCACTCACCTTGATGACGATTTCTTTCTCTTCGGGCATCTCTTCTCTTTTTATGTTTCCTTTCCTCATTCATCGAAAACACCCACCCCGACTCGGAACAGGGTGCGATAGTCCTCTCTATAGTATACCACTAATTTCCTCCTAATTCCCACCAAGCCTCGACATCCACCCAAAGTTATTCAGGAAGGTCCGCGTGATGACTTCCGTCGCATTGGCCTTCGACTGCTCGACTGGGACCGTCGACGGATCCGTCGTCGTCTTGTTTCCGGCCTCATCATAGACCTCGACCTGATAACTATAGACATCGCCCGCTTCGGCCGGAATCGTGATGAGGTGATAAGTATTGAGAGAATCATCATTCGTCGACTGCTCGAACGACCTGGTCACGATACCCTTGGCATACGCCACATGCAGGCGTGAAGGCTCATCGGTTTCGATCTTGATATAGACACTAGCCTGGGCGTTATTGCCCCGCCCCGATACACGTCCCATCGCCTTGTTTGAGAGGACTTTCGGTGGTCGGGAATCCGTCCGCGTCGTTATCCGCTGTTCATACGGCTTCGCCTGGATATTATGCGTATCCATACCGGTAATGCTCACGATGTATTCAACGGCCGGATCCAGATCGGAGATCTCGGCGGAATGCTCGGTGACAAGTTCCTCAGTCAGATACGTGTGATTCTCGGAGTTCCCGGCCGACTTGTAATAGATGAGTGTCGAGGTCGGGACATTGGTAAGATAGGAGATGATGATGGTCGGAAGGTCCACATCCGCCTTGTTCTCTACCGTGACATCCGACACGACCGGCTCTTCCGGTGTACTAAAGGCGTATTCATCGGAAGAAAACGAGTTAAGATCACCGTCGATGCAGTCGATCTGCGCCCGATAATCCGAAGCCGGGTTCAACTGATCGATCTTCTGGACATGGCCGGAACCGCTTGATTTTTCCTCGATACTGAAGGAACCGTACTTGAGGGTACAGGTGGCGCTCACATTCGTGGTCCAACTCACATACGCCGTGTACAACTGGATATCTGTCACCAAGACCTCAGAAATGACGGGCGGCGGAAGCGTAGTGAAGGTGTCTATATTCGAGGTGCCGATATTGCCGTCCGGATCGATATATTTGACTCGATAGAAATATTTCGTTCCGGCATCCAATCCCTTGACCAATACCTCATGCGTCGTGACAGAGTCCACCTGACCGGTCGTTTCCCCGAGCGAAATGCTTTTACCGTATTCGATGAACGAGCTCGCGACGCGATCGGTCGCCCAGGTGAAGGAGGTCTGAAAGGCCTGGGTCGTATAACTCGGTGTCCCTACCAGTTTCGGCGGCGTCGTGTACTTGCCTGTCGGAACGATTGAGACCGTTGAGGATGCGGCTGAATAATTACTCGTCTTATCTTTCGACTTCACGTGATAATAATACAACTTGCTCTCAAGCGTCGTGTCTCCCGATGCCAGAAGGATTTCACCCGAATCGACGTATGCACTTCCCGTCGTCTTCGCTATCTCGGTAAATGTCACGTTGTCAGCTGAACGATAGATTACGAAGCCATCGAAGTTAGCGGCATCAATCCCCTCTGGACGCGCCCACTTCACCGCCACGCCATACTTGGAATTCTCCCGATCTGAAGTATCAAAAATCTGCACTGTACCCGGGATCGGCGGACTACTGGTATCTGCCTCGAACGACACCACAGCGTAATTCCCGTATTCGATATTCCCTGACTCATCCTCGGCTACCACAAAGAACAAATTCTCTCCTTTTTGGGTCGCGAAGGCACTCGGACCAGCCGCCTTCAAGGCAGTCGAGACGGAATTATTGGCTGTTGGCAGCACGTTGACCGAATAATGATACACAATAGCGGCTTCGTCCCCCGCAAAGGATGCCGGAGAATCCCAGGAAAAGGAAAAAGAGTTGGCTGTGGACGTCGCCGGAGTGGCAGTCAGGTTCTGCGGCGGCGTCGGAGCACTCGCACTGTAGTAATACTCTTGCAAAAGTGAAGTCGACACATTACCAGCGCCGTCCACCACCCGCAGATAAAATTTATTCTTACCTGACTGATACGCACCTACAATATGATTCACGTTAGGCAACGTGACCGTGATGTCAGCAGGGTTAGCGATATCGGTCCAGGTATCAGCCACATCGCCATCGGTCCGATACTGCAGCTTGGAAATACCGGAAAACGAATCGGCAGCATCGGATGACCAAGTAAAAATAAAATTATCAACCGCCGTATATCCGGTTGGATTGACAGAAATAATGGTCGGATTGGTCGGAGCGATATTATCGAATTTATAGGTAAAGGCGCTGTACGAACTCGCCGTGATCATCCCGGCATTGTCCTCAGTCATGATCTTCAGATAGTACGTTTGCCCGGCTGACAAACCGCTCGCCGTATAGGTATTGGTCGTCTGAAACGTCACCGGATCGGCGTTACTATCGATACCGAAATAGACATAATACCCCGCCACACCCGACCCGCCCACACCATCGGTCGCCCCGCCGACCGCGTCAACCGCCGGCCACTCGAAATGGGGTGCTGCATGATTGTACCAGGTGTTCGTCGCTATGCCTGTCGCCTTGGCGGCACTCGTATAAGCGCTGACCGCACTCGGATTGGTCGGCTCGGTCATATCCTGATAATAACCGATCGAATACTCAGTGATCAGCGGCGAGAAGATCCTGTCTGACGAAGACAAGGTGGCTCGCACTTGGATATACCCATTGGGAGCGGAGTTGATTTTAAACACATGGTTTGTTCCAAACACCTGCTCATTTGAAACCGCCACCCAATTATCCCATGCCAGCCCATCATCCGAACTCCTTGTTTCAAAAGCCACAAACGTATTATCGGGGAGCGTGTAGTTGGCTGAAAAACTGGCCCACTTATACACCGAGACCAGATCCAGCGCTTCCGAAGTATACGTTCCCGTCTTTTGAAATCCCGTGCCATTACCGGTCGAACTCACCACGAAACTATACACTCCATCCGGATAAGAATTGGTGCCGCTACCGGCTATTACCCAGTTCCGGTTGCTTACATGCTCCTGGAACCCTCCGGTATTGACCTGCGCCGGGATATCCGTCACGCTCGCCCAGGTCCCCGCGAGTCCGTCGGCGATACGATACCGATAATTATTCGCGGTATTAGTACCCCGAGTCACATAGAGATACCCATCGCCACCGTCGACGATACCGCCGCCCGTGCTGATCGACGCCGGCAGCGCCGGTATCGTAGCCCAGGTCGTCGCGACCGGATCGTACCGATAGATAGTCGCCGCGCCACCACGCACCGCATAGACATACCCGCCGCTATACACCAATTTTCCTCCTGTCGTCGTGGTACCAAGACCAGCTGACAAAGCCGACGACCAGCGCGAACCAGCCGCGGCATCAAGGTCGTAGCGCCACCAGGTGGCCGTCCCTACTCCGCGCGTCAGATACATGTAACGCGATCCGTCATAAGTCATGCTCGATCCCGTACCCACCTGAAGCGGTGGTCGGTCAGTGGTAACCTCGCTCCAGGTATTGGTCGGAATATCATATTTATAGAAATAATTACTCGCTCCGCTCCGCGTCGTCCGGATGGCCCCTGGAGAATAATAAATCTCATCGTGGTTGCCGACATAGACAAGACTGGACCCGTCCCAAGCACCGACCGGCAACCGGGCCATTTCCGTCGTCGTTCCCGTCGCCACATTGTAACGAAGAAACACGTTGTCATAGCTTCCGCGAATCATATACATGTTTTCGCCGCCATCCGTTACCACATTGGTTCCCGATGAAAAAGGGAAGTACGTCGTTCCCCCAGGAATCGATGGTCCGAACAGTCCCTTGGTCGGAATCTCCCACGAACTCTCCGCAATATTGTACCGATAAAAATTCGTCTGATTGGCCCCACGAAGCGCGTAGATATACCCGTTATACACCACCTGTGAAGCCCCCTGATCAAAGGTTGCCGGCGTATCAGGGAGTTGCGACCAGCTATTCAAACCGACATCATATTTGTAATAATTATTCTTCCAGTTACCCCGTGTCATATAGACGCTCTCCGTCGTCGTATCGTAGGCAAGACTCCCTCCGGTATAGACACCGGTCGGAGCGGATGCGAGTATCGTCCAGGTATTGGCCGTCTCACCATAAGCCCCATCGGTCGCGATGGAATACTTGGCGAAGTAGGGATAGTAATTTCCCTGTATCACATAGATGTTGTTACGTCCATCATAGACGCTATCCGAATCATAATTCACCGTCTGACCGTCGGCCGTATTCGGATTGCCGAACTGAGCATTGGCCCGGGCACTCCAAGAATCAGTGGTCGTGTCATACCGATAAAACGCGTCATCACTCCCCGGAAGACCATAGATATAGCGTGACCCGTCATATGTAATCGATCCCCCAACTGCGAAATTCTTCGGCGCGCTCGATACCGCTGTCCAAGAATTCAGAGCGATATCATACTTCCAGAAGACAGCCGATGCTCCTCCACCCTGCGTCGCATAGAGAAACCCCTCAGGTCCAGCCTCGAGAGACCCACCGTAACTCACATTGCCTGGGGTTGGCTGCCGAACAAGCCAGGTATTATTCGCAATGTCGTACCGATAAAATCCGGTCGTGGCGCCACCCCGAAGCACGAAAATATAATCGGTTCCGGCATAATTCACCTGAACACTGTCTCCTCCGTAGAAGACGCTCGCGGAGATATTCGAAAGCCTGGATTGATTCCAAAATCCCGTCCCACTACTTGCCGAAAGACGCATCGCATCAGCCACATCGCCCGCCGAAACATCGCTGAGTGTCCCAGCCGAGAAATCTGCCTGGCTTGTTTTGGTTTCAACCAGAGCGGGTGAAACGCCATTGTAGATGTAAGTAAAGGCTGCATATGTCCCGATACTCACATTGCCATTGTTGTCCTTGGTCTTGATCCGCAGATAGTAGGTACCCGCATTCAGCCCATGGTTGACTTCATACGTCGTGCTGGTCTGATAGGATCCATCAACCGCCGGGTCAGCACTGGCATTCGTTCCGAAATACACATAATACCCTTCCACGCCCGCTTCAGGACTACTGGCGCCGGAAAAGGTGAAATAAGGATGCTCATAGAGGTAGGTATTCCCTGATGAAAGTGAAACTCCGCCGGAAACCTGTGAATAGGCATTGACGGCCGATGGATTGGTCGGAGGTGTATCGGAATTATTATAGGTAATCGTATAGTCCGAAACGGTCGGCGTACTCACTCCATCGCTCGTAGCCAGCGTGATTCGCACCTGAATATAGCGTTGCGCCGGGGATGCAATCGTCGTCCCCACTACCGCTTCCCAACTCGACCATGAGCTCGCATCAGTACTGGTTCGTGTCTCATAGACGATACTGGTATTGGCTGGCTGAGCATCATTGACCACAAACGACACCCAAGTTGACGCCTGCGAAACATCGAGAGTCTGACTCACATAGCTCCCTGAGCTCGCAAAATTATTCATCCCAGCAGTATAGCTCCACATATCCGTCGTCGCCTGTCCCGTCAAAGCATAAAATGAACTTCCCCCGACATATTCGAGAGTGGCGCCGTTGTAAGGTCCGCGGCCATAGAGATATTTTTGATTCGATGGCAGCAGCCTCCAGGTGTCGGTTGCAATGGTATATTCCCAGGTCTCATCCTTATAATACCCCGCCAAGGCATAAATCTTGCCGCCTGCATAGGTCAAGCTCGTCCCATAGTACTGCGCAAAAGGAGTCTGCTTCAGAGCTGACCAGGTATTGCCAGCCGTATTGTATTTAAGAAAGGCCGTCTCACCATCGCCCATTGTGGCATAAAGGTCTGTTCCGTCTGATACCATCCTCGCACCGACATTCGCTTGATAAGTTACGCCGCTGACCACTGTCGATGCCTGCGTTGTCCACGCAAGCACAGGATTATTCGGACTACTGTACAGATTCGAGGTGCCGTTTCCTCGCAGGACATACACTCGACTATCCGAAGCATTGTATACAGCGCTCGCTCCATTGGAAGCTGCACCCGGCAAAACCGTCATCGCTCCCCAGGTATTGGTAGAGATCGTATAGCGATAAAACGTCGTGGTGTTATTGCCCAGCGGATAGTAGACATAATCATTTACCAATGTTCCGGTCGTATCGGTAGTCGAAGCCACCGCCGGATTATTCATGGCCGTCCAGGTATTAAGGGATACATTGTAACGATAAAACCCCGCCGCTCCTCCGCGCATGGCATAGACATATGATCCGGCGCCCGTCACTCCGTTCCAGAAAAGATCCCCTCCTGTCCCGATAGTTCCGGTATTATTGAGGACCTGCTGTGGTCCCACCCAATCCCCTGTTGCCCCGATTGTCGGATCAAATTTCCACAAATCATAGGTACCAGCTGAACGAAGCATGTAGAGTTTATTGTCGTTGGCATTGAAAGCCACCGGGGTGTCAGTTGTCACGGCAGGTGTCGCCGCAAGCACCGTCCAACTATTTCCCACGATATCGTATCGGAGAAATCCCGTAGTTCCTGTCGAACGCGGATAATAGATATAGCCATTAGCATATGCGCCTTTCTGGCTCCCATTAAAGAGCTGCCCCGCAGTGATATTCGTACGAGCACTCCAGGTATTGCTCGCAATATTGTAGCGGTAAAACGTCAGCGTATTGACACCGCGTGGCGTATAAAAATTTCCATCATACCCGTAGACGAGACTGGCTCCCGCAGATACCGTCGCGGAAATCGGCGCCAAGTTTTGCCATTCGCCAAGCGCCACATTGTATTTCCAAAAGTCAGTACTGCTATTGCCACGAAGAACAAAAGGATTCGTCCCATCAAACCCAATACTCGCTCCCGTCCAAGGCGTATCGAGGAGTTCCGGGAGCTCCGTCCAGGCGTCCGTCACCACATTGTATGAATAGAACTTTTTCGAAAAACCACCAAAGATAACATAAATAAGATTGTTGGCGCTGTCAGCCACCATGTCAGCACCATAGTATACCGGAAACGGCAGGTCAGAAAGCTCTGACCACACGTTGAGTGCCGAATCGTATTTCCAGAACGCTTTGTCCGAGAGCCCACGGACGACATATAGATTATCCCCGAGAAAAATGGAGCTTGATCCGGCGCTGACCGTATCGGGTGGCACCGCCCAGGTCCGTGCCGACCAGGTTCCATCCCCAGCCAACTGAAGGGAATCAGCCGCGCTGTCAAGGGAGAGATTATCAGTCACTCCCAATCCCCATTCAGCTTTGGTGGTAATGGTACGAGCATACGGCGCGCTCGACACATTCATCCCTCCGATGTACACCACCAATACCGCGACCAGTGCCGCGATACTACTCCGCCACGAAAACATCCACGCCACTTTTCCAAAAAATGCCGCGTACTTTGCAACAAAGGCACTCAAAAGCGAGAAAGATCGCCGACGCCAGTAGGCCGTACCATAACTATGTTTCGAAGTAACAGCATAGGACTTCAGGAATTCTTCCAGACTCTCAGCCTCAATGACCACACGTGCCCGCTCTGCTTTCTCCTGAACAGAAAAGCGCGGCCCGATAGGTGTCCGGCACAGCGCCTTCAAACGGGAACGTACCACACTGGACGACCGTTCCCCCCTTCTTTTCTTGATAAATACCGAAAAATATTCCTGGAAAGAAAGGAATGACTTTTTTGCTTTTGGTATTTCTTTGTGACCGTTCGCTCGAAAACGCATGACGTCTTTACGCATGAATATTCTTCTTGTCAGAAAACTTTTCCGGATGCCGCGAGACTCCCGAAAGAAAAATCCTCTTTCCCTAGAATACCAAATTCCAGACTGATAAACAACAAGAGAGGACTCTGGAAAGATCCTCTCTTGAAGCTGCCTGCACGGTCTCGCGCCTCAAAAACTCAGACCCGGAAAACGATGACATCCCCATCCGTGATGATGGCATCTCTCCCCTCGATACGAAGCGTCCCCTGATCGCGTGCCGCGCTCCAGGAACCAGCCGCCAAGAGTGTATCCCAATGAATGACTTCTGCCCGAATGAATTTCTCTTCGAAGTCCCCATGAATCGCCGCGCCGGCCTGCGGAGCTGTGGAACCCTGCTTCACCGTCCAGGCGCGCGTCTCTTCGGGGCCCGTCGTGAAATACGTCATAAGGCCGAGAAGCGCATAGGCCTGACGCGCCAATTCGCCGATATGCGAAACGATTTCCATCTCGGCCATCTCTTCCGGAGACATGTCGAGCAGCTCTTCCTCGATCTTAATATCGAGCTTCACGTGCGGTCGTTCCTCAAGAGATGGGGTCAGCGTCTGATAGGTGTCCGAAATATTATACACGTACAGAAACGGCTTAGCGGTAAGCAACTGTAATCCGCGCACCATTTTCCGCTCTTTCTCTTCGGTGAGGGACAAGAGGATCTGGTGCGCCAGGACGCCCTCGGAAAGCTCGCGCTCTAACCGCTCGATCAATGCGAGCTCGATCGGCGCATCCTTATCTCCCCCCCGAGCCTCCTTGGCCGTCTTGATCTTGCGTTTGGCGAGCGTCTCGAGATCCGCCAAGATCAACTCCGTATTGATGACCGCGATATCGTCCTCCGGTTCGATACGATTGTTCACGTGGATGATATCGGTATTCTCAAAGGCCCGGACCACCTCGACGATCGCATCCACCTCACGGATATTCGCTAGGAACTTGTTCCCGAGTCCCGCACCCTCGCTCGCGCCCTTCACCAACCCGGCGATATCGACGAACTCGATGACAGCCGGAATGATTTTCTTGCTCCCGGAAAGAGCGGCCAACTTACCGAGCCGCTCGTCCGGCACTTCGACGATGCCGATATTCGGCTCGATGGTGCAGAAAGGATAATTATTGATATCGACCGGTTTCCGAGTCAGTGCCTTAAACAAGGTCGATTTCCCGACATTCGGCAACCCGACGATTCCGACTTTGAGTGACATAGGGATTTACATTAAGAAAGATGGGGTATTTCCACTCGCACGATCGTACCACGAGGCATGAACGGAGAGAAACCGACTCATTCTGGCAGGATTCTCTCTGTGTGTAAAGAGAGTGCCCTCCCTTCCATCATACGGTACCCAGATGACCGAAATCCCGGCTTCTTGTATGATAAGTATATCCTCGCACCCGCCACCCTATAAGAAGACGTATCCTTCTCAAAATCTATGAAAAAGATCCTGCTCGCAACCCGCCCCCTGGTTCCGCCTTGGGACGAGGCTTCCAAGAACTTCGCCTACTTCCTTGCCAAATCGGTCAGCGGACACCACGTCAGCATCCTCACCACGCCGACCTGGCTTCCGGATCTCCCGGCCAATATCACCCAGATTCCCTGCTATACCAAAAACGAGCTCGATTTCTCAGAAAAACTCCGTCTCCTCACTGCGCTCCGGAGTCTCCGTGGGAAATTCGACATCACTCACTACCTCTTCACCCCGACCCGCAAAAACACTTCGCTCATCAATTTCTTCAGCCGACCGACGCATGGCCGGACCATCCAGACCATCGCCACCCTGCGCGAAGACCTCTACGGACCGAAGCAGTGGAAGCAGCTACTTTTCGCCGACCATATCGTCGTCTATTCCGATTACTCGAAGAAGCTTCTCCGCGATATCGGCCTGAACCAAGTCAGCCGTATCTATCCGGGAGTCGATCTTACGTATTACCAACCGTCCGAAAAGAGCCCTAAGACTCTCGCGCATTTCCACCTGACTCCGGAAGACTTCATCGTCACCTACAATGGTGAATACGCGCGTCTCGGAGCGACCGATATGCTCACGGACTGGCTCATCGAGTACTTCACGGCTCATCCGGATTCGAACATGAAATTCGTCTTCGCCTGCCGTGTCAAGAAACATGAGGATGACCGTCTCAAGAAAATCGAGATCACCGGACGCTTCGAGAAGGCCGGCGTCCTCCATCACATCCGCTTCACCGATACCTACGCCGACATGCCGAAACTCTATAATCTCGCGGATATTGTCGTCTTTCCCGTTAATGACATGCGGGGAAAATTCGATGTCCCGCTCGTCATCATCGAAGCCTATGCTTGCGGAAAGCCGGTGATTCTCTCCGATCTCCCTATCTTCCGGGAGTTCGCAAACGACGATATCTGTGTTACGATTCCTCGCGGCGATACGGGCGCCCTCTCTCGAGCCATCACTACCCTACAAGCCAATCCGAACGAGAGAGCGAGACTTGGTCGGGAAGCCCGGGCCTTCGTCGAAGCGCATTTCGACCTACGAAAGACAGTGGGTGAATACGAGCAACTCTACGCCTCGCTTTGATTCCCCTCTTCTCATTACCCGTATTATCTTGATTTTCAAGAACCCTTCTCTATCCACTCCGCCATCCAAAACATATGCTGAAGAAATCCCTCAAAAAGATCTCCGAATACCGCAGCGAAATGCGGACGGAAAGAATGAAAGTGCCCGTCGTGTTCCACGTACAAGATACTCTCCTGCCGAACGAAGCAACTCTCGCACAGCTCGAAAGCGTCGCCTCCAATAACGGGATTTTCGACCACATCGCCGCCATGGCCGATGTCCACAGCAAGCCCGGACGCAAGAACGCGACCGGCACCACCGTCGCCTCCGAATCCTGCATACTTCCCCAGCT
Organism: Patescibacteria group bacterium; assembly: GCA_030916545.1. Lineage (GTDB taxonomy): Bacteria > Patescibacteriota > Minisyncoccia > Moranbacterales > UBA1568 > JAGOSP01. The sequence goes on along the minus strand of JAUPWI010000003.1, from coordinate 14,897 downwards.
CAACGACAGCGATCCGGCCTGCGGCATGCGCCTTGTCCGTACCAACCTGAACGAAAGCAACACGACACCCGAGGAACTCCATCGGCTCTTCGAAGCTTTGGTTCCAGTCGTTCCGACCAAGGCCTATATCGGCACGTATCTCCCCTTCCGCGTCGTCGTCGATATCTGCCGGCGCGGCATCGCCCCGCTCATCAACCATCTCGGCATCCGAACAAAGTATGAAGCCGAAAATTCACTCGACCGCGGAAACTTTTTCCCGGAAGCGCCGTCTCGCCAGGATATTCTTAATATTCTCCCACCGCTTTTCCTCTTCTTCGCTCAATTCCGTTCCGGTATCCTCGGCGCGGCCGGCAACCACTTCCTCGACCTCATGAAGGTAACCGGTATCGAGGACGAAACGACTGCGACCAAATTGGGCGTCAAAAACGGTGACTATCTCTTCATGGTGCACTGCGGATCCGGCATACTCGGCCAGTACACCATGTATATGTATACCGCCAAAAAGCGGGAACACCTTTCGACAGCCATTCTCATGAATATCGGTCGCTTCTTCTGGAGCACTCCTTTCAAGAAAACCGTCCGATCGATCGCGGCTAAGATCCGCTCATCCGATTTCGGCCGAAAAGAACCACTCATCACCTTCGACGGCAACGGTGAGGATGGCAGACTCTACATGGCCGCCCGTCAGGCCTGTTCCAATTTCGCACACGCGAACCGGGCCGTCATCACCCACAATGTCTCCAAAACCATCAAACGGGTACTTGGACGCGATCCCGAATGCGAATTGCTCTATGATATGCCACATATCCTCGTATCCCAGGAGGAACACGCCGGAAAGAAGGTCTGGGTACATCGCAATGGCACCAGCCGTGCCTATGGTCCGGCACGCATGCAGGACCATCCGATATTCCATGAAACCGGTGAGCCCGCCTTCATCCCGACATCCATGTCGACCGAGGCATATCTCTGCGTCGGACAGGACGGAAATGATTCCAGCTTCTTTTCCTGCAATCACGGCGCCGGAAAATCAGCCACCAAGACGGAAGACGTGACCCCGGAAAACAAGACCGAACTCGATCGGAAGTTGGAGACGAAGGGCGTCCGTCTCTACAACGGCCGTTCATCGAAAGTCATCGAGCAGGATTCCTCTCACTACAAGCGCGCCGATGACGTCATCGCGAGTGTCAAAGAAAACGGCATCGTCAAACCCGTCGCTCGCATGCAGCCGATTTCGGTGATTATGTACTGATCGTGCTTCTCGTTCCTTCGCGGGTAAAAAAATGAGTCGTCCCGCTTGCTCGGCGCGGGACGACTTTTTTTCGACACGATGCATCATATTCCGGCCTACTAGATCATGAACACGACTTCATGCAGGTGCCGGCGATCCTCATGTTCCTCATCAGACAATCTCTCCCGCACCATCTCCATCGCCCGAAAGGTCGTTTTGGCAAAAAAATCAAGAACGAGCCTCATTACCTTAGGCAATGGATCGATGTCTCGCAAAGAACGGAACTCATGCACCAAGACTCGCTGCCGATTCCCATTGGATCCGGAACTGATGATTCCTGAAGCGAGACAATGGTATCCATCGTAAGAAAACTGCGATTTCAGGATACGCAGAATCTCCTCATGTTGATACCGATTCGGGAGAGAAAGACAGGTCATCAGACCGATACCTCGCACTTCAAACAGGATAAAATAGTATTCCAACATGGGAATGCCTCCCTTTCGTAAAAACAAAAGAACTTGCCCTTACCATACTCCGCTCCGGAATACGGTGTCAATCACCATCCGGTCTCATACCCTCGCCACCATGCCTGCTTCGTATCAGTCCGAACGACAAGAAAAGAAATACGAGACCGGAATGCGAGGTCCAGAGCCAGTGATCGAAGAAGAGGCTTGGGAGAAGCGCGATGAAAATCGCAGACTGAAGGTCAAAGATCGCAAATTTCGAAAGCGAAAATAAAAAAGACGCTGTGCATCCGATACACAGGAAGAGTCCGATCAGGCCGAGCTCTGACCAAATGACGAGAGGGACATTGTGTGCCGGCTGGATTCCCCAAATCGGACGACCGGGATTTTCTTTCATGAGTTGTACCGTGGAATTCCCGACACCGACACCGATGAAGGGGTGCTTCCCGATAAGCGTCCAGGTGTCCTGAAACGATACGACCCGCTCCGCTACCGAACCTTCCTGCCCGATTGTCGCAGTATCGAATCTCGGAAAAATCTGCTCGTGCAAAATGGATCCAAAAACGAGTCCGGCTAATCCGAGCGCGAAAACGACTTGCAAAAACCGCCTCTGGATCCGGGGTTCGCGCTCTCTCCAGGCATGAAATCCCACCAGGGTAATCCCGAGTACAATCCCCAGCCACGCCGTACGAGAAAAAGTGAGGACGAGACCAAGGAGGATGACAATGCCCCCTCCCTCGAAAAGCAATCGTTTCTTAATCGAAAGTGCCGATTGCGTAAGATACCCTATTCCCAAGACCAAGACGACGCTAAGATACCCCCCGAGCATATTCGGGTGCGGAAACGTACCATACGCCCGCAGCCAACGACCAGCTTCGTTCTTGAGTACCGATGTCCCGGCTTGCCACGCTTCCTGTCCACTCATCCCGAGCCACGACGAAGCGAATGCGCCTTGCAGCAAGAATTGCCCGATGCCGAACACACTCACGAGTACCGCTCCCATGAAGAGCACTGTTATGATCAGGCCTATTTCCCGCCTGCCGAATGAACGAATCAGAAAGAAGACTCCGACCGCCAAAAGCAGCTTTACGAAAAAGTATCCGGCCAACACCCGATCAGGCGCCCAAAATATCGAGAGGCCGGCCCAAAGAATGAAACTGATACAGAAGATACTTCGTTTCAGAGACCACGGATTCAGCGCATGCTGGAGCACAAAAACGAACTTTTTCCTTGCTGTTTGCTCGGAAGCAAAGGGCATCAGAAAAAGCTGTTTTCGCGCTCCAGCCAAACGCGCCAACCAACGTCTTCGTCCCTCAATATTACCCTGCTTCTTCCATCGACTCACGCCATACCATCCAAGTATCAGAATCAGCAAAATATCCGTAGCATAAATGCCAATAGTCCCATACTGCCACTTCTCCCCACTAATCATCGGCTCACGCAACAAATACACCGTTTGTAACGGTAGCAGAAAAAGATACACCAAAAACAAATAAATATTGAAGCTTTTCATATGCAAAAGTTCATCTTCGCCTCTCGATATCCTGTCTCATGACCGAAAAATCGCCTCTCATTGCCGAGAATAGCACTTTTTGATACTCTCAGTCTATGCGATACATCACCTTTTCCGGCGTGGATGGGAGCGGCAAGTCCACCCAGCTCGAACTTCTGAAAGAACACCTCATCAGCGAAGGTCATAAGGTCGCCTATTTTCACGCAGTCGAATTCTCTTTCGCCAATCGGATCGCCCGCCGGTTCAAAGGCACCAAAAACTTCCAGCCCGGTCAGGAGAAAGCTGTCACCGAAACATCTCTTCTCACGCTTCTTCTCCGCCAAAAACTTCTCTTCCTTGATCTCTTCCGCTTCCGACGATTCCTTGCCCGACTGGAACGTGAAGAGTACGACTATCTCCTCTCCGACCGTTCCTTCTTCGACAGTCTCATCCATCTGGAATACCTCGCCCTCCCGCACCAGAATGCGTTACGCTTCCTCGGGTGGCGCACCCGCGCCGATCTTCTTGAATCCTCTCTGCCGAAACCGGATATCGCCTTCTATTTCGATCTCGACCCGCAAATCATCCTGTCCCGGGAACGCACACCCGAACAAGGCATCGAATACCTACACGCGAAACAATCCCTCTTCCGAGCGAAAGTAAGCTCCTGGAATATGCACGTGCTCGCCGCTGATCGTCCGAAAGAGCTCGTCTTCGATTCCCTACTCACCATACTCCGGGAGAAATAAAACCGAAAAAAATCGCCGCGGGAAAAACCGAATCCCTGTCCATATTCAGTATGATTACCTCCACGCAAAAAAATACCCGACGCGCGCGAGCCAAGCGTTCCACGCCTCAAGAGAACAGGCTCTGGTCTCGGCTCAAAAATCAGGCTCTCGGGTGCCGTTTTGTTCGTCAGCATACCCATGGCCCTTATATGGTCGATTTCTGCTGCGTCGAAAAGAAACTCATCATCGATATCGACGGCTGGAAGCGAAGAGACAACGGTGGACGCGACAAGGCCCGATCAGAATACTTCTCCGGTTTCGACTACACAGTCCTGCGGTTCTGGAACAACGATATTGACGAGAATCTCTCCGGGATCGTGACGGAAATAACGAAACATCTCCATTAAATCATCCTCATGAAAAAATTCTCGCAAGCGCTCGCCTGGCTCACCGTTTCCGAAGTCATCTTCATGGTGGCCGGATACGTCATCCAGTCGGCGGTCGGCCGCATCCTCGGGCCGGCCGATTACGGCCGTTACAGCCTCGTTGTGACTCTGACGACCATGGTCATCATCCTGATCGGCAACGGAATTCCGACCGCCATGTCCAAATACCTGGCAGAAATCTTCGAAAGCGCCCCTGAAAGGATACTCGGCATCAAACGCCAAGCCATGCGACTGCAAATCCTCCTCATGTCGGCTGTCACGGTGCTCTTCTTCCTTGCTGCGCCGCTCATCGCTCATCTCCTCCGTGACCCGAGCCTCACCCCCCTCTTCCGCCTCTCCTCTCTCATCATTCCCGCCTTCGCCGCCGCGTCCTTCTATTTCTACTACTACACCGGACTGCATTTCTTCCGCCTCCAAGCAGGACTCAAGATGATGCGCGCGCTCGGACGTGTCGTCTTCATCATCGGTTTCGCCTACTTCTTCGGCGTCCAAGGCGCCGTATCGGGCTATATCGCCGCGCCACTCTTCATCTTCACCCTCGGTCTCCTGGCCGATATCTTCATCACTCACCGCTACTTTCCGCACGTCAAGCAATCCAAAACCGAAGTGGTCGCCTTTTCCGGAAAAACCATTCTCACCTATGCCGGACCGCTCACCCTCTTCCTGCTTTTCTACGAGTTCATCCTCACTCTCGATCTCTACTTCGTCAAAAGCCTCCTCGGGAGCGACTACCTCACCGGCATCTACAATGCCGCTATCACGGCCGGCCGCATCCCTTATTACCTCTTCTACGCCCTCACCATCATCCTGCTCCCCGCCATTTCCAAAACGACCGCCGAACGCGATACGAAGGAAACCGAAAATATCGTCAACAAAGCGCTCCGTCTCATGGTCTTCCTCCTACCCCCGATGATCGCGCTCCTCATGATATACGCTCCTCAGGTGCTCCATCTCTTCTACGGTAGCCAATATGCCGCCGCCGAACGACCGCTCCAGGTTTATGCGCTCGGAGTCGGCTTCCTCACCGTTTTTTACGTTCTTTCCTTCGCGCTCAACGGGGCCGGACTCGTCAAGATTCCTCTGAAGCTGGCCTTCTTCGGATTCCTCGGCATGATCGGACTCAACTTCCTCCTCATCCCGGAATGGTCGCTCGTCGGGGCCGCACTCTCCACCACGATCATCTCCATCGCGGTCACCGTCGCCATCCTCATCGCCGTGGAGCGGCATTTCCGTGTCCGACTCGCCCCAAGAACCCTCCTTGTCTCTTTCGGAAGCGTTATCGTTCTCGTATTCTGTTCGCGCGTACTCCCGGATGACTCATACGGTTTTCTGGTTTCAGGAACCCTGCTCACCTGCCTCTACTTTACCCTCCTTCGTCTCTCGGGCGAACTGACAGATACTGATATCGCCCCACTCACCCGGCTGCTCAGGAAAAGATAAACTCACGCGAAATCCATCCCAATCCTCCCGTATTCACCTATACACCGGACAAAAATCGGATCAACGATATCATCTGATCCGATTTTTCATTTGAATCCTTTCTCTTCCTACCGTCCGAAACGGTAGACATCGATCGGACCGCGGACGAACGGATTGCTCACCCGTTCCATCCGTCGCTTCATGTATGCTTCCGCCTCTTGGGAAAAATAATCATAGTCGTTTTCCGAAAGAACGATCCAACCGCTTCCGTGATCCCTCACGATTCTTTCGAGAGCATCGAGCGAGAGTTTTTCCCGATTCACTTCGTCACCGAGATCATACACCGGAATATCCGCTCCGCTCCAATAATAATTCCGGACATTGCGCGTGACCAGGACGTCCGTCGGCAACCGGTTCTTAACGACATAGCCGAACACCTTCCGATAATTCGGGTTCTCGCCCGAAGACGTCTCGTGATACGTATTGTTTGCTTCGAGGAAATAGCCGAAATTCGGCACGAGCAGGAAGAGACCGGAGAGGATGATCAATGAAGTCTTCCGACTCCATCGGGGATAGTGCTCCCGAAGCGACTGCCACAGACCGAACGTGCCGGCCGCCGTCAGAATCAACCCGAATGACTGCGCGAAGAAGATATACTGAGGACCTGCATTCCGCCGGAAAAACCAGATCGCGCACGCAAGCGGTATGATAAAGGAAAAGACGAGGTACCCGGCCGCCTTCGGACGACGTTCCCGTATAGCCAGGCTATACGCACCAAATCCCATGAGTCCGAGAGCGAGCAACGGATGGGCATAGTCCCGCATCGCGTATCCGAGATAGCTGTAGTGATCATCAAACCAGATAAGGCCTGCCACGAAAGAAGTCCAGAAACCTCCCGCCAGAATACGCATCGACACCAGAGCCGCCCCCAAGAGACCGAGCAGCACCACGTACCGGTTCCATCGATTGCCTGTCTCCCGATACCGCGTCACACCAGCCCACAAAAGATACGCCGCCAATGAAAAGATGACGGTCGCGGTCAATTGATGAATCAAGAGTCCGATGACGAGCAGGATTCCGGACAGGAGAGCGTACCCGATATGAATCCCCGTCCGCTCCCAGAGCTTCCGAAGCAGACGCCAGCGTGTCGAAACAGTCTGCTCAAGACAGAGGAAGAGGACTGTCGCCAAAGCGAGATACGCCGGAGCGAACATCGCATACATCCGCAACCGACGATCAAACACTATTTCCGAAACCGAGAGCGCGGCGAGAAGCATCGCCACGAGAGCGATCTCACGTCGTTTCGTCAGCACCCGAGCGCTCCAGAAAACCGTGAGCAACGTGATGCCACCCCAAAAAACACTCACCGATCGAGCGACTGCCTCAGTCGGAGGGAGGAAGCGGAACAACTGGGCCACCTGCCATTTATAGATATTCGCCCGCTCATCGCGCGCCCCATTCAGGTTCACAATGCTCGATTCCTGATGATTGAAGTCCCAAGCCTTCCATTCCCCGGTCTTGAAATACCCATACGCCGAGTTCATATCGAGAAACTCATCCGCCACGAACGAGTTGTTTCCCAACCCATAGGCCCGGATTCCCACCCCGAAACACAGGATGATACACCCGATACCGAGCGTCTGTTTCCAACTGAGTCCTATCATACACATCTCCGGTGACCGATTATCTCTTCCCATGGTACACCATCCGCTTCCGATTGCCGACCCGGACCTCGTCACGACCGTCCGCCGTCCTTCACTTCCGCTTCGGCCGCAGATCGCGTGCGAATCGCCGATTGACGACATCGGGAGAAGAAAGCTGTACTGGACGGAACGACTGCCGATGGAGCGGACAAGCTCCATACTTCCGCAAAGCATCCAGATGCTCTTTCGTGCCATAGCCCTTGTGCCGGACGAACCCGTACACCGGATATTCCCGATCGAAAGCATCCATCATCCGGTCACGCGTCACCTTGGCGATGATGGAGGCCGCCGCGATGGATTTGGCGATACCGTCACCACCGATGAGCGCCTCCTGCTCGCCCGAAAAATTCGGCAACAGCTGATTGCCATCGATTAGGAAATAAGCCTGTTGCATATCACCGGCCGAGAAAACCCGTTTCAGATCCGATATCGCCGCCTTCATCGCGAGAAAAGTCGCCTCGAGTATATTCACCCGATCGATCGTCTCAGCCGGAATAATGCCAATCCCAACAGCGAAATATTCTTCTATCGTTGTAAACACCTGTTCGCGTTGTTTTTCTGATAATTTCTTCGAATCCCGCATCAGGGCGAATACCTTTTCCTGTTCGGGAGGAATAGCAAAGCTCGGGTCGCGATACGCCACCGCAGCGGCCACGACCGGCCCAGCCAAGGGACCACGACCGACCTCGTCCACCCCGATCACGAAGCGACTTCCACCGGCTGATTTCTCCTGTTCAATCTCAAAAGTCGTTTGTTGCATGTATCCAGTATACCGTATCTTCACGCTTTCTGAAAAAGTAAATTATCCCTTCTATAAGCCAATACTGCCAGTTGCCCTTGACAAAAATCCATCCATATGCTAGGATGTCCTTTGAAGGTAGTAACAGGGCTATTTTCAAGTTCTGACGTAATGTTTCCTGGCTTCCTGGTATTCTTAAAAAAATATCTGGTATAAATACCGCTCGTCAAGCTCACTCAGTTGGCGATGCGGCGCAAAACGGCGTAACACCCCGAACGTCTCGAAGGACGGAACGGGCGCAAGAAAGTGTAATACCTTTTAGAGCGATTAGGTTTTTTTGGAGAAGTCCGTGCCGGGACACTCCATCATATCTGAGGCGGCACCCAAACGCAGTATGGCAACACCCGCCCGTAGCACCCCCCCCCAGACGCCAGTGCGCGTTTCGGGAAGAGTAGTACTCTCTAGTAGTATTCTCGCAGTACCCACCCCTGGCAGTCAGCAACATCGCTGCCAGGGGTTTCTTTTTTTTCAAAAAATGATATACTGGGCTTATCCTAAGCTTCTCTGCAAACCCCATGGAGCGATCCGGGCGCTGAGAGAAACCATCATCATGTCCAACCTCGAATACCCAGTTTCGAATTCTCTTTCGCTCCATTTTGGTGCGATTTTTTGTTGAAAAAATGTTTCGAAGAGTAGAAGTGACTTTTTCTGATGCCCCGTATTTCCGAATACGCAGCAAGGAAAAAGTCACTTCTACTCTTCGAAAGTAAAAATGAATTTCCGATATCCTTCGCGTCATCGAATACAGGAGCATCAGAAAAAGTTGTTTTGAATCTTCTCAAGACACAATCAGATTGTCGGTGCCTCACCAATACGCAGCAAAGAAAAAGCCCCTTTCGGCCTTTAGACACAAAACCGAATAAACTCTGATATTCGATACTCAACCTGAGAAAAATTCAAAAATCAAGAATCCAGTATCTCCCATTACATGAACTTCACCCACCTCCATGTCCACTCGCATTACACTCTTTTGACCGCACTCGGCCGGCCAGAAGAACTTTTAGCACGCGCCAAAGAACTCGGGCAGACTTCGCTCGCCCTGACCGATACCTCGGCTCTGTACGGAGCGGTTGAGTTTTATACCAAAGCCAAGGATTACGGAATCAAGGCAATCATCGGAGCCGAGATGTACGTCTGTCACGATCTTCACAGTAAGAACAATACGGCCGAAGACCGCCGTCGGCACACTATCGTGCTCCTCGTCAAAAACGAGACCGGCTATAAAAATCTCCTCAAGATCATTTCCATCGCACAGCTCGACGGTTTCTACTACAAAGCCCGAACCGACAAAGCACTCCTCCGACAATACAGCGAGGGACTCATCGCCTTGTCCGGATCGCTTCAAGGAGAAGTGCCTTCCGAGCTCATCTATGGTGACTATGATCGCGCCAAACTCGCTGCTCTCGAATACCAGGATATTTTTGGAGCGGGTAACTTCTACCTTGAAATCCAGCCGCATTTCGATCACGAGACACAGGCGGCGGTCAACCAAGGCCTCATCGCGCTTTCACGGGAGACGAATATTCCTCTCGTCGCTGCGAATGACGTGCACTATGTCCGCCGCGAAGACGCCAGTATCCAAGACACACTCCTCTGCATCCGGGATAACAAACGTGTTGAGGACCGTGACCGATTCTCTATGATGTCGCTTGACCTCTCACTCAAGAGCTCCGAAGAGATGATTGAGATTTTTAAAGACTTTCCGGATGCTATCGAGAATACCCAAAAAATCGTCGATGCCTGTCATTTCTCCTTCACCTTCGGGGTCAATCACCTACCTGTGTATCCGCTTCCGGAAGGCGTCACCCCCGATGGCTATTTGCGCCAGCTCTGCGAAATGGGACTCAAAGAACGTTTCGGCGATGCTCCGACGACGGAAGAACAGCTCACTCGCCTCAACTACGAGCTCGATATCATCGGAAAGACTGGCTTTGCATCATACTTCCTCATCGTCCAGGACTTCGTCAACTGGGCGAAAGACAACGGCGTCGTTGTTGGTCCAGGCCGCGGTTCGGCCGCCGGTTCCTTCGTCGCCTATCTGACTGGCATTACCAACCTCGACCCAATCCAATACGATCTCCTCTTTGAACGCTTCCTCAATCCAGAACGTATCTCCATGCCCGATGTCGACATGGACTTCGCCGATGATCATCGCGAAGACGTCCTAAACTACGTCCGCGAACGTTTCGGGGCCGACCACGTCGCACAAATCATCACCTTCGGAACCATGGCCGCCCGCGGTGCGATCCGCGATGTCGGTCGCGCGCTCGGCATACCACTGTCTCTTTGCGACCAGACCGCCAAAATGATCCCGATGTTTACTTCCATCAGGAAGGCGCTGGAGGAAGTTCCGGAATTCAAGACGCATTACGAAGGCAATGCCGAAGTCCGCCGCCTCGTCGACAATGCCCAGAAGATCGAAGGGCTGGCCCGTCATGCCTCGATGCATGCCTGCGGCGTCGTCATCACCAAGGACCCGGTCACCGAATACACCCCCCTTCAACGGATTTCCGGTTCACGCGAAGGCGTCGTCACCCAGTATGCCGCTTCGACCAAGAATAATGCCGTCGAAAAGATCGGTCTCCTCAAGATGGATTTTCTCGGTCTCAAAAACCTCACCATCATCCAAAACACCCTTCGCATCGTCCGCGCGCTCGGCAAATTCGAAGCGCTGGCGCATGAGCTCGGGCTCGACCCGGATACCGCCTCCGTTTCCGATGTGATGGACAAGCTGCCGATCGATGATGAGGGGGCCTATCGGGTGCTCCAGGAAGCCCGGACGACCGGCGTCTTCCAGCTCGAATCGACCGGCATGAAGCGCTACCTGAAACAGCTCAAGCCAACGGTCTTTGAGGATATCATCGCCATGGTCGCACTCTACCGCCCAGGACCAATGGAATACATCCCCGATTTCATCGGCGGCAAGCACGGCACCAAACAAATCGAATATCTCCACCCGAAACTCGAACCGATTCTGAAGAACACCTACGGCGTCGCCGTCTATCAGGAACAGCTTATGCAGATCGCCCGCGACCTTGCCGGTTTCTCGCTCGGCGAAGCCGATGTGCTCCGCAAAGCCGTCGGAAAGAAAATCAAAGAACTCGTCGCCGAACAACGCATCAAATTCATCGAGGGCTGCGTCAAGCACGGCATCACCAAACACGTCGCCGAACAGGTCTTCGCCTTCATCGAACCGTTTGCTGGCTATGGTTTCAACCGATCTCACGCCGCTTGCTACGCGATGATCGGTTATCAGACCGCCTATCTCAAGGCCCACTATCCAGCCGAATTCATGGCCGCGCTCCTGACAAGCGATCAGAACGATACCGACCGCATCGCTATCGAAGTACGAGAAGCACGCGAAATCGGCCTTGATGTTCTACAACCAGATATCAATGAAAGCTTCGAGAGCTTCGCGGTCATCCAGGGAGACGACGATATCGAGCGCATCCGGTTCGGTCTTCAGGCGATCAAGAATGTCGGTTCGGTCTGTGCGGAAGAGATCGTCAAGGAACGGAAGCGTGGCGGGAAATTCAAAAGTCTCGAAGACTTCGTCGAACGCGTCCAGACCAAGGATCTTAACAAAAAATCAGTCGAAGCGCTGACGAAGGTTGGAGCACTTGACACCCTGGGTGAACGCGAACAAATTCTTGAGAGCATCGACGCCATCATACGCTACGGAAAACAATCCTCTACTCTTGCCGAGACACATACCGACAGTCTTTTTGGCTCTATGCCACTTCCCAAGACAAAAATCAATCTCGCACGAGCTATCCCAGCCTCCAAACAACAACGTCTTACCTGGGAAAAGGAACTCCTCGGACTCTATGTTACTGGACATCCAGCCTCCGATTACCGTCATTACTTGAAAGAAACCACCACGGCTCTCATCGACATAGAAAAACAAGAAAACGAAAGTCGGGTCCGTATCGGCGGTATCGTCACATCAGTCAGACGTATGATCACCAAAAACGGTCATCCGATGTTTTTCATCGGTCTCGAGGATCTCACTGGTCGGACTGAAGTCCTCGTCTTCGGCAAAACGGCCGAGCAGACCGATGGTTTCTGGAAAGAAGATGATATCGTACTTATTGATGCCCGAGTTTCACACAAGGATGGTCAACTCCGTTGCATTGCCGAAAGCGCTGAACGTCTCTCTCTCGATACCCTGACGCAATTCGAACGCGTACGCATCACCCGTGAAAAATCTGCTTCAGAGAAGACTCAAATGGACGAAAATGCTACCTCGACTCCAAAACTTCTGATTACCCTTCAGGAACAAACAGATGCAAAATTAATCAGTGAACTCTCGGCTTTTCTTCGAACCGTTCCGAAAGGGGAAACGAAAGTCCTCGTCAAGATACACGGCACGACCATCGATACACCCTTCTACATAGATCCTGAAGAAGCGACCCTCGAACAGATACGTGCGCTCCAGGGTGTCGAATCAGTCGGATAACATATTTTCAAAAAGTTCCTTTTACGGTCTCTATGCGGAAGGTTCTCTCTTCCTTTTTCCTTGCTGCGTATTCGGAAATACGGGGCATCAGAAAAAGCAAGAGAGTGCCTTCCGCTTCATCAGGAATATATTTCTACACTCCATCATTCGTACACTTTAAGACAGAAGGTTTCTCAAGTATGGAGGGAGTGAGACTTCTCTTTTTTTGATGCTGGTGTTTCTGAACACGTCGCAAGAAAAAAGAGGAGCCTCACTCCCTTAGTATCTATCTCAAATCTCATAGGAAAAGCATTTCTGAAAAAATCATATTCCTTTTACTGACCTGATGCATCAGTAAAGAGCGCTCTTTATGTTCACTTCAGGATGTGGTAAAGTATCCTTTCCCTTACAACGTGTTCAGAAAAATACGAGGCGCCAAAAAAGCAACTAGAAGGAACATTCTGTATCAAAAACAGCGCATTGCTGCACGATACTATGGGATACGATAGGTGTCCGAAACGTGAAGGAGGGATAATTGCTCTTTTTTCCGATGCTGGTGTTTCTGAACACGTCGCAAGGAAAAAAGAGCAATTATCCTTCCAGCTTCAACCAACAACACATTCCTAAAAAATCATATTACTCCCGATACAGAGTACTCTCTTCATATAAGCTTCAGGATGTGGTAAGGTATTCTTTCCCTTGCGACGTGTTCAGAAACACCAGCATCGGGAAAGAATACCTTACCACATCCTCACTCATCGAACACTTGATACTGAGCAATCGTTTTCATTCAATCAACTATGGAATTACCCCCTCACAAACTGATCGTCATCGCCGGACCGACCGCCTCGGGCAAATCGGATCTGGCCATCGAACTCGCGCATCGGCTGGATGGCGAAATCATCTCGGCCGATAGCCGCCAGGTGTACAGCGGCATGGATATCGGCACTGGTAAGGTGCTCCGGGATTCGGAATCGGTGGCAGATGATGAATATATCTCCGGCGGCATCCGCCACCACCTCATCGATATCGCCGACCCGAACGAAGCGTACAATATCTCAGATTTCCTCCGTGATGCCAATCGTGTGATCACTGATATCCGCGCTCGTGGCAAACAGCCTCTCATCTGCGGCGGCACACATTTTTGGATCCAAGCACTTCTCGAAGGAACGAGTTTCCCGGCTGTTCCGCCCGATCCGGTCCTTCGAGACCACCTCAGCACCAAGACCGCCGATGAGCTCTACACACTGCTCGAAGCACAGGATCCGACCAGGGCCGCAACTATCGACCAGAAAAATCCGATCCGCCTCATCCGCGCTCTCGAAATCGTCGCCGCTCTCGGCACAGTCCCTTCGGTTACTCAACACGAGCCATCAACCGCTGAAAACCATTCCACGATTCTCGTCCTCAATCCTCCAAAAGACGTCCTCCGCGAACGCATCAGAATACGGCTTCTCAACCGATTCGCATCCGGCATGATTGAGGAAGTCGAGGGGCTTCACGGACAAGGTATCGATTGGGAACGCCTCGAGAGCTTCGGCCTCGAGTATCGCTTCATCGCGCAATTGCTCCAAAGTTCCATTGATCAAGAGACCATGCGGATCGAACTCGAGCACGCCATCTGGCACTACGCCCGTCGGCAACTCTCCTGGCTTCGCCGCTGGGAACGCCAAGGAACGACCCTCACCTGGATATCAGATCCCAAAGAAACTATGAGCATCCCTTTGTGAAGCTCCTGCTACCCATATCGGTCCAAAAAAGAGCCCTCATCATCTCAACAAAAAAGAGGAGGGTGGTTTTGACTTTTTTCCTTGCGACGTGTTCGGAAACACCAGCATCGGAAAAAAGCCAAAGCCACCCTCCCGATTCCACAAAGCTCCATACCAAAGCTCAAAGCCTATTCCAATAGGGGTCAGTAGCGGTTGAACCGCTGTCGATACCACTGAAAAATCACACCTGTCTTTCTGCAAAAAGAATGTGAGAGGAAACTTCTCTTTTTTTGATGCTGGTGTTTCCGAACACGTCGCAAGAAAAAAGAGAAGTTTCTTCTCCCATTCTCTCAAAAAAGTCGGGTATAACGGTGTAGCGGTTGAACCGCTGTCATGTCGTCGGTGGAGTTAGCGGCCGAGATTATAGAGATTAGTGACTTCCGTTTGAGTGAAAGCTCGGCTATACAGACG
>JAUPWI010000027.1 GCA_030916545.1 Patescibacteria group bacterium | reverse complement strand
TGGGCGCTGCTCGAAACAATTCTGCCAGGTGCTTCCCTTCGGCGACAAGAACTCCGAGATCATCCGCTGCTCGAGAGTGGAACGGAGTGAAACAGGAAGAGTCAAAAAAAGAACAGCCCAGGGGTGGTGGGCTGCTGTGTCGACAGAAGGCTCAGTCGCATTCGACTGGCTCTTGGGTAAATCCAGAGAGGCGTCCCTGTTGGTAGAGTCTGACGAACTCCTTCTTTGAGGGAGCTTCTTTGAGGGAGCTTCTTTGAGGGAGCTTCTTTGGGGGAAGCATAGCCCGTTGCTCTTTGAGCTTACGAGCCCTGATCGCCCTTGTGACGAGCAGGAGAACTCGCCCAAACCAGGAATTATAGGTTTCCTGATCTATATGATGGAAGATGCCACGTTTGTGCGCGACCAGCATGAATGCTGTCCGGAAGTCTGGAGCGCTTCTGTTGTCCATCAGCTTGAGAACCGCATCCCGAAAGAGCGTCTCTGGCTTCTTTTGCGCCATTTCTTTTCCTCCCTTCTTGTAGAATGAACTTATTTATATTATACTACTAATCAATGAATTAGTCAATATATGTCGAAAATCCCGTGGACCCATCGATACGATCTTGCCTCGTGGCGCCAGGAAACCGGATTGCTTCCGGAGTGTCCGGGCGTCTATTTCTTTTTGGATGCTGCAGATGAATTCTTGTATATCGGCAAGGCAACCTCGCTTCGGGACCGGGTGCGGAGCTATTTTTCCGGAGACATATCCGAGACGCGCGGGCCGAAAATCGTTCTCATGCTGGATCGGGCGCGATCGATCGCATATTGCGAGACGGATTCTGTGCTTGAGGCCTTGCTTCTCGAGTCCCGGCTTATCAAGGAATATCAGCCGGCGTACAATACCGATGAGAAGGACGATAAGAGTTTCAATCATGTGGTCGTCACCGATGAGGATTTCCCTCGAGTGCTCGTCGTGCGTGGGCGGGACTTCGCGCAGGGGAAATTCCGCGATCCCGTCCGGAGGATATTCGGACCGTTTCCGGCCGGAACGGCGCTGCGCGAGGTGATGAAGATCATCCGGCGGATTTTCCCGTTTCGAGATACTTGCATCCCCGGTTCCGGACAGACGTGTTTTTCGTCCCAGGTCGGACTGTGCCCCGGTGTCTGTACAGGTACCCTGCCGGCCGTAGAGTACCGGAAGACTATCCGTCGTATCGAGCTCTTCTTCGAGGGGAAGAAGAGCGCACTCGTCCGGGGAATCGAGCGGGACATGAAGCGTGAGGCGGAAGCGCTCCGGTTCGAGGAGGCGGCGCGTCTGAAACGACAGCTGTTCGCTCTCTCGCACATCCAGGATGTTTCGCTCGTGAAAGATGATCTCAGGGAAATGAAGCCGCATCGGATTGAGGCCTATGATATCGCGCATCTTGGCGGGACCGAAACGGTCGGCGTGATGACCGTCATCGAGCGCGGCCGTCCGAACAAGGATGAATATCGGCAATTCGTGTTGCGTGGAGAGCATGGCGGGAACGACCTTTCGGCCCTGGAAGAGGTGCTGACGCGCCGGCTCGGTCATCCGGAGTGGCCGCTGCCGGAAATCCTGATCGTGGATGGTGCCTTCCTGCAGCAAGGGGTGGCGGAGCGGGCATTGGATGCAGCCGGGTTTTCGATCCCGATACTCGGGGTGGTGAAGGATGCCCGGCATCAGCCGGATCATCTGATCGGTCCGGAGGGTCTTCGGAGACGTTTCGAGGGTGAAGCGCTCTTGGCGAACGCGGAAGCGCATCGTTTCGCGCTTGCACTTCATCGGAAACGCCGGCGCAAGGCGCTGCTTGCGTAGGGTGTGCGCGTGCGATAGGGCAGGTGTGTTTCTAGCGAAGGTTCTGTCTCGAGAGACAGAACCTTATGGTTTACATCATCCTGGAAAAACGGTATACTCTACATCGCATATTGTCAGAGAAAAGAGAAGCGCGGCCGCATGTTTCCTGATATTTTTCCATAAGATATTTGAGCCGTATGGCAGATAAAAAGTCGGTGATCGAAGTACGGGGTGCACGCGTGAATAATCTGAAGAATGTGGACGTGGATATTCCGCGCAATGCGTTGGTGGTGGTGACAGGACTGTCCGGGTCGGGAAAATCTTCTCTCGCATTCGATACGATATTCGCGGAGGCGAATCGCCGGTATGTCGAATCACTTTCCTCGTATGCGCGGCATTTCATGGAAGGTTTCGAGAAGCCGGATGTGGATGCTATCAACAACCTTTCGCCGGCCATCTCGATCGATCAGAAAAGCGTGTCTCGGAGTCCGCGTTCGACGGTCGGCACGATGACGGAGGTGTATGATTTTCTCCGTATCCTGTTCACCAAGGCCGGCGTGCCGCACTGTCCGGCATGCCACAAGGCGCTCGAACGTATCACGGCCCGGGAAATCATGGAGGAGCTTCTGCTTCTGCCTGATCAGACCCCGATCGCTTTCGTGGCGCACAGCGACCAGACGGATCACAAGCCGGAGAAGGAAGCCTTGGAGGCGGTCGAGCGTCTCGGATACGTGCGCATCCGGCGGGGTCGGGAAATGATATCGATTGCCGATGCGTTGGCCTCGGCTTCCCGATCGGAGGAGCAGTCGTTCGATATCGTCATCGATCGGCTGGTCTTGGATCAGGCTCGTCCGGACAAGGAACGGCTTTTGGATTCTCTTGCGACCGCTTTCGCGGTCGGGAAGGGAACATTAACCACCCTGCAGAACGGGGGAGGAGAGGAAAAATCATACAACAACGAATATCGATGCGAAGCGTGCGATATCCGGTTGCCGGAATATACGCCGAGCCACTTTTCATTCAACAATCCGGAAGGGGCCTGTCCAAAATGCACAGGGCTCGGACGCACGCTCGAATTCGATCCGGAATTGATCATGCCGAATCATTCCCTTTCGATCACTGAAGGGGCCATCCGTCCCTGGAGCAAGCTGCATGGCGACAGGCAACGAGAAAGCGGGCCGATGCACGAGATATCCCTTCTTGCGAAGCGGTTGCATTTCTCTCTCACGGTTCCGGTGAAGAAGCTTTCAGCCAAACAGATGAAAGCGGTGTTGTTCGGTGAAGATGGATGGCAGACGGACGGGCATCGGTTCCGGGGAGTCATCCGTTTTCTGGAAGAAAAGTATCGGGATACGAAATCGGATCATCTGCGGCAGGAAATCGAAGGATTCATGCAATCACAGATCTGTCCGGCATGCCAGGGGCGGCGTCTGAAACCGTCGGCGCTCTCGGTGACCGTCTCCGGATATTCCCTGGCCGATCTGGCCGACATGAGTACCGAACGGTTACTTTGTCTCTGCAAGGAACTGAAGGAAAAAATCGTGCGGACGGACAAGGAGCGGGATGTCATGACGGCCTTGTTTCGCGAGATCGAATCGCGTCTCATGGCGGTGGAAAAGGTGGGGCTCGGATACCTGGAATTATGCCGAGGCGCGGACACCCTGTCGGGTGGTGAGGCACAGCGCATCCGCTTGTCGGTACAGATGAAGTCGGGTTTATCGGGCATCGTGTATGTTCTTGATGAACCGTCGGTCGGGTTGCACAGTCGCGATACCGATCGTTTGATACGGGCCCTGCTTGATCTGAAGGAAGCGAACAATTCTCTGGTCATCGTCGAACATGACGTGGCTATGATGCGTCAGGCGGATTACATCATCGACCTTGGGCCGGGAGCCGGTCCTTTGGGAGGGGAGATCATCTTTGCCGGGACGCCGGAGAAACTCATGAAATCAAAGGTGTTGACCGGCGAATACCTGTCGGGCAAGCGCCAGATTTTCACCCGAAAACAGTCAAGGAAATGGAGCGGCGAAAGTATCGTTATCGAGGGAGCGACCGAGCACAATCTGAAGGATATCGACTGCACCATTCCCCTCGGGATGCTCGTCTCTGTCGCGGGCGTATCCGGATCAGGGAAGTCCTCATTGATCCATGACATCTTGTCCCGGGCTTTGGCCAAGCATTTTTATCGGGCGAAGACCGAACCGGGCGCACATAGGAAGATCACTGGTCTTACGCATATCGACAAGGTCATCACGGTGAATCAGGACCCGATCGGTCGAACGCCCCGGTCGAATGCGGCGACCTACACGGGAGTGTTCAGTCTCATACGCGATGTGTTCGCGGAAACTCCGGAAGCCGGGAAAGCGCGTTTCTCGGCGACGCATTTCAGTTTCAATATGCGTGGCGGGCGCTGCGAGATCTGTCAGGGCGGCGGACTGCGGAAGATCGAGATGTATCTCTTGCCGGATGTATATGTGCCTTGCGAGGCGTGCAGCGGGACGCGTTACAATACGCAGACACTCGCGATCGAGTACCGTGGTACGAATATTTCTCAGGTGCTCAAGATGACCGTCTCCGAGGCGCGACGTTTCTTCCTGGATCGGCCGGCCATCGAGGAAAAGCTCAGGGTATTGGAAGAGGTCGGTCTCGGGTACCTCGTTCTCGGGCAAAGCGCGACGAATCTTTCGGGCGGCGAGGCGCAACGCATCAAGCTGGCGACTGAGCTTGCCCGAAAATCGACCGGAAAGACACTCTACATTCTCGATGAACCGACGATCGGACTCCATTTCGAGGACGTGCGGCGTCTGCTCGAAGTGCTTGAGATATTGGTCGATCGCGGGAACAGCGTTCTGGTCGTCGAACACAATATCGATGTCATCCGGGCATCGGACTGGGTGATCGAGCTTGGGCCCGATGGGGGTGAGAGAGGTGGCGAGCTTCTGTTTTCCGGAGAGCCGGAAAAACTCAAAACGTGCAAGCGGAGCGTGACGGGGAAGTATCTCTGAGGTGCTGATTTTCTGTGAATGATCTCGTATGTATCGTCTTTCGAGAGATATCGTTGAAACGCTCGCTTATTATGATGTGCTTGAATTCCCACTTTCAGCCTTCGAGGTTTGGAAGCATCTCATCACGCTTACCCAGGATGCGCGACCATCTTCGTACTTCGAGGTCCTGACAACGTTGAAAGGGGAGTGTTCTCGCGGAGCGATAGAAGAGCACGCGGGGTTTTATTTCTTGCCCGGCCGGAAGTTTCTCGTGAGAGAGCGTATCCGGAAAGAGAAGATTTCGGTCTCCAAGCTCAGACGAGTGAAGCGGCTGGCTCGGCTGATCCGTCACGTGCCATACGTCCGTTTCGTCGGAGCCACAGGGAGTCTTTCTTTGAAGCATGGGGACGTTGAGAGCGATTGGGATCTCTTCGTCGTGTTACGAGCGGGGAAAATATGGACCGGAAGGATCATCCTGACGGGCTTCTTGTTTCTTCTCGGGAAGTGGCGGCATGGAAAATGGGTCCGGAATCGGGCCTGCCTGAACTATTATGTCGCGGACACGAATCTGGAAATCGGAACGCAGGATCTGTTTTCGGCCCATGAGTATCGTTTCATGATACCGTTGTTCCACTATGCCCTTTTTCAGCGGTTTGAGCTTCGGAATCGGTGGATAGCCCGTTTTAAGCCGAATTTTTCCCTTTCGGAGATTCCGACACTGTGGAGTATCTCGGACCCGAGAGAACGGCATTCCCCACGCTCTTTTCTTGAGCGGTGGTGCGACCGATGGGATGTCGAAGCGGCTTTGGCGACATGGCAAAAAGATAAGATTGCCAGGAATCCGAAAACGCGTTGGGAGGGGAGTTATATCGAAGCCAACGATCGGGCGCTGATTTTTCTGCCGCGACCGCGCGGTCCGCGGGTATATGAAGCCTTCAAGCATCGGCTGGGTTCTCTCTGATGCCTGCTGGGATCTTCGTCCCGTCTCTTCGAAACGCGTTCTCGTTGGAGTCCGGTGTTTTTTTTGTGGTATACTGAAAAAAAGAAAAATACCAACAGAGAGAAAAGAATATGCCGAAGTTTTGTTATACTGCGAGAAATATCGCCACCGGGGAGACGGTCGGTGGCGAACAAGAAGCCAAGGATGAGCGTATGTTGGCATCTGACCTGCATGCTTCCGGTTTTCTGGTCACTTCGATGAAGGAGATGAAGGCGGCATCGGTGGTACAGGTGCGTTTTTTGGATCGTTTCGTATCGGTTCCGCTTAAAGAAAAGATGACCTTTACTCGCAACCTCGCGGTTATGGTGTCTTCGGGACTGACCGTTTCGCGCGCAGTGATGAACCTTTCCGTCCAGACGAAGAACAAGGCTTTCCAGAAGATCTTGCTTGACGTCTATGATGAAGTACAGGCCGGAAAAACCTTGTCCGAGGGTCTCGGAAAGTATCCGAAAGTGTTCAATGAGCTCTTCACAAGCATGGTCTATGTCGGGGAGATATCCGGGAATCTCGAAGAGATACTGGAAATTTTGGCGTTGCAGCTTGAGAAAGAACATGATCTTCTTTCGAAAGTCCGCGGAGCTATGATTTATCCGTCGGTGATCGTCGTCGCGATGATTGGAATCGGTATCCTGATGTTGACGTATATTCTCCCGCGAATCACCGGTGTCTTCAAGGATATGAATGTCACGTTGCCGGCTTCGACGCGCTTCATCATGGCTGTGAGCGATTTCATGCGCGGACATGCGTTCCTGAGTGCCGCCATATTTTTCGGCAGCATCATCGGCGTGCGTCTTTTTGCTTCGACCGAAATCGGCAAGCGTTTTTTCGACTGGTTTTTTCTCCGGCTCCCTATTGTCGGGAATATCATCATCAAGGTGAATTCCGCCCGTTTCGCCCGTATCTATAGCTCGCTCCTCAAGAGTGGTGTTTCCGTGCTCGATTCTCTGACGATCGTGAAGAAGACCCTTGCGAATTCGTATTATCGGGACGCTCTGGATGACGCGATCTCGGAAATTCAGAAGGGGGTCGATTTGAGCAAGGTCATCTCGCGGTACCCACGTATTTTCCCGGTATTGGTTCCACAGATCATCCAGGTCGGTGAAGAGACAGGGAAGACGGAGATGGTACTGAGAAAATTGGCTGAATTTTATGAAGAAGAGGTCTCTCAGATCACCAAAAACATGTCGTCGATCATCGAACCGGTTCTGATGCTCCTGATTGGCGGTGGCGTCGGATTTTTCGCGGTCGCGATGCTGACCCCGATGTACAGCGTCATGGAGAATATCAAATAAGCTTTTCCTTATGATGATCGGTGTTTTTTCGGGTACGAATGGGCGACAGCGGAAATCGGGGTTCACTCTGATCGAGGCTATGGTCGTCCTGTTCGTCGTTTCGCTGATCACCCTGACGTTTTATGAGACCTGGAATCTCGGGACGCAGCATATCGCGAACGCGAAACATCGTCTCGGCGCGAGCGCCCTTGCCAATCAGCAGATGGAGATCATCCGGAGCCTTATCTTCGATGATATCGGAACGGTGGCCGGTATACCGACGGGCACGCTTCCGGAAGATCAGACTCTCAACGTGAATAACACGACCTACGAGGTGCATACGGTGGTACAATTCGTCGATGATCCGACAGATGGGACGCTCGTTGCTGGAACTGATATCGCACCGAACGACTACAAGAAAGTGACGGTCACCGTTGCATGGGGCGCCGCGAGCGATTCCGAGATGGTGGAAATGACTTCCATTTTTTCCTTGGACGGAGTGGAATCGGTAGCGGCTGGTACCGGCATCCTTTCGGTGAATGTCCTGAATGCGGCCGGAATCGGGGTGGCGAATGCGACGGTACGTATCAGGAATACGGCCATCGTGCCGAATATCGATGTCACCGCTGCAACCGACGCGAATGGCAATATCATGTTTCCAGGTGCCCCAGCCTCGGTGCAGGAATACCATATCACGGTGAGTAAGGGAGGGTATTACGGGAATATGACATATGATCCGTATCCAACCTCGGTCTTCAAGCCGACGAACGTGCATGCTTCGGTAGTGGCCGGGAGCCTATCGGCGGCAACTCTGGTCGCCGACCACACCTCATCCCTTGAGATTCAGACCGAAGATCCTTCCGGCACAGCCTTGCCGGATATCGACTTCACCATCAGCGGTGGATTGGTGATTGGCGTGGATGCCTCGACGGCCGAACCAGTCTATGACTTTTCCCAGGCGGCGGTGACCGACGCGAGCGGTGAGGCGGATTTTTCCGACCGTAGTTCCGGGGCATATACTCTCGCGCTTGATCCGAGCGAGGTGGCGCAGTACGAGTTTCTTCGGCTGGATCCGGAAGAGGCGGTTCAGAACGGGATCAATCTCGCCGCCGGTGATTCGAAATCGGTGAAATACGTCTTGGCGCAGAAAAATTTCCCGTCGGCACTGATAACGGTGACTAACGCTGCTGATTCAACCGTGCTCGCGGGGGCTTCAGTAAGACTCTATAACATCGGCCTTGGTTTTGATGTCACTCTGACGACGGATACTTACGGCCAGGCGTATTTTCCGATCAACTCAACGCCTCTCGCCCCGGGCACGTATGATCTTGATGTCAGCGCGGCGGGCTTCGTATCGGATACGGATACGGTTACGGTCATCGGTGCGAACCTGGAGAAAAAGAGCGTTTCGCTGTCCCCTTGAGTCTTTGATCGATACCCTATGGAATTTTGGCACATGATACGGAGAAAATCGGTGCGCGGCATGTCTCTTGTCGAGATGCTGATGGCGATTTTCATTCTTCTGATCGGTCTGGAAGGAGTGAGTCTTTTGTTCGTGAATAGTTGGAAGATGAACAGATTCGTTCTTGAAACGGGAAACGCGTCCCTGATGGCATCGAGGACGGTCGAGACCATCGTCAGGGATATCCGCAGGTCTCGACAGGCGGATAACGGCGATTATCCGGTCGAGTCAGGCGGGGATAATGATGTGCAAGTCTATATCGACATCGATGGTGATAGTGTGACGGAACGGGTACACTATTATCTGTTGGACGGGTCTATCTATCGGGGAGTGACGGAACCGAACGCGACGCTTCCTGTCACGTATCCGAACGGTGATCAGACAGTCACTCTGCTGGCCGAGTATATCTCGAATACTCCCGCCGATCCGGTGTTTTCCTATTATAATGAGGATTACCCGAGCGATGTCGTCAATAATCCTCTTGTCACCCCGGTGTCGGTTCAGGATGTCCGATTGATACGGGTCCATCTCCTGGTGAACATCGATCCGGTACGCGCCCCGAATAATATCAACGTGGAGTCCTTCGCGGAACTCCGCAATCTCAACAACTATGCGAACTGACATGCTTTCTTTGCGGGCCAGGAAAGGATCGGTACTGGCTTATGTACTGGTCATCATGGCGACATGCCTAATCCTCTTAACCTCGATCGTCCTGTTCGTTGTCTCTCAGCTCCAATACAGCATGAAACAGCATGATCGCGAACAGGCCCTGCAGATCGCTGAGGGAGGGATACACTTCTATAAGTGGTACCTGGCGCATCAGCTGGATGGACGGACGGCAAATCAGGTACAGGCTTTCTGGTCATCCGGAACGGCACTGGGTCAGTCGGCAGCCCACGTGGCGAATTATGGCAATGGTCAGTATTCGATTACGGTTGTGCCTCCTGTGGCGGGTTCGACCATCGTGTATGTGACTTCGATCGGTTATACGGTTGCGAATCCGTCCTTGGCGCGTACCATCAAGGTGCGCCTGCGTCGGCCATCCTGGAGCGAGAACGCCGTCGTAGCGAATGATTTCATGCGTTTCGGGGACGGAACCGAAGTGTACGGGAAAATCCACTCGAATTCGGGCATCCGTTTCGATGGGCTGGCGCACAATACCGTCTCGAGTTCGGTCGATAAATATAATGATCCGGATCATGTGGGCGGGGACGAGTTCGGCGTGCATACGCACGTGAATGTCCCGCCTGCGAATGGGATAACCGGGACCTTCCGTGCGGCCGAGGCTCCGCCGAATGCGGTTCCAAACCGTCCAGATGTTTTTGAAGCCGGAAGGCAGTTTCCGGTCGCGACCGTCGATTTCAACGGTATTCTTGGTGATCTCTCTCTCATGAAATCGGAGGCGCAAGCGGGGCGGGGGAAGTATTTCAATAATTCGGGACAGGGAAGGCGTATCATCTTGAAGTCGAACGGAACCTATGATATCTGTACGGTCCATTCATTCAATGCTGCGACCAATGATATTATAAAATACAATAGAAGGGTCGGTGGCGGTACCTGTGATACCTGTTCGGGTTTGTGCGTGTCGAATTACCCGATTGTCGATAACGGAGCGATTTTTGTCGAGAATAATGTCTGGCTCGAAGGGACGGTTGATAGTAAGAAGATAACCGTGGTAGCCGCCAACCTGATTTCCGCGGCTCTGAAGACGATGTATATCAGTCGCGATATCCGATACACGCATTCCGACTGTTCAGAAGTTATCGGAGCTATCGGGCAGAACGATGTCGAAATCACCCGGGACAGCAATGATATTCTTCGTATCGATGCCGCGCTGATGGCCCAATCCGGACGGGTTGGGCGTGCGAATTATGTCGGTGCGAACGCGATTCGCGATACGATCACTGTCACGGGGGCGATTACCAGTAATAAACGTTACGGTTTCGCATGGGCCGATAATCTTGGAAATCACGTGTCCGGCTATCAGAATCGGAACTTGTACTATGACAACAATCTTCTTTATTGTCCGCCGCCGTATTTTCCGACGGGGAAGAATTACTTGATCGATCTGTGGGAGGAGTTGTAAGAACGAGGTCTTACGTGTGGTATGATAAACAGGAAAGAGTAGAAAACAAAAAATCGACATGTCGTTTTTGCAAAAGAAAATTTTCGATGTCTTTCCGAGTTCGTTCGGGTTGGATCTTTCCGATCTTTCGATCAAGGTACTTCGCATGGAAAGGGAAGGATCGGTCCATAAGGTCAATGGGTTCGCGTCAGCGGCACTTCCCATCGGGAGCGTCATCGACGGTGAAATCCTCAAGCCGGAGGTCGTGGTCGACGTGATGCGCCGTCTTCTGGAAGAACCGGCGATGAAAAAAATGCACACGCGACGGGTTGTCTGTTCATTGCCTGAGACTAAGGCTTTCTTACGCGTGATTTCCCTACCCCTGATGGAGGAAAAAGAGGTTCGGGAGGCGATACGCTGGGAAATCGAGGCGAATATCCCGCTGACACTCGATCAGGTCTACTATGACTGGCAGATACTCGGAGATACATTACCGACCGAGAAAGGGAAAATGAACATCCTGTTCGTTGCGGTGGCCAGGACGGTGGTCGATCAGTTCGTCGGGGCGCTCGAGGCGGCCGGGTTGGATGTCGTGGGGCTCGAGACCGAGTCTATCGCCCAGGCCCGGAGCCTTCTATCCGAAGCGGATGAAAAAAAGACAACGCTGACGGTCGATATCGGGGACCGGCGGACGAGCCTATTGGTCTCGGTCGGCAATACTCCTTGTTTCACGTCGAGCGTACCTCTGTCATCCCAGATGATTACCGATTCCATCGCCAAGTATCTTCGAATCTCTTTCCAGGAAGCGGAAGATATCAAGATCAAGCAGGGCCTCGGTTCGCTTGCGTTGCACGGACCGGTATTCGAGGGAGCGTTACCGGTGCTCGAAAATATTTCCGTTGAGATTGAGAAGCTAATCAGTTTTTATTTGGAGAATCTCTGTTATTCGGCGGATATTGACACGGTTGTGTTGTGTGGCGGGGGATCGAATATGAAGGGGCTTCTGCCGTACCTTTCTCGTCGGCTCGGGCGAGAAGTCTTGTTCGGTAATCCTTGGGTGAATGTCCATCTGGGTAACAGGCTCCCTCCGATTGATCGGAATCATTCTGTGCAGTACTCGACGGCGATTGGGCTTTCACTTCGTGGCATAGACGAATATGAAAATATTGCTTAATTTATTGCCGGACGAAAAGAAGCTGGTTGCCGAACAACGGATGCGCTTTCGTTTTCTCGTTTGGCAGATATTTCTTCTCTTTTCTTTGGAAGTGTTCTTTCTCGGTATTTTGATTGTGATATCCATGCTGCTTGATTTCGAGCGGAAGCATCAGGAGGTGCTGGGACAGGATTTCAACCGCTTCCACGAGGAGGAGAAAAAATTGAAACTGTATGAAGAGAAGTTCCGTGCTATGAATGAGTTGGTCCGGGAGACCGCATCGGTCAATAAGAATCATTTCGTATTTACGAACATTTTCCTGCTTCTCGACCGCCATATGGGCGATACGATCATGTTGGAACATGTGGAGACGAAGGATTTCCAGCTCTTCCTCTCCGGAATCGC
>JAUPWI010000026.1 GCA_030916545.1 Patescibacteria group bacterium | reverse complement strand
TATGCCAGAATTGCCGGAGGTACAGACGGTGGTGACTCAGCTCGGACGGAAGATAGTCGGAAAGACCTTTTCCGATTTTTGGAGTGATTGGGAGCGCAGAGTAATGCCTTCTTCCGAGAAGGTTGTTCGTGGAATGCGGGGAGCGACGGTTCTCGGGACGCGGCGTTTCGGGAAGCATATCGTAATCGATTTGGACAATCGGTATTCGTTGGTCATCCATCTCAAGATGACAGGACACCTGCTTTACAAGACCGAAGCGAATCGGGAGAGTCGCGCCTTCACGGAGGATCGGTACAACGGATATATCCGTCATATGTTTTCCTTCGTCGACGGATCGACGTTGGAGTTTTCGGACCTCCGGAAATTCGGATGGGTCATGTTCATGCAGACGACCGAAGTGGAGCAACTTTCGAGTATCGCTACTCTCGGTATCGACGCGCTGTCCCCGAAGCTTACGCTGGAGATGCTTGCAGAGCTGATACGGAAGAGAGAGCATCGGATGATCGGCGAGATCCTACTCGACCAGTCACTCATCGCAGGTATCGGCAATATCTATCGGAGTGAAGCGCTGTTTCTAGCTGGTGTGCGCCCGAGTCGTCTCGGGGGAGAATTGGATGTTTCGGAAACAGGGAAGCTGACGAAGGCGATCCGGAGAGTCCTCCGGCAAGCATCCCGACTGGGCGGTATGTCGGATGGGGATTTCCGGGATACTGACGGTCTTCCGGGTCGATTCGAGAAAAACCTGTTCGTCTACGGGCGTACCGGCCAGCCGTGCAAGAAATGTGATACAATCATACAGAGAATCAAAATCGGACAGCGCAGCGCGTTTTTTTGTCCGGACTGTCAGGCATGAGTCGGGCGCGCGTTTTGTCGTCGGAGTGCCGGTATAATCGTATAAACGTCAGGGGCTATGCAGATGAAACACAAAGCGATCATATTGGTCATCGCACTCGCTATCGTCGGTCTCGGAGCATACTTTTTCGGCGGAGAGAGGGAGAAGCGCCCGGCGATTAAACTTGATAACGATACCAAGTCCGTGATGCCGGAATCGTCGACCGGAGCGCTCGATCAGGGAGAAGTCAGTCCGATCTCGGGTGTGGCCTGCGAGCACTGGAACCGTCGTCCGATCGCGGTGATGCAGCCAGCTGATCCATCAGCTCGTCCGGCCGCCGGATTCGCCTCCGCAGACATCGTTTTTGAAATGCCGGTATTCACGAACTCCAATACACGCCTCATGGGAGTCTATCTGTGCGATATTCCGGATAATATCGGTTCGATGCGGAGCGCCCGACATGACTATTTGCCTCTTGCTAGGAGCTTCGACGCGATTTTCGTGCATTGGGGGTATTCGAAATTCGCCGAGACGCTCTTGGAGCGGAAAGTGGTCGATAATATCAATTGCCTGACCACTTCCTTCTGTCCGCGCTGGCCGCAGACCGGCAAGATGAAGTATGAGGATACGGGGCATATCACCCGGGAAGGGATAGAGCAGGCGATACAGAAGTACGGGTATCGGACGACAGGTGATTTTTCGGGGTATCCACATCAGCCGGAAGCGGCGCTTGATGCGCGTCCGCAGGGCGGGCGCCTCCGCCTGGCGTTCCCGAACCCGTACGACGTGTCATATGATTACGATCGGGCCAGTAACTCATATCTGCGTACCTGGGACGATACCTCGGATATCGACAAGAACAACAATGCGCGGATCGCTCCGAAGAATGTCGTCGTGGCGATAGCGGAATCGGAACAGATCAAGCTGGCGACCGATTACAAGGCGCGCGGAGTACAGGATCCGTGGGAGCTGGTGCCCGAGGAAGATCGGAAGGGACTCGACTATGGCGGCGTCGGACGATACAACAATATCCAAATGGGAGATCCCTGGTTCGATACTAAGGATACCGGTGACGCGTATTTCTATATGAACGGAAAGGAAACGAAGGGTGTTTGGAAGAAAGACAAAAGCAGGATCGAGAGCAAATTGTCTTTTTACGGAGCGGATGGGAATGAGATCAGATTCGTTCCGGGACAGATCTGGGTCGATATCGTCGAGCCCGGATACGGGATCAAGTGGGAGTCGGGCAGCTAGTCCATATCCTCGGACTTCTTCGTAGGAATCCGACTCGGGCGTGTCGACAAACTTTTTTCTCACCGAATGTTTGAGGGTACGAGAAAGGGCTTATCGGCACGTCCTTTTGTTTGTCGGAGATCCGTTTTGGTATACTGGGTTCATTTGAGAGAATATCTATGCTGTATTTCCTGTATGGTGAAGACGAGGTTCGTATCGGCGATCGTCGGCGTGAGCTTCTGGGAGGATTTCGAAAAAAGTATCCGAACGGCGAGATACAGATTTTCGACTTCGAGGATTCAGGAACACCGGAGGCGATTCGTTCCGCTTGTTCGGCCTGTGATCAGGGATTGTTTTCGGTACCGAAGCTGATCGTCTGGTTCCACCCGTTCTCGCTGAAAGAAGGTGAAGATGCGCTGAAGAAATTTCTGACGCGTTTCGTGAAAGAGCCGCCGGCCGATATCTCCCTTTTGGTGATCAGTCCGGAAAAGATCAAGAAGACGCACCCGATAGCGGCGCTGCTCCTCAAGAAATCAGATCGCGTCGAGGGGATCGAGCCGCTAGAGGGCGCTCAGCTCGAGCGGTATGTCATTTCTCTTCTCAAGACTTTCGATACAGAGCTTTCGATCAGCCGGACGGCCATGGGAATTCTTCTCAAGGCGATAGGTAACGATACGCTTCGTCTCAAACAGGAGATCGCCCGACTGGCAGCATATCGTGGGACGGGTACCATCATGAATGAAGATATCCGGCTGTTTCTCCGACCGAGCAGCGAGACGACCGTCTTTCAGGCGCTCGACGCGATGTCGCGCGGCGAAAGACAGCGGGCGCTCCTCCTCTTCACGGAGGAGCAGGCCGGAGAATCGAAACATGAGGCGGTATATGGACTGCTCTCGATGTGCGCTTGGCAGCTGCGTCGGCTCATCCAGATGCGGGAAGTATTCGATCGAGGTATCCGTGATAGTGCTGGTATCGCTCGTGAAACGAAACTCGCGCCATTCGCGGTACAAAACGCCTTGCGTTCCCTCGGAAGCCTTCCTCTTTCTCGACTGACAAACGGGTTGATTCTTTTGGCCGATATGGATGCCGCGATGAAAATCGGGGAGCTTGACCCTGGCGTGGCGCTGGATACTTTCGTATGGAAGTTTTGAGAGCGCGGGTTGTTTTTGGCTTTCAGTAGGAAAAGCTGGGAAAGTTGACTGTATTCATATATTATGCTATAATATACTGTTGTAGAAATGCAACAGGAGATTTTGAGTTCTTTTTATTTTTTTAAAAGCTCGAAAGGAGCAATCATGGAGAATCAACAGGCTAGTGTCAGACGCACGCAATGGGTGCGGTTCTACGGCTTAGGCCAGTATCATCCGGGAAGGGATCGCGTCGTGGACACCCGTGATACTGAGACTCTGGTTATTCCAGCACAAGCCCACTCACTACAGTTCTTCGACACCTATTCAGCTGTCGTTCTGAGCGAGATGGGTGCAGACGTGCTACTGACGAGCGACAAGGTGGACTTTTCGCCCATCATCTATTGTGGTGGGACGCTCTACTCGATCGAGGATGGCGAACGGCTATTTGGCGAACACGAGAGTGTGCGGGGTGAGGTAGATGAAGATACCACACTCTTCGATCTTCTGCGCTTAGGTGCGTTCCCAGACACAACGCACGTGATTCAG
>JAUPWI010000025.1 GCA_030916545.1 Patescibacteria group bacterium | reverse complement strand
TCCACACCCTGGTCGGTGCCGGAAACGCCAGCGGGAGTCTTGATGCGGCCAATATCCTCAAACCGGCGCTCGCCCGCGGTGAAATTCGCTGTATCGGAGCCACTACTTTCACCGAATACAAGAGACATATCGAGAAGGACGCCGCACTGGAAAGACGATTCCAATCCCTTATCGTCCGAGAACCGACCGCCGAGGAAACGCTCGATATCCTCGAGGCTTCGAAATCACTCTATGAAACCCATCATCGTGTCACCCTTCCGTCAAAAATCGTCGGGCTCATCGTTGACCTTGCTGCCCGTTCGGTACCGGATCGATTTTTTCCCGATAAAGCTTTCGATATTCTCGATGAAGCAGCCACGCGAGCTGGAATGACCTCGAGAAACCATCTCAAGCAGGAGACGGCCCGCTCGATCCTCTCCCGACAGCATCAGGATGCGAATTCAGCCAAGGAGCGCCTCGTCAAAGAAGGAAATTTTGATGAGGCTTTCACCTGGCATCAGGAAGAACGGCAACTCGGGGAACGCCTCAGGACCCTGATGGAAACAAACAGAAGCCACCCTGCGCTTTCCGTTCCTGTCACCGAAACACATGTATTCATGGCTGTCTCGCGCATGACGGGGATTCCGGTCGAAAAACTTTCCGGGATTGCCCCCAGCCGCAAACTCGCTTCCCTCAAACGTACGCTCGCGCAAGAACTCATCGGACAATCCGATGTTTCCCAAGCGATCACCCGGTCGCTCGCCCGGTCGATTTCGGGCATTCATTTTCCCGGACGACCACTCGGATCTTTCTTGCTCCTCGGCCCAACCGGCGTCGGCAAGACGCATCTCGCCAAGATACTCGCGCGAGAATACTTCGGCAACGAACGGAACCTGATTCGTATCGACATGAGCGAATTCATGGAAAAGCACAGTGTCGCGCAGATGCTCGGATCCCCGGCCGGGTATGTCGGCTATGGTGACGGAGGAAAGCTTACCGAACGTATCCGGCGCAACCCGTCTTCGGTGGTCCTGTTCGACGAAATCGAGAAGGCTCACCCGGATGTGCTCAATATCCTGCTTCAGATCCTGGATGAAGGAGTCCTGACCGATGCCGAAGGCCGGCAAGTAAGTTTCAAAAATGCCCTAATTCTCATCACCTCCAATATCGGTACAGCCGCCTTCACGCAAACGGCCGCCATCGGATTCAAAAAACACCTGGGCGCGGAAGACCTAGCCGCCCGATTCGAGAACATCCGTCATACCGTACTGGCCGACCTCAAAAAAACCCTGCGTCCGGAACTTCTCGCTCGGATCGGAGAGACACTGGTGTTCCGGCCACTCGATCAGTCCGCGCTCGTTACCATCGCCCGACTCGAACTCGACGCGCTCACGAAACGACTCAAGGACAGGAATATCCTCTTCACCTATACCAAAGAAGTCGCTCCATTCCTCGCCAAGCAAAGCTTTTCTCCACAACATGGAGCCCGCTTGATCCGGAGAAATATCGAGGTATTAGTCGAATATCCTCTCGCCGAAACACTGATCAAGAACCCATCCGCCCACATCGCGCTCTCACTCCATCGCAACGCTCTCGTGTGTCACGCCGGCTGAAAACCACTGTCATTCGCTCCTTCGTCTCCGACCATGCAGGCACGGCGAAGCGTTTTCTTCTGGATATCCTCTTTCCGCTTTCCTGTCTCGGCTGCGGAAAGGATAAGACACTGCTCTGCCCGGATTGTCGATCGCATCTCAGACCGAAATACGAACAGTCCTGTCCGTACTGTCGCAGACACATCACGCCTCATGGAGAAACATGCCTCGCCTGTTCCGACCGAAATGTCCTGGATGGGGTTTTCGTCGCGTATGATTACGAACACCCTCTCATCGGAACCGCCTTGCGCGCCTTCAAATACCGTTCCCTCGAACCTCTCGCTGAACCCCTTTCACTGCTCTTCATCCGGGCAGTCAGCTCATCTGGACTCCCCCTCCCCGATCACATCTTTCCCGTCCCGCTTCACCCGTGGAGACTCCGCTATCGCGGCTTCAATCAGTCCGAACTCCTCGGTCGTTCTCTTGCCACCTCGCTTCTTCCAGGAATCACCATCCCTTTCAGCACAGAAAGCCTCATGCGTCATCGTTTCACGCTCCCGCAGCAAAGCATGCCCGATGCCGCCTCTCGGAGACACAACATCAAAGATGCCTTCTCCGTACCACGACCGGCCCGGCCCATCATCAGGGGAAAGTCCATCTGGCTTATCGATGACATCGCGACGACCTCAAGTACGCTGGATGCATGTGCAAAAATCCTCAAGCGATCCGGGGCCCGGAAAGTGTACGGCGTCGTGTTCGCTCAAAACGCCTTTGTCCCTTCGCGCACGAAACCGTCTCGAAAAACCATCACGAAAAAAATTGCGTAATCTGCCGGATGACTATGAGCGCGGCCATGGCGAGCGCGATACCGATGATGGCGGAAGTCGCCATCTTTTTAGCTGATTTCGCCTTGTCATCCGCTCCGGCGGAACCCATATAAGCCAAACCGCTTATGACCAGCATGATGGTACCGAAGATACCGATGATGGAGAGCAGGAATTTCAAGACATTGAGCGCGATCTCAACCAGCGCCGGTCCGGCGGCCGGAGCAGCGACTCCAAAAATACCATAGATTTCCTTGAGAAAAGTAGGCACAGCGAGAGCCAGGGCAAAACCGATGAGAGCGGCCGTCATGGCTGCCTTCCCTTGTTTGATGTTGTTCTCGCTCACACCGCCGGCCATATACAGAAGCGCCCCGATAATGAAAAAGACCAGGGCCAGAGTGGCAATGACACCCTGGAGCCACGGAAGAATACCGCCTGACAAGAAGGTCTCCACCGTATTGAATGCCACCGGGTTTTTGATCGGAATCGTAACCATCCCGCCTCCAGCTGGGGCTGGGGCTGGGGCAGCGACGACACAACAGGATTCTCCAGCCGCGCAGCCCGCAGCGGGAGCAATGAGATCGCCCGGTGCGACACAGGCCGCGAGACACGAACCGTTACGCCCTCCGCCGTTACAGGGTCCCGCATTCGCTACGTTTCCGTAAAAAATCCCGATGACGATCATCAACAAAAAGCCGGTGCGATAGCTTCGATACATACTCCACGTACTTTACGGATCTTTTCTCCCTGATTTTTTCTCCCCGACGGAATACCGCGAGAAACCGATCCAGAGCAACAATAGCGCGATACCGATATGCAACCAATAATCCGAAGTATTCAGGACGAAAAGCCCACAAACGAAACGCGTCGGCTGAAAAAATCCGATAATCGAAACCGCCAGATAGATCGAACCAAAAGCACGCGCATAGAAACGAATCATCCTCTCCCCGAGCATCACGGACGCAAGAGCCAACAAACCGGAAAGAATATGGATGATATTGTGCAGGGGATCGATATCGAAAGTCCCCGGCAATGATCCGCAGGTGAAACCGAACAGGCAGACCCAGATGAAGCCGAAGGCGAGAGCGAGCAGGAGTATTTTTTGCATAAGGATAT
>JAUPWI010000024.1 GCA_030916545.1 Patescibacteria group bacterium | reverse complement strand
CTTGCTTACGGTTTTTATCACTCTGATAGCCAAGAGATTCCTCTCGGCGCGCTCTTGTTCGTAGCGGCTGCTTTCGCTCCGTTTTATGCGTTTAATACCTGGTATGTTTTTTATGAAGGGCGTAGAGACTTCTTCTCGGTTGCCTGGAGATCCATTCTTGTTTCAGGGATAAGTTTTCTCTCTCTTTGGATGGCGCTTTCGACGGAGGCGTCATTGACGGTGCTTGTCGCCACGTATTTTCTGACCAACATGCTTTTGTCAGTCGGATTTTCAATTGAAATTTGGTTGCATTCAAAGAAAGACAGACTCTATGAAGCTGTGTCGGTAGATAATGAATTAGATATTTATTATGGGTTTTCAGTCACCGGTCAAAAGTTTATTTTTAGTGTTTCCGAAACGCTCCCACTCATAATTATCGGATTTTTTTATGGATTTGCTGAGGTTGCCGTATTTCAAGTGGCTTTTTTCATGTACTCGAGTGTGAGCGGTTATATCGGCGCTATCGCTTCGATGTACTTGCCAAAGTTTTTTTCAGGTATTCATTTGGACGGATGGCGGATGGTCTTGTATAACTTATTACCTGGAATTTTCATTATTTTTGGAATCTCTGTATTTCTTTCGACAGCCTTTCCTTTGCTTTTTGATGACCGGTATGCGTCGAGTGCGGAGATTGTCTGGCTACTTCTCCCTGCCGTATTGTTGCTCCCGCTTAAGAGTTATCTGGCAACCCATTTTACTGCCGACAAGAAGGTTTCGGTTGTTACATCGGTTTATACTCTGGCCAATGTAGCCGCAGTCTTAGCGTTTGCTTTGACTCATGAGACACTCGGAGTATTCACCGCTGGCGCTTTCTATGTGAATACCTTTGTCGTTATGGTGACGATAGGTCTTTTGGTTGTTTATTTCTATTCCTTTTCGAGAGATTCAAGAAAGATAGACTCGATTTGATGGCTTGTGGCGTTATTTTTTCAGCTAAAGCGAATGATTATGTTTTTATTGTTCCGTGAAGTGAGTAGTTGTATACTGCTAAAAAGTAACTGCCAAGCTTGATCAAAAGCCTATGTCTGATTTTAGGATGATTGTATGTCCGTTGTGTTCGACCGATGCGTTTACGATTGTCTACGATGCTACCTTCCCTGCAGAACTAACGAATGAGTTTCTGACCACGGTATACCGATCCTCAAGCGATCAGGCTCTTTTTGAACAGGTAGTCAGATGCGCCAAGTGCGGACTCGTCTACCTTAACCCTCGTCTTAGTCCCGATCGGATTATAGAAGCTTATGCGGGAGGCGAAGATCGAGCATTTATCAAGCAGGACAACATGCGCATCCGGACATTCGTAGAAGCTCTGAAAGAGTTGTCAGAGAGATACCAACTAAAATTATTGCCCGAAACTAAAGTGTTGGATGTTGGCTGTGCTGGGGGCGCTTTTCTTCGAGCAGCAAAACAGGTAGGACTTTCACCTATCGGAGTGGAGCCTAGTTACTGGCTATCTGAGTATGCTCGAAAAGAACATGGCTTAGATGTAAGGACCGGTACGCTTCCGGAGCAGATTTTTGATCTTGAAAGTTTTGATCTTATTACGCTCTGGGACGTGATTGAGCATTTGCCTGATCCAGGAAAAGAGCTCGATCAAATTTATACTATCCTCAAACCTAGTGGCATCCTCGTGGTAAACTATCCTGATTTCGCCAGTTTACCTGCAATGTTATTAGGACGAAAATGGCCCTTTCTTTTGAGTGTTCATTTGACCTATTATACGCCGCTAACGATTCGCCGTGAGATGAAAAAGCATGGATTTAAGATTGTTGCTGTTACGCGTCATTGGCAAACACTCGAGCTTGGATACGTGCTGGAGCGCGCGTCATCGTATTTCAAGCTTTTTGGGGTAGCTAAAAAAATTATAGAAGCCCTTGGTTTTAGCCGTATTCCGATCAAGTACTGGGTTGGCCAGACTAAGATGGTGGCTAAAAAATATGTTAAATAACTTTAGAAAGTTCCAGGCCATCCTCTTTGATATGGATGGAGTGTTATTCCTCTCCACCGATTGTCATGAACGGGCTTACAGAGAGGTATTACAGGCGGTAGGTATTAGGCATTTTTCATATGCTGCTATCGCCGGTATGCGAACCGATGAAGCCATAAAAAAGATTCTTCTTGAAAATCATCAAGTGGTTACATCGGATGTGGTTCGAGAATTAACCATGAAGAAGCGACGACGAGCTCTTTCGCTTTTGGATCAAGAGGGGAGGGTGGTAGACGGGAGCGAGGAGCTCGTCTGTAATCTCCACAAAAAGTATCGTCTGATTCTCGCTTCTTCAGCTTCTTGTCAGACAGTGGAACTTTTTCTCAAGAAAAGTGGTTACGCTCAAGCTTTTGAATTTGTGATTGATGGCAGCATGGTAGAGCGAGCTAAACCAGCACCTGATATTTACACTCTAGCAGTGAAGAAGCTTAAGCTTACTCCAGAAGACTGCGTGGTTATTGAGGACGCAGGGAACGGTATACAGGCCGCTCAAGCCGCCGGTATTGCAGTTATTGCCATAGCACCAAAGAATCGTCAAGAGGAGTTTGTCCGTTTTAATCCAGCTATGGTATTATCAACTGTTAATGAACTTACTGTATTGCTGTAATGAATATCTACACTACGCGCGATATTGAGACACAACTTGTTCAGGAGCCTAATCCTTCCCTCTGGACCGTAGTTGTTCCTGCGGCCGGAAAGGGGAGTCGTCTCGGCTATGATAAAGCAAAAATTTTGTATCCAATCCACGGGAGAACGATACTGGATAGATTGATTGAGTTATTAGGGCCAGTTTGCGGACGGCTTTTTTTTGTCCTTTCTCCTGAGGCAGCATGTGATGTGATACCTATTCTCAAAAAATATTTACCCGGGAAGTTCGAAGCTCCCGTGATCAAAGATTCTCGAGGTATGGCTGAGTCCATCTATCAAGCCGTTCCGCATATTACTACGCCCTATACGTTGATTATTTGGGGAGACCAAGTGGCTATCAGTAGCGAGACCGTTCGTGCTGTCCAGAAAATTCATCAATCTTTTCCAGGAAATAAACTTACACTCCCACTTGTTCAGAGAAAGAATCCATATACGCACTATGTTTTCGATAATAATGGAAAATTAGTTGAGGTTTTAGAACAGAGAGAGGGGAAAATAATGCCTTTGATTGGAGAAAGTGATTGCGGGGTATTTGCATGTGACACCAAGCGTCTTCAAGAGATCTATAAGCAGGTGAATCAGGAAGGGGTTGTGTTGAGTGAGGCCACTAAAGAGTGGAATTTTTTGCCACTTCTGTCGCGATTTAATGTTGGTGATAGGCCAGTGAATGCGTACCGTTTGGAGACCGCCGAAGAAACAATAGGCGTGAATGACATAAGTAATGTACGAGCACTAGAGGCTTATTTTAAGAAAAAAGAAAAAGTACTCAAGGAAGCAAAGCGTTTGTCAGAAAAGCTTCGTGTCGCCATGTTTTCTGGCGGAAGGGGAACGGGCGCTATTACCGAAGCCCTGTTACGCTATCCGGATATTGAGCTTACGCTTTTGGTGAATACGTATGATGATGGTTTGTCAACGGGTCTCTTGCGACGTTTTATCCCCGGCATGCTGGGGCCATCAGATGTACGAAAAAATATTTCCCGTTTTCTCCAACAGCGTCAAGACAGTGCTTCTCAAGCCCTACTCTTTCTTATCGAGTACCGCTTTCCGGATCCTATGGATACTGCTACGGCAATTACGCTCTTGGATGCGGTTAGAGATATTACGAGTCATACATTTTCTAGCCATGAGCTTATCGAGAAACGAGAGGAACTTTCACTCCGTCAGATGAGGATGCTGAGTCGCTACCTCGATACTTTTCTCCGATATTACGAGCAGCGTATTGTTGACTTTCCAGATTTTCCTTTTAGTGATGTATCACTTGGGAATATCTTATTTGCTGGCTGCTATTTGGTTAATGGTCAGGACTTTAATCAGGCCGTGACACATTTCTCCTCGTTCACTGAGATAGGAGAGCGGGTGCTCAATTTGACCAATGGAGAAAACCGAGTGCTGGTGGCTATGAAACAGCATGGGCAATATTTGCATGATGAAGCGAGTATCGTTAGTTCTCAGGATTCCTCGCGGATTCAGGAAATTTTTCTTTTGCATGATTACCTTGATCAATCCAAGTATCAGTTTGGGGAGCACAAGATCGACAATATTCGCATGCTTCGCAATCTTGAAGAACTGCCTGCTTTGAGTAAGGCGGCTGAAAAATCCATTCAGGAAGCAGATATTATTATTTATGGCCCGGGTACTCAGTATTCTTCTTTGTTTCCATCGTATTTGACTTCAGGGGTAGCGGAAGCGATCCAGGCTAATACTAAAGCCGAAAAAGTATTTATCGGGAACATTGCTCGAGACTTCGACATTATGGGGGAAGACGCTACGACTTTGGTCAAGGCGTTTCTGTGGTATATGGGGCGTAAGATTGAGGGTGCCTTTCCAGCTCAGGATCTCGTTACTCGCTTTTTCTTTCAGAAGCCCCCAGCTGATGTTTCAGGTGAAGTGCCCTATGTGCCTTTTGATGCAAATGCCTTTGATCAGCCACTTGATAAGGTTGTTTGGATCGACTTGGAGGGCGAAAAAGGGAAGCATCTTGGGAGCCGCACAGTATCAGAATTGTTGCAGGTCGTGGAGGGAGAGCTCCAAAAGCGAGTGACCCATGTTTCTCAAAAAGTATCGATCATTGTTCCGGCCTTCAATGAAGAACGGACGATCAAACAGGTACTCCGGGAACTCAAGGCTCTTCATTTTACTCGATGGAAACTTGATAAAGAAATACTCCTTATTGATGGTAGATCAAGTGATCAGACTTATGAAATAGCCAGACGCGAGGAAGGCATCAGAGCTTATCAGGTGAGTGGGAAGTCCGGTCGGGGTAAGGCCTATCGTTTGGGAATCGAGCGAGCTAAGGGTGATATCATTGTTTTCTTCCCATCCGATGGAGAGTATCGGGTAGAGGATATTCAGCGGATTGTGGCTCCTCTCGTCAGTCAAGAATTTTCGGCGGTTTATGGCAGTCGAGCCTATCGGACTCAAGATTTGAACGGCACCCTTGAGCGTGTCTATGGGAAAAAAGGGCTACTTTACCTTATTAGTAAATACGGAGGCATCAGTCTGAGTGTTCTCATGCTTCTCCTCTATCAGCGTTTTACCAGTGATCCCTTCACGAGTATCAAGGGTTTTAATGCGCGCGTTTTCCGGAATCTCCGTTTTGTACGCGAAGGAGTGGATTATGATATGGAACTTATGGCGAAACTCATTCGGAGTGAGCATGTTATACTTGAAATACCAGTAAGTTACGAAGCAAGGACTTTGGAGCAAGGGAAGAAGATTACTGTATGGGATGGTATCCAATGCCTTATCACCTTATTTCAATTTTTTTTGTGGCAACCAAGAAATACAAGTATCAAAAGCAGTCCTCTTCCTCAATCGGTAATTCCATCCAAAGTTCGGGGGGTGAGCTAATAGTATGCCTAAAGTGTCGATTATTATCCCGGCTTACAACGAAGAGGCCTTTATTGGGAAACTCTTAGAATGTATTCTTCAGGTGGATATCCACTCGATTGGGTTTGAACGAGAGGTCATTGTTGTTGATAATGGATCACACGATAGAACATCTGAAATCGTAAAGCAGTTTGCAGAGGTTCGTTTATTCCGTATTGAAGCAAATAAAGGAAAAGGGGATGGGGTTCGGTTAGGAATTCGAAAGGCTACTGGCGATTATATTCTCATCCAGGATTCCGATCTTGAGTATGATCCGCATGATTATATCCCAATGCTTAAGGCTGTTCTCAGTGCAAAGACTCCAACGGCTATCTACGGCAGTCGCATTTTGGGAGAAATTGAAGTCAATGGACGCTCATTCTTTCCAGGGAAAAACAAAGATAAATCTGTGGCTACTTGGGTAGCAAATTTCATTCTTTCTCTCTGGGCGAAAGTTCTCTTTGGTCAGTGGATTACAGATACGCTGACAGGTTATAAGATTTATCCTACCAATATTTTGCAGGATTTTAATATAAAGACTACGGGGTTTGAGACGGACCACGAAATAACAGCTAAGCTAATTCTTTCAGGAGTAAGTATCATAGAAATCCCTGTGTCCTACAGCCCACGTACAGTACAGGAAGGAAAAAAGATCCGCTGCTCTGATTTCTTTGTTGCTTTGTTGACTTTTCTCAGATTTCGTTTTACGCCTAGGAAAAATTTCTAAATCTAAATTTTCCATGTTCCAAAATCTGTTACAACAATTTCCATTTAGGAAACTAGTGAAGTTTGTGATCACTGGCGGGATAGCACTGAGTATTGATGTGGGGGTCTATTACTTCCTAACGCGTTGCGAAGACTTCTACTATCTCTGGGCGCGGACACTTTCTTTGAGTGTTGCCATCGTGTGGAG
Source organism: Patescibacteria group bacterium (assembly GCA_030916545.1). Taxonomy (GTDB): domain Bacteria; phylum Patescibacteriota; class Minisyncoccia; order Moranbacterales; family UBA1568; genus JAGOSP01. The sequence goes on along the minus strand of JAUPWI010000024.1, from coordinate 23,532 downwards.
CTTTTTAGTTAATCGCTTTTGGACTTTTCATGCTACTGAAGGGGATATACGCTGGCAGGCAGCGAAGTTTATCATCGTGATCGGCTCTACATCACTCCTTACTTTAGCATTTATGCATATCGGGGTGACCATTTTGAATCTCCATGATTTCTCAGTTTTATTTGCTGTAGCTGTCTTTACCACTCTCATAAACTTTTCAGGTCACCTACTTTGGAGTTATACGGAGAAAGGAAGATATTAGATATGACTTTTTATAGGGGAAAAAGAAGTACTGTAAGATCTATTGTTTCCAGTAATATATAGAGCCTTTTATGAAAAAGATATCTGGTAATCTTAGGCACCTACCATGGAAGCAGTTGGGTATCCTGATTCTCCTGATGATTTTCGAACTTAGTATGCATCCATTGGGTGTTGGTCCTGACCGACGGATTCATGATCCGGGAGTGGTTCGTTTTATTGATCCGAAGAGTTCCCCTGGTGATTGGTATGCTGATGCTGCGCAGGCAAGCGGTGTATACCCATTTTATGGAGCCCTAGTCTCACTTGGACCAACTTTCTCCATTGAAGAGGAACGATGGCGTATGATTCTCTACATTATTTCGCTAGTTGTTCTCTACATTGCCTTGTTCCGAATAGCCAGAATATTCAGTGATAATATTTTGGTTGTCCCTCTCGTGGCTGTATTTCATGCAACAGGATATTTGTATGACCCACCGGCCTGGCTCTATGGGCCGTTTATGCATATTGACGGTGGGTTAGCACCAAGATCGATTGGTGTCGCCCTTTCATTTTTAGCGGTAGCCTTCTTTTTAGAGGAAAGAAAAATAGCTCCTTGGATTGTTATCGGAATCGCGACACTTATTCATGTATCTAATTCCATGTTGGTGTTTCTTGTCCTACTGGCGACCACTGTTCTTGAACAACTGGTCGAGATGTATCGACGATGCCGTCAGATGCAGCCGAGGGTAGCGGTTAAACAAGGATTTCCATTTACCCAACTCATTATTCCTATAAGCGTGTATTTTCTTTCTGGCGGTTGGTTTATCCTAGCAGTGGCGAGTCATGATGTGGTCGGTCCGATGCGGTTGACCACGGAACAGTTTATTTGGACCTGGGTCTATTTTCGCGCCCCTTATATGGCTCTTCCGTATATTTCATATGGATCATGGATATTATTTTCTCTTTATTTACTGGTGCTGGCAGGGGCCATGACTTTCTTGTTTTGGTTTTTACGTGAAAAGAGAAAAGAATTATCTAGGCTCGGCTTGATATCTTTTTTTTCGCTAATGGGTTTCGTCGTTTTTTATTTGGTTACTTTTGAGGTCCCGTGGTTGAAAGGTTTCCAGCTTTATTCTTTCAGGATTATCTATCTCGTATACCTATCGATGTACGTTTCACTAGCTATAGTCATAGTGACTTTACCTAGATATTTAATAAATCGTTTTCCTTTTTTCCAGACACAATTGTCGCTATGGAAATGGATTTACATACTAGTGATCGGAGGCACGTATTTATTTTTTGTTAACCATTATAAAGTTATTGACCGGTATGAAGGGAAAGCTATCCCTAATCTCGAGAAATCAATAGAATATTTTAAGAAACCACAGATGCCGGCTGCTGGAAGTCCGATCGAGAAATACTTGTTTGACCATCGTGCTGTTCCTTATTTGTCACCTCCCGATTGGAATGGTCCGCCGCGGCACGCATCAGTCGCTAGTTTTAAGGTGTTTGGTTTTACCCAATCCAGTTTACCGATATGGCGAGATCGAATGGATGCTCTCTCTAGAGGTGAGCTTTCTAGGCAGTATTATTTACAAAAAAGCCAAGGACGTTTTAAGCCGGTGATTATAGATTGGCGAGAAACATATGGTAAGCTGACGGCGGAGGAGGTAGAATCATTACGAAAGAAATGGGGATTTCGGTATTTTGTAACTTATATCGACCATCAGTCATATCCTTATCATGTAATTATGATGGATGAGAATTATATCCTTTATGATGTTGATGAGATATCGATGTAAGGAGAGCGGATTTTGTTAGAAACTATTCCTTTTCGAGAGATTTAAGAAAGATAGACTCGATTTGATTCGATAATCTATCCGCGTCGAATTTTTCTGTGTAGAGTTCGATCGCTCCGGCTGAGTACCGCTCAATGAGTTCGGGGTTTTTTACTATTTTCTCCATTGCATAGTAAAGTTCATCCTCTACCTTTCTAAACCCCCCAATTTTTTGAAGAGAGAAGAATTGGGTGTAGAAATCAATCGGTTGTCGATACTTTCCTTTGAACACAAAAGTACGTTGACAATAGTCCCTCATAGGATTATTTTTCAACAAAATCCCATTCTTTTCGTCGATAATCATCTCGGATGTGGCATACTGATCGGTTCCGATAATTGGAAGGCCTGCAGATAGGGCTTCCAATAGTATGAGACCAAAACTGTCTCGGTATGTTGGATAGAGGAATACATCGTGTGTGAGGTAGAATTTTTCAAAGAGTTCGTTCTCGCTAAATGCTGATTCGAGTAATTGTAAGTCCTGTATTGTTGCTAAAAAATCCTTGTCTTTCTGGTATATCATATCTAAACCGGAAATAAGTGTCAGGGATACATTCGAATAGTTTTTTTTCAATCTCAAAAATGCTCGTGCCACCTCAAGTCCTCCTTTGATATAGAAAGTACCAATGTATAAAAATCTTATTGTTCCTTGGGTATTTATTTTCTTCGGCTTGGTGACGTAATTTTTAACCGGGTTCCGTATTATTGGATAACAAACATCGCACTTAGCCTTTATTTTTTTTAGTTCCTGCGGGGAAACATGAAGAGTATTCAGAAAACCTGTTTCAGCGGTTTTGCTCATGAAAATAAGGCGGCGACAGTTCTTCTTGAGTATCGCCAATCTTACTATAAGCTGTGCGACCGGATGCCTGGCCAGACTTGGATCATAATCGAAGATTGCTGTTCCGCTTTCGATGTAAATACAATAAGGTTTGTTTGTGATCAGTAGTGATCCATAGGTGAAGAAAAGGTCAGATTTACCGAATCGGACTTGAATATTAGGAATTCCAATGATTTTTCGGATTGTTGATATCCACCTTCCTTTTTTCACATAAAATGCCTGGTCTGGCGTGAGCGAGGATTTTGGTCTATGCCCCATCGGTCGATGTTTGACGACAAATGAAAAATATTTAAGATTCAGTCCGAAATTAAGGATATGTTTTCTTAGAAATGGCTGGAAAAGCTCTATTGTTTTCATGGGCTTATTTTTTTCTGAGAGTGACAGATATTTGTAACGGGAAAAGGAGGAAGGAGTTTTTGTAAAGATGAGTGAATTTCGGTGAGACTAGTCCGGCCATCAAAAAGAAAAGTTTAAATATTTTCGATAGTGCAATTCCAGAGATGTTTATTAAAAAAAATACAGGGTAGAAAAATCGTATGATAGGAAATATACCAATAAAGTGACTCATATTGAAAGTAAGGAATTCAATAAAGTCGTTCGGAGTACTGTTAATTCTCACGATATCGAAATCCTTAAAGAGTCCGTTATTCAGAAAATAATTTTTTGAATACCGGCAGTAGTCATCCGAACCATGATAGTTGTAAACGAAAGGGGCGACAATGAGAAAATAGCCGGAAGGCTTAAGGATTCGTGAGGCTTCATGAATAAACAGTTGAATATTGGGCACATGTTCTATAACTTCTATGGAAATAATATTATCGACTGATTGATTCGCAAGATTATTGATCCGATTGCTTTCTTTATCAATGAGGAAATCAGGGTCTTTGTTCAATCTATCGACATCGGCACCTTGATACTGCTTGAAGTAGTTTCTAAAGGGGGATTTTCCGCAGCCAAAATCTAGAACGGATCCAGAATTTTCCGAAGTTATGAGTCTTGAAAATTCCATCACCTCATTCTGAATTATTTTGTGAATGATAAATCCGGGATGCCAAATCCGCGGTCTGTTTCGAAGAAGCTGTTCATATTTGAAGAAAGAGTTTCTCATATTTCTTGATGCCATTTACGATATTGAAGTGTTTTTGGGAAAATGCATAAGCGTTTTGTGAGTAGGCAGACCAGGCTGTTTTGCTCACGCCATTTATGGTTTTGACGATTTGCTCCGGAGAGTCGCCGCTTATAATTCCGCACCCATGTTTCTTGAGAATGGAGTCAAAATCAAGCCTGGCCGAAATAATGGGTGTGCCATGTTTCAGAGCTTCCAGAATGACATTTGGGAATCCTTCTGCTTGAGATGTATTTATAAGGAATAGCGCTTCGGCAAAAAAAGGCATGAGACTTTCCCTATCTAGTCCGGGAATGAATCGCAGGTTCCTTACCTCTTGTGCAGACTTTTTCAGATCATGAAACAGGGCCTTATTCGTCTCAGGAGCTATCATGACAAAGGAGCTTTCAGGAAGCAATTTTGCTACTTCGATGAATAGTCTCGGGTCTTTGATTTCTTCGGATCTGCCAACCCAGAGGCAGTTTTTCCTCCGTTCTTGTGGCAAGGGGTCGGTTTGAGGAATTGTTTGGAGGTTTCTTATCACGAGAACCTTTTGTGTGAATGTAAAACTTGAGTGGAATGTGGGTATATCTTGATCATTTTGGAGGATGAAGCAATCAATATGATTGATGAGTCTCCTATAGAGGTACCCGTATCCTCTCGAGTCGGTGAACCCGTTGATATTTTTAATGTGAGCGCTTCTAAAAATGAGTTTTTTCCCCAGAAGGAGCTTCGCGATTATGCATTCAACTGTCAGCCATCCGGCAGCTTCGGTAAAGATAATATCTGGGTTAATCTTTCGAACGATATTAAGAAAACGAAGGAAATTCCATGCTCCAGACATGTAGTTGGAGTTCACGATCTTTTGTCCGCGATGAACGGTGACTTGTTCGTATTTTTCGAGTTCATTTTGACCGAAGTCCCCGGTAAGAAAGTGAGTTTCAAAAGAGTCAGAATCAAGTGTTGTCGCTATGGTATATAGATCAAGTTCAGCTCCTCCATACGCAAGTCCAGCGCCCTTATTAAATAAGGGGTAGGCTGCCATTGATACGAATAGGATCCTTTTTTTCACAAGACACGTCATTTTGCCTGAAGCAGAATATAATACCCTTTATATTTTTTTCTTATTATACGCGTGATGAGTTCTATATATCCGAACAGGTTCAAGCTTGAACTCATAGGATACAGTTTCTGAACTTTTTGAATTGAGAAGTGCTTTGAAAATTTTTCTGATAAGTTAGCATCATTAAAGGATTGTTGGTGCCCCCATAGGTGGAATTTGCAACCACAGTCTGGACAGCATACTCGTTTTTTTTCGAGGTCTTCATTGTAGGGGACTGTGACTATAAGAAATCCTGATGGTTTTAATATACGATGGATTTCCTTAAGACCAGTCTCAAGATCGGAGGGAGTGAGATGTTCAAACATCTCAGTTGAGATGGCAAGATTGAACGATTGGTCGGCGAAGGGAATATCCGTAACTGATCCGAATTTTAAACGCTCGCCTAGTTTGGTAATTTCTTTGGTTATCCTCACGTTTTCTTCGACGAAATCAATACCACTCACGTTAAAATTCTTTTTGCGGAGTTCGGTGAGTAAGAATCCGTCACCAAAACCAAGATCGATGATATCGGTTACCCCTTTCAGATGGGATATGTTCTTGATTACAAAGGAGAGTCGCTTCTTGGCATTGAGCAGGTGGTCTCTATTGTCTGTCTGATGATAGAGCCATGTTTTTGAGTAGTCCATAAGTTTTGTGGCTGAAAAATTAACTTTTTTTAATTGCTAGGCGGCCAGTGTAATCGATTCTACTGAGATAGACTGGTTCTGCATCTTTTTCGAAATACGTATTAACAGCATCTCTTGCTCCCTGCCAACAGCCATAATCATCAATGATTAAAAACCCATTATCTGAAATCAATGGGTAAAGATGTATAAGCTCGTGGTATGTGGAGTCGTACCAGTCGGTGTCCAGGCGAAGAATTGAAATTTTTTCCGGAACAGTAGCTGGAATGGTAGATTCAACCGGACCCTTTATAAAATGAATTCTTTTTTGTGGATATCCAGTGGCAGCGAGATTTTCTTTTACCTCTTCAATCGAGGCATAACACCACTCGTTATGGGCCTGTTTTTTTGATTTCCACCACTTTGATTTTGCTGATGTTCCTGTGAAGTGCACATCTTTTTCTGTCGGTTCGCTCATCCCTTCATACGTATCGTAAAGATAGATATCGCGGTCGGTTATGCCAAGTTGTAGAAGAGTGAGCGCTGAAACCATGGCGCTTCCACCCTTCCAAACACCGCATTCGACGATATCCCCGGGTATTTTTGCTCGAACAATATGCTGGGTGCTTTTGTATAGAGCATACATGCGCTCTATTGAGGTCATAGTGAAAGGTTTTGTTAGAGTATATATTTTTTTGAAATCGTCCTCCATATCCGGACTAAACGGTTCATCTTTATTTGCAGGAACAAGTTTCAATCCACGTATCTTCAGTCCGGTCTCAATTATTCTTTTGACAATTTGCAGCATAGAGGTGTAATTAAATCTGGAATCCTGCTTAATTAATTCTAATGAATCGATCTTGGTATTCTTTCATCATCCTTGAAAGTGAAAAATGTTCATGTCTTCCTATCATTGAATTTTTTGAATAATAGGAAATTTTTCCTGAAATAGTTATGATAGATTGCGCAAAGGTATTAATATCTGTTTTTTCAAAAGGGTATGAATGAGAGAAAGACAGATAGTCTTTTTTAAGAGGAATAACCTCCCCATTATATCCTGGTTTGATGAGTTCCGGAATACTACCACGGTCAAAGGCGACGACAGGCAGGCCGGCAGCCAGGGCCTCAAGGACGCTGTTGGGGCAGGCGGATTGGTCTGAGAAGAGAAATATGTCGTATCGGCAGAGTGTCTTTAGTAGGTCCTCATTCGATTTTTTCCCTTGGAAGAGAGTATTCTCGGGGAGGTTTTTGAAGAGACTTGCCAGATTATCGGTATACGATCCATAAATATCCAGAGTGAATCTTTTCGGGTCAAGGAGCTTTACTGATTCGATGATCGGCTCGATCTGATCGTGTCTGCGGAATTTAGCATAGGTGATGAGCCGTATCGGGAAAGGATCCCCGGGTCGAGGGATTGTTTTTTTTGGTATCTTATCCGTATCGACGCCATTGTAGATGATGGCAGTTTGAAGGGCGCCTGTTTTTCCGAGGAACGTTTCACAGGAAAGCTTGCTGAATTCGCTCTGGTAGATAACTACATCAGCGAGGAAATTATGGATGATCTGCATTTTCAGATTATAGAGCGGATACCATTTTCCGGCGGGAGTGGCAGGATGATATACACCGTCGAGGCGCTGAACAATCTTTTTTTTAAGGAGTTTCGCGATGAGAGGATACCAGAGTGAGCAGTCGGCGATAATGAAAAGGGTATCGAAATCGAGAGAAAATCCGTTTGAAATCCGCATGCCTCTTTTTTGGGCAGCATCGGAAAAATTTTTCGCGAAAGTCGCTGTTCCGCCTATATCTTTGATCTTGAACGGGAGAAAAACATTCATATCTTTAGAAGATTTTCCGTTTGAGCTTTCGTAGCCATTCCGGAGCGAGTGCGACGCTGAGTGGCTCGATGATGAATCGGTATTCTTTCCAGGGACGATCGTAGAGTTCGAGATATTTGAGTTGGGTTTTTACGCATTGAAGCATTTGGGTGTGTTGATTCTTCCCGCTCGACGTCAGAGTTCCCTCGATATTGCGAGAGCAGAGAAATTCAGGGATGTTCATGAATGTTGTTTTCGGAAAGAGTCTGAGCCAGAGGTCATAATCCTGTCCGTAGCGAACGGATTCATCGTATTTTCCGGCTTGTTTGACGAGGTCCGTCTTGAAGATGACGCAACTATGAGCGAATGGATTCTTCTGGAAGATGGACTTCCTGATTTCGGCATCTGTTACCGGTGGAGTAACTTCACTTTCGTTTTTCGATGAGATATTGGTGTACCAGGTCCCGAGCAGGCCACATCCCGGGTATTTTTCAAGATAGTCGATCTGTTTTTTGAGCTTGGTTATATCCCATCGGTCATCGGCATCGATTCTCGCCGTATAGGGTTCGGTGATCTGGCCGAGTCCTTTGTTGAGAGACTTCGTGAGTCCGATATTCCGCTCGTTGTCGATGAGAAGGAACTTTTCTGTCCCGAATTGTCCCTGCCATTTCTTGAGCAGGGCCAATGTGTCATCTTTCGAACAATCATTGATGGCGATGATTCGGAAATCCTGCCAGGTCTGCGCCTGAAGACTCTCGAAGGTTTTATCGAGAGTTTTTTCGGCGTTATAAAGGGATATGAGAATGGCGCACTTCATAGGTTTTTTAAAAATTGGCTGAATGAATTCGCCGAAGACTTAAGCGAGAAATTTTCTTCAAGAAATCGGCAACCTGTTCTGCCGGATTTTTTTCGGAGTTCCTTATCAGCTATGAGAGCAATCGTTATTTCGACGATTTTTTTCCATGACTTCAGGGGTACCAAAAAACCGGTTTTATCGTTCTCTACGAGTGACCGGTTCTCCGGAATATCAGTCGTGATGACGGGGAGGCCGCTGCCCATCGCTTCCAGGAGCGCATTTGACTGTCCTTCGAAGAGCGTAGGAAGAATGAAACAGTCGGATATTTTGAGCAGCTCCGGGACATCGGTGCGACGACCGAGAAAAGCAATGTTGTTTTTTGAGGCGTATCCGTGTATCTGATTTTTCAGATGGGCACGTTCTACACCATCGCCGACAATTAAGAGATATGTTTCGGGGTGTTTTTTGTAAACGGCTTCAAAGGCCTGGAGGAGGTATCGGTGGCCTTTGTTCGGATGGAGATTTGCGACGCAGATGACGATGAAGTCGTCGGACTTGATACCGAGCGATTCCCTCAATGCTTTATCGGGTATGATGGAATCGAAATAATCGATATCGATACCATTGGGGATGACCGTGATTTTTTCGGGCTGCACGCCGAGATGCTCGGTGTAGAAATCCTTGACCGCTTCGGAGTTGGCGAGATATTGTCGGACAAACGGGCGTGTCAGCCACTCAAGAATACGGGCGACGAGGTATTTCTGATGATTGTAGGTGGTTCGGAGAAAAGGGACGATAGGCATGGAGTTGCCGTGTGGCATCCGCCACCCGAGGGCGGGTTGGAGGAAAAGGCGACCGATCATATCGGCATGGAAGAGGTAGGTGATGATGCAATCGGGAGCGAGGAGCCTGGTTTCCGAAAGAAGCCGCCGGTAACCAGGAAAATCAAAAAACCCGCCCCAATTGATGGTGGTTACTGGGATCCCTTTTTCCGTGAAGCGTGGCGCGAGTTCGCCGGGTTCCCGAAGGGTGAGGATGCCGTGCTCAAAGCCGTCGGAAAGAAGAGGAAGCATTCGAAGAAGCATATTCTCACACCCGCCGTTATCCAGTGATTGGATGATATGAATGACTTTTTTCTTGGGCATAAAAATCACGCGGATTTATCCAGATATTTTTTTGTTTCTCGATCAAAGTCCGACTCGAATGATCGATCTTGTGTGACGCGGAATTTCTCGTATTCGTTTTCCGCGAGATGTTTGGCGACTTCATGTGAAACTTTTCCGGGGTTATCAAGAATTTCGTATTCATTGAATCCAAGAAAGGCATCGAGTTTCCTGGTCCAATCGTGCATGGTCATTGCTCGCTCCTTTTTCGCCTGATTTTCGGCGTAGTCGAGGTACATCGAAACGATCCGGTTCAGCCCCGAAAGTTCTTTTTCGTGTAGATAGTTTTTTGCTACGACGACATCTGTCTTGAGAATCTTCCCTTTAGGGGCGTTTTTCCATGTCGAAAGCCCCATATTTGGGTCAGTGTTTTTCGCGCGTTCGGCTATGAGCTCGGCGGCGGTGTACCCGGTTATGGCGAAGTGAAGTTTGTTTTGGACGGTTTTATAGAATGTTTCCGTTACGGTCGCATCTTTATCGTAGTCGATACTGCACTGCGCGTAGATATCCGTGATTTTCTGGTAGAACCTCCGTTCACTCGCACGTATCTCGCGTATTTTTTCGAGCAGTTCGTCAAAGTAGTCTTTTCCGAAATGACGACCGTTTTTGAGGTGTTCCTCATCAATGGCGAATCCTTTCACAATATATTCGCGAAGCGTGCGTGTCGCCCAGGCACGAAAACGAGTCGCTTGTTCGGAATTGACCCGGTAGCCGACGGAAATAATGGCATCCAAGTTATAGAATTGGGTTTGGTATGATTTACCATCCGAGGCGGTATTCCGGAATTTCCGGATAACTGAATCCGGCTTTAATTCAGCACTGTTGAATATAGTCTGCAGGTGTTCGCTGACTGTTCGTATATCGACACCAAAAAGTTCCGCCATCCGCTTTTGGGTAAGCCAGGCAGTTTCATCCTGAAACAGGACATCGATGCGTATGAATCCTTCAGGGGTGGTATAGAGAAGGAACTCGGATTCCACCGGAGTTTTTTCGTTCATACTTATCTGCTTGATTAAAGTTGGAATGAGAATTTTTACTCTACTGAATCAGAGTAAAAGATATATTCTCTCTTTTTAGTGGATGCCGATGCAGGTGATGCCGGCTTCCGGATGTTCGAACGATCGTATATCTCTGAGTCGCCCGTCCCCGAACCACTTCTCGATCTCTTCCTTGTAGTAGTAGTTGCTTTTCGGGGTCGCAAGGACATCGAAGGCGTCGTTCAGCTTCATATTGAAAGGGAAATGGGCATAGTACGCGAAGGGGAGTTTCTGCGCGAGCGATGCCAATCCGATTTTCGTGAGCAGATTTCCGAGGAGGTTGATAAGATGGACGGCAAGGCCAGGGATGTAGCAGAGTTTGAAGAGGACCGGTTTCGGTAGTTTCTTCAGGAGATTCCGGAGTGGTTCATAGAAGTAGATGGCGCGGGCATTGTTGCGGCGATTGTATACCCAGATAAGGAATTTCCCACCTGCTTTGAGGGTCTTTGGAAGTTTGAGAAATCCCTGCTTCGGACGCGGGAGGTGGTGGAGGACGCCGATGGAGTAGGAGATATCGAAGGTGTCGAAGAAAGGCATCCGATAGATATCCGATTGGACGATACAGACGTTTCGGATGTCCTTGGTCATCTCGTAGGCGACCTCGACGGTTTCGCCGAGATCGGAACCGAAAGAGACTTCCGCTCCGGAAAGGGCGGCCCACTTGGTGAATCGTCCGGAGCCGCACCCGATATCGAGCATTTTTTTCCCTTTCAGGTCCGGTTCGCGGATGAAGGGAGAGAGAAAATGGAAAAAATTGTTTTTCTCGTAGGTATTTTCCTGGTAGATATATTTCCATTCGTAGGCGAAGCTCTCAGCGGTTTTTTTCTGGTGTCTCCAAAAGGCGTCGAGATCGGGAATCGCATCGATGGCTTGTCGCCACTCGTTTCGGACATGTTCCGGGAGTTGCTTTTTCCAGGCATCGAAGAAATCCTGATGTGTTTGCAGGAGATTTTCCTTGAGTTCGTGTATGAGGATGCGCGGTATCCCGTTGATGATCGGATACCAGGTGTCTTCGGTGGTGAGAAGTCCCGAAACGATGTGATCGTCTTTTTCCTCGAAGGCGGATATTTCGAATGTTTTTCTTGAAAGCGGATCGGAGAGATACCGGAGGTGATGTCGTCGCATGTGTTTCTGGCAAGTTGATTAATTTCATCGGTCATCGCGAGAGGTGTTCAGCGAAGTCGTCTGGGTCGTCGAGCTTCACTCGAAATGACAGAAAATATCGCATATTGGCCATTTTACCATTATCCGAAGTATTCTTCAAACCAGGGTTCCAGGGTCAGAGGGGCCCAAATATGCGGAGAAAAGTTGACGCTGGTGGATGCGTGGGCGTGGAGAATCATGACACGATGTCGACGAATGGAAGGATATCTACGGGAAGGAAGATTGTTCCGTCGAAGGGTCTCTCGAGGGTGTCTTTCGTGAATACTATCTTGTTTGAGACCATGCCCGGATATCGTGTGACGAAGTTTTTGATGGCAACAGGGACGCTCGCTTTCGGTCGGTACTTCACTTCTCCGAGAATCATACTGTTTCCTGCGCTTTCTATAGCGAAATCGATTTCGGCGCCTCCGATCGTCCGATAGAAATGTATGTAATCCTTCTTGAATTGATGGAGGAGTTCGAGGTAAACGAAGTTCTCAATGATATGTCCGTCCATACAATGGTCGGCATCAAACGATCTCGTAAAATAGTTCCGGATACCGGTATCGAGCGCGTATACCTTCGGCATTTTTGTCAATTCGGATCGGATATTTCGGTAGAAGGGTGTAACGAGATCGAAAACATATGTTCCGACGAGGACATCGAGATATTTTTCCGTCGTATTTCGTGAAAGCGTCGTCGTCGTGGATATTTCCGAGAGATTGACGAGATTCCCTATCTGGTCGGAGAGGATTTTCGCAAGCTTATTGAAGCCGGTTATGTTTTCGATACGGAGAAATCCAGCGATGTCCTTTTCGATGTAGGTTTTGATGATCGATTCGAGTATCGCTTCTTTGTCCTTGTGCTCCGTTGTGGTTATAACTTCCGGATATCCGCCGAACGCGAGATACTCTTTAAAATGAAGAGTGATGGAGTCCGAATAAGTCTTACGGAAAAGAGCGAGGGTATCGAAGTCGGAAAGTGGAATCGGTCGGATGTCGGTACCACTTTCGTAGTTGAAGTATTCGCGGAAAGAGATCCGTGATATGTCGAAATTGATGGAGCGTCCGGTGAGGAATTCGGTGTTTTTCGTGATTTCAAGAGAACTTGATCCACTGACGATAAGCTGAAGTTTCTCCTTGTGTGCGTCGAATATATTCTTCAGGAACAGTCCAGCCTGTGGAATGGTTTGGAACTCATCGATGAAAACATACGAAAACCGCAATGGGAATCCGTGGTTTCTCTTGAGGTATTCTTCGAACACGGCTGTCGATTGAAGGTACACGGAATCCTTCGGATCGTCGGCTCGGAGATAGACCGTGGATGCTTCCACATTCTGTTCCTTGAGTGTGGCGATAATCTGTTTGAGGAGGGTGGTTTTCCCAACCTGGCGGGCTCCTTTCAAAATCAGGATTTTTTCCTTTCCGACCCAGTGGAGTATTTTTTCGAGAATTTCCCGTTTTATCATAAAATTTAATTACATTGATAGTATTTCAATGAAAATATATCATATGATTGATAAAAAATCAATATAATTTTATACATATGGCTTTTTTGAGCCTTTTCATGAAAAGTATTCTTCAAACCAGAGTTCCAGGGTCAGAAGGGCCCAGATATGCGGAGAAAAGTTGACGCTGGTGGATGCGTGGGCGTGCAGGATACTCTCAATGGCGGAGCGTTTGAAGAGATTCCGTTTCACGAGCTGGCCGTCGAGAAGTTTTTCTCGCGCGTAGTCTTTGAGTTCCCCTCGGAACCAGGCATCGATCGGAACGCCGAAGCCCATCTTGGGGCGGAACATGACCTCATCGGGGACGATACCCCGGAGTGTTTCTTTGAGGATATATTTTTTGTTGTTCAGGCCTTTGAGCTTGAGACCGAAGGGGATCTGAGCGGAAAGTTCCAGGAGTTCATGGTCCAGGAACGGCGACCGGCCTTCCAGGGCGACGGTCATGGTGGCGATATCGACTTTGGTCATGAGGTCTTCGGGGAGATAGGTGACAAAATCCGCGTAGACCGCCTGTTCGGTCCGGTTTTTCGATCCTGATTCTTGGAAACGCGAAGCGATGACGGCATAGGTGTCCTGGCCTCGCATCTTTTCTCGGAACTGCTTCGTGTAGAGTGTCGCCTTTTGTTCATTGGTAAAGTAGGCCGTATAGGAGAGGTAGCGGCGACGGTAATCATCGGAGAGACTTTTGGAAAACCGGTGTAGGCGGTCGAAGAAGGTGTTGCGTATGGATCGTGCCAGGAGTCGGGTGATGGGTACGCCGATGAGACGATTGAGCCAACCGAGGCGGTCGAGCAGCGTCGAGACCTGAAAAGCGGAGTAGCGAGTGTAACCGGCGAAATTCTCATCCCCGCCATCGCCGTTGAGTGCCACGGTCACATGATTCCGGGTAAGTTTGGAGACGTAGTAAGTCGGCAAAGCGCTTGAGTCGGCGAAGGGCTCTTCATACTGGCGTACCAGCATCAGGAGGAGTTCGATGGCATCGGGTTTGACGATGAATTCGGTATGATCGGTCTTGAATTTTTCCGCGACAATCTTGGCATATCTGAGCTCATTGTATTTCTCTTCCTCGAATCCGATGGAGAATGTCTTGATCGGAGCTTTGGAATTTTTCGCCATGAGGGCGACAATAGCGCTCGAGTCGATGCCGCCAGAAAGAAAGGCCCCGATCGGTACGTCGGAAATCATCCGGAGCTTGACCGACTCTTCGAGCTTCGCGATGAGACGCTTTTTCCATTCGGCTTCCGAGAGACGGAGCTTGTGGGAATAATCGAGCTTCCAGTAGCGTTCTTTCCTGATGGTCTTGGTCTTGAGATCGATAGTGAGGGAGTGAGCAGGCTCAAGTTTTTTGATGCCGATAAATCCGGTGAGTGGAGCAGGTACGTATTGGAGGGTCAGGTAGTGATGGATGGCAAGATAATCAGGCTCTTTCCGGTACTCGGGTTGGGTGAGGATAGCCTTGAGTTCCGAGGCGAAGAGAAAGACATGGTCATCGAGGTAGTATTTGAAGGGTTTCTTGCCGATCCGGTCTCGTGCGCAGAAAAGCGTCTGCTCCTGTTCGTCGTAAATGGCGAAGGCGAACATTCCGCGCAGATGGTCCAGACATTTTTCCCGATACTTGTCGTAGAGCGCGAGAATGACTTCGGTGTCGGAATGTGAGGCGAAGGTATAGCCGTCTTTTTCGAGAGCATCTCGTTCTGTCTGGAAATTGTAAATCTCGCCATTGAACACGATTTCATAGCGATCGAGGTAGCGCATCGGCTGATGTCCGAGGGGTGAGAGGTCGATGATAGCGAGACGCCGGTGGCCGAGGCCGACTTTTCGGTCAGGAGAGATGTAAGCGCCGCCATCGTCGGGACCGCGATGTTTGATGGCGTCATTCATTGTCTCGATGTCTTGGGTCGAGATGCCTTTGTCTGAAAAAGAGATTTTTCCGGCGATTCCGCACATACACAATCAGCGAATAGTTAGAGCGGTCGAACCGCTATATTGAGCGGTTCGACCGCTCAAGACTTTTTCATCCTTTCTTATTTTCTCTGAGTTCTTGAAAAACGACAAGGTATTGTTTGGCGGATTCATCCCAGGAGAATTTTTCGGATACTCTGGCGTATGCATTCCGTCCGAGTTGTTCGCGTTCGTCAGGATGGTCGAGGAGATACCCGATTTTTTCCGCGATGAGCTCCGGCCGTCTGGGCGGTATCAGGAATCCGTCGCTGGAACCGGAAATTACTTCCCGGGTACCTCCGACATCGGTAGCGATGATCGCCTTGCGGCAGAGGGCGGCTTCGGTGACGGAAGTCGGCAGTCCTTCGGTATAGCTCGGGTTCACGACGATATCCGCGGTTTTCAGGACACCGAGGGCTTTTTCGAAGGGGAGGTTTCCGAAGAAAATCACCTGGTTTTCGAGGCAGTGTTTCGTAGTCATTTTCTTGAGATGCATCTCTTCCGGACCGCCGCCGATGATGAAGGTGACGATGTCCGTTCTCTTGAGTTGTGCGATGGCAGTGATGAGATCATGTGTTCCCTTACCATCAATGAGTCTTCCAATAAAAGCGATGATGGTTTTCTCTGGGTAGAGCTTAGCTGTTTTTTGATCAGGAGCGCATTGCTCAATGGCCTGGATTCTGGTACCTCGGTAGATGACCGTGGCATCCCGTCCGGAAAGTTTTTTCACGAACGAAGCGGATGCCTGCGAATTGGCGATGACCCGGTCCGCGAAGCGGAGGACTATTCGTCCGAACACGTGATCGTAGCATTTCCCGAGGAATGTTTTGATACTTCCATTGAAGCTCGCATAGTCCGATCCGTGCTCGATATGGACCAGAGGAATGCCTCGTATTTTCGCGTATGCGAGTGCGAGGAGCGAGGTGGCAAAGAACCGCGTCCGAGAGATGATGATATCCGGTCTTTCTTTGCGGAGTGACAGGAGAATCCGGAAGAACTTCGGGGTGAGGAAGAACGGGACGTACTTCGGGAGCGGATAGTTGTGTATCGGTTCCCAAGCGGGGAAGCGGATGATGCGGATATTTCCTTGGATGATTTCCGTTTCCGGTGCATCGGCGGGAAGATGCGGGGTGAAGACGGTGATATCGACTCCGGGTCGTGCGATGTGCCGGTTGAATTCATCGGCATGGGACTCGAGTCCGCCGATGTGCGGCGGGTAGAAGGGGGAGAAGACGAGAATTTTTAGAGTATTTCCCATAGGTAGATAGCGTTTTCTTGGTCCGAATAGATGCGGCGGAACCGTTCTGGGAGCTGGTCGAAGATGAATGGTTCGACCTGCCGTGTCGTTCTCATCATGTAGGGGCGATTCGCGTAGGGATTTTTGTCACTCGGAGCAGCAAAATAAATATACCGTTTTGCCGGAGTCGTGTCACTCGTGTCCATGAGGATGATTTCCGCCTCGATGGAAGCGAGTATGTTCTCGAGTCTGGCTGATTCGTTCCGGATGGAAAGGAGAAAATGTGTCTGGAAAGGATTTTGCTTGTTGGCAAGGTCTGCGAGGGAATTCGAAACGTCGTTCAGTTGCGTTCGGATGGTGTTCGGGCGGGAAACCTGTTTCGGGGTGTAGTCGGCGAGGTACTCGTCGAGGACATGTGTGTCGAAGTAGAGTTCCGGGTCCCCGATTTCGTCCACGTTCGCGCCGGCATAGAATGTCAGGAGACGGTGGTGGTCGTTTGAAAAGATGATGTGTTGCTGGGGCAGATTCGCTCGAATCCACTGTGCGGATCTGAGCTGGGCCGGTGTGATGAGATATGTTTTGAGGCTGTTGATATAGAGCGCGCCGCCGAGATTGATGAAGAGGGCGATGAGGAGAATATGCGGAATGAAACGGTACCGGGATGTCGTCGCTTGGTCGCGGAGCTCGATAAGGAGGAATGGGGTGAAGGCGAGAAGAAATAGGCTGACGAATCCGAGTGCGCGCTCAGGGAGCAGCGCGATACTGAAAAATCGTGGGAGGATATCACTTATGAGTAGAAAAATCAGGAGGGAGAGCAGGAGAAAGATAACCTCCTGTTTTTTGAGCCAGGAACGGATGGTGGTGCGGCGGAATATGAAAGGGAGGGAGAGGAAGATGAGCGCGGAAGCTGGTCCGAAGTAATAGGTATAGTATTGCATGACACCGAAGAATCCCTGCCAACCGACGTTGTTGCCATCGATATTGATGTATTGGGCGGGGAAGAGAAAATTCGTGTGCGACTGCGCGATAAGCGCGATGACTTTGATGGTCCAGTCGGTCGTGAAGGCGAGGAGAGGGGAAAGGAGTGAAAAATTGGAACAAATGAGCGCCAGGATCAGTCCCGTCGTGAGCCTGTTGCGTTGCGCGAATCGAAGCAGGGTGTTTCTCTCGGTGACCAGGAGCGCTGTGAGCCAGGCGATGAAGGGGATGGCCGCCATTTCATGGAAGAAAAATCCGAAGAGGAGGACGATGCCGGCGAGGTGGAAGTAGAATTTTTTTCCGGAAAGGAGCGCATGAAGGGCGAAGAATATCGCGATGATGAGCAGCGAGTTGAAGATCGATTGCGGGATGGGGAGCGTGGTGTAGAGGAAAAAGGAGGCGTTGACGAGCGGAATCAGGAAAATGATGAGTTGAGGAATGAATCTGGCAAATCGGCGGGCGATGAGGACGGCCGGGATGAGTGGGGTGAGCGCGAAGAAGGGGATGATGTACTTGAAAAAGGCATAGAGATCGACCCTGGCCGCCTGGTTGAAGAGGTAGGTGAGGGATGAGAAAAGCGGTCGGTATGAGGTGAGCGAGGAAATGATGCCTTTGGTGAATTGGTCCTGGAAGACGGTCACCCAGTAGTAGGGATCGAGATCGGGGAGTGGATAATAGGCCGTGATGATACCGATGATCGCTCCGACCATGATGATGAGCGATGCGAGCAGAGCGTTTTGGAAAGGGAAGATGGCCCTGGTGATGGTCGGCGGAGGTGAGTATGGATACGACAGGTCGTGCTTCCGGTAGAGGAACGCGAATGCGGCGAAGGAAATGAGGGCGTTCACGAGCGGGAGTTCGGGGGAGAGGATGTTGAGAACATCGGCTTCCGCGCATAGCATGAGCGGGACGAAAAGAAGCGCGAAGGCGACGCTTACGGAGAGGAATTCTATTGCATCGAAAGCGCATTTGAAGACCCGGGAAAGGAGCGCTGTGGCGTTGAGAGCCGGAAGGACGAAGATGACGATGAGGAGGATTACCGAGGTGCCGATTCGGAAAAGGCGCGATTCATCGAACGGTGCGAGTTCGAAGAGAATCGGCAGAAGAAGAGTGAAACAGAGTATGTTCGCTCGGAAAATCCATTCGGTGAGACGGTGGTTCATTCGGTATCGTTTCTATCCGGTTGTTCGATCTCTCTCAGGGCGTCTTTTCTGGTCAAGAGAGAAATCTGTTGTTCGAGGCGTTCGATGGCGGAGAGGAGCTTGAAAATCATCAGGAAGACGAGGATGAATCCAGCCAGAATCGCAGCGTTGACATTGTCCTGGATACCGATGATGCTGGCGGCGAGATTCGTGAGGCTCGGAAGGATGACGATTGCAGTCATTCCGCCCCAGACGATGACTCGGACAAAGAACTTGAGGAAGGTCTGGTTGTTCCCTCCTCGGAAATAGTCTTTCCCTCCCTGATGAATCATGAAGATGGCGATGATTCCGATGACGATCTGATAGAGTTTGAGTTCCATAGTGCGTGGGTTGTTTAGTGGATGAGGCGCCAGATCATTCGGTAGAGGGTTTTGATACCGTTCCAGAGATTCTGTTTGTGGAGTTTTCCCATGGAATAGTCGGTGTATCTGACGGCGATGGGAACCTCCGTATATCGTAGCTTATAGTGATAAATCTCGCGAATGACCTCGCTGTCGTATTCGTATCGGTCTGTGCTCGTGTTGATAACCTCGGAGGCATGGCGCGAATAGGCCCGGAATCCCGATTGGCTGTCGGTCACATAGAGTCCGTAGAAGTACCAGACGAGCAGATTGCTGATTCGATTGTGCAGGATCTTGTATGTGGGCATGCCTTTCGGATCGATCAGCCGTGAACCGAGAACGACGTCGGAGCGGTTCCGAAGAATCGGGCGGATGAGAGCGGGTATGTCGTGCGGATCATGTTGTCCGTCGCCGTCGAGTGTGATGATGATGTCCGCTCCGAGAAGTTTGGCGGCCTCGATACCGGTCTTGGTCGCTGCGCCTTTGCCGCGGTTGAGTCGCTGTCTTAGAGCTCTGGCTCCGGCCTGTTGGGCCTGTTTCTGTGTATCGTCTTTCGAACCATCATCGACGACGATGATGTTGGAGTATCCGGCATGACGGATCTCATGGATGACGTCGCCGATGATGGCGCTTTCATTGTAGGCGGGGATGACTATCCAGATGTTCTTTTCGGGAGCGGAGGTATGCATAGGTTCGGAGAGGAAATTTCGGTATTTTTACTGTTTCGGGGAATTTTGTTGCCAGCGCCAGGCATCTTCGAGGGCTTGGGCGACGGAGAGCTTAGCTTTCCATCCGAGTTCTTTGTTGATTTTCTGCGGATCGGCATAGCAGGACGTGATATCTCCCGACCGGCGCGGGCCGACGGTATACGGAACTGTGATGCCGGTGACGCGCTCGAAGGTTTCGATGAGTTCTTTGACGCTCGTTCCGGTACCCGTTCCGACATTGTAGACCGGAGATGTTTCCAAGAGTCTTTTTTCGGAAAAGAGTACTTCGAGGGTCGCGATATGTGCTTGGGCGAGATCAACTACATGAATGAAGTCACGAATGCCCGTGCCGTCCGGAGTCGGGTAATCGTTCCCGAAGACGGTCAGAGTAGATCTGTTCCCGGCTGCAACCTGGGTGAGATAGGGGACGAGATTGTTGGGGGTTCCGAGGGGGAGTTCCCCGATGAGTCCGGAGGGATGTGCGCCGATCGGGTTGAAATAGCGGAGAGCGGCTGAGCGCAGGGTTCCATTGGCCATGATCGTCGTATCGCGGAGGATATCTTCGCCGATTTGTTTGGTATTTCCGTAGGGCGATGTCGCGGGTTTGCGAGGGGCAGTTTCTGGAATGGGAAGAGTCTCTGGGTCGCCATATACAGTCGCAGAAGAAGAAAAAACAAAGGCTCGGACGCCATGATGGAGCGCCATGTCGAGGATGTCGATCAAAGATCCGATATTGTTCCGATAGTAGCGGAGCGGTTGTTCGAGGGATTCTCCGACAGCTTTGAGCGCGGCGAAATGGATGATTCCATCGATGTGTTCCCGTTCGAAGACCGAGGTGAGGAACACCGGATTCGTGCAGTCCCCGGTATGGAGTGTCGGACGATATCCGAGCACGCTTTCGATGCCGTCGAGTACCGAGGGTCGCGAATTGGAAAAGTTATCGATGATAATCGGGGTATGCCCGGCCAGAGCCAGTTCGATGACCGTGTGTGAACCGATGAATCCGGCGCCACCGGTGACGAGTATTTTCATAGGGTATGGATTATGATGGGGATATTTTGAGAGAGTATTCGGGAGAAATGTTTCCGATGTCGGTGACGCATGATCATGCACGGTAGCGTCCGAGGAGTTGGTTGAGTCGAATCTTGAAGAGCGCAAAAATCATATTCAGTGAATCATGAATGATTCGGACATTGGTATTGCGCGGATCGCGCTTGATGACGACAGGGAGCGTGGTGATCTTGTAATTGTTTTTTCGCGCAAGAAACAGAATCTCCGCATCGAAGGCGAAGCGATGTATGGTGGCCTTCCGGAACAGGTTGAGAGCCGCGGAACGTCGGAACAGTTTGAATCCGCATTGAGTGTCGGGGAATTCGAAGTTCCCGAGTATGAAGATTTGGAGCAGATGGAAGATGCGGGCCATCAGGATGCGGTGCCAAGGTGAGGGTTCTTCGAAATGCGATCCGGAGAGCAGTCGCGAGGCGATGACAATGTCGACATTATTTTTCAGAGCAGACAGAAAAGACTCGAGCTCTTCGATTGAGATGGTCAAATCCGCATCAAGGAAAAGGATGGGATCGTAGGTGCTTTTCAGGATACCCTTTCGAACTGCTGCTCCCTTGCCATGATTTTTTTTGAATGAGAAGAGGATGATAGGGATATCGGGGTGATTCGTCTGTACGTCTTTGACGACGCTCACCGTTTCGTCGGGACTCCCATCTGTGACTACCAAAATTTCGAACCGTTCAAAACGAGACTTTAAAAAAGCATGAACAGTGAGAAGCGTGTCCCGAATAACGGCTGCTTCTTTGTAGCAAGGAATGACAACAGAAATTTTTGAATACATGTCAGATGCGTATATAAAACAAAACAGAATGAATCAGGACATTCCTTGGTTTCTAGTATACCGACTTTTGTTCTTTTGGAAAAGGGCTTATTGCGGGGGATTTTGAGGCGAGGTATACTGAAAAAAAGTATGAAAAAAGTGAGAAAGTCCTGGATATGGCTCGTGAAGCTCGGCATCGGTGCCGGGCTCCTTCTTTGGTTGGTTGAAAAAGTAGATTGGCTCCTTGTTCTTGAAAAGATGGTGAATATTTCACCAATTTTCGTCGTTTTATATGTAGTGTTTCAGCTCGCTGGGAATCTTATCTCAGCGAAAAAATGGCAGACTATTGCCGCACATAAGCATCAGAAGCTGACATTTACTCTTCAGGAAGGTTTTTTTGCTTATCTCACTGGAGCGTTTATCAATAATTTTCTCCCATCGACACTAGGAGGAGACGCATATCGGGGACTTTGGCTCGCACAGAAAACGGGTGCCAAGGCGGCTTCTCTCTCGACGGTCGGTTTTGATCGATTTATTGGGTTATTGACAAATGCTCTTCTTGCTGTATTTTGTTCTTTCCCGTTGTGGCAGTATTTTTTTGTTGACACTGCTTTTCGGATCACACTTTTCCTTCTGATAGTTTTTTTACTTGGGGATTTGTTTATTACTTATGCGTATTTCCAACCCTGGTTTCATCGCTTATTAGAATGGCTTCCCTTTCGGATTCGACGTCTTATTCAGGAAGTTATCGGATTTACCAAGAAAGGTATCTGGACAGTCGGGAGTTTGTATGCGCTCCTCTTTGCTTTTGTTGGTATCGCTCTTTCAAACTGGACACTGTTCCATGCTCTCGGAAGCCCAATCAGTTTCCCTATATTTTTGAGTGTGATTTTTTTGGTAACGATTATATCCTCGGTACCACTTTCTATCAATAATATTGGTATCAAAGAATGGGCCTACATTACTTTCTTCTCTCTTGTTGGGGTAAGTCCTGAGGTGGCCGTTACGGCCGCGCTCCTCTCTCGATTTCTGCAAATGCTCATTTCTTTTATCGCTGTACCGCAATATCTGCGTTTTCGGACTACCAATACATCCAAAGGAGAATGATTCCGAGGTGTCGTAGTTACAGAAAAATACTCTCTCCCCACAGGAGTTTTGTCTGCTTTAGTTCTCTGATTTCACGCGAACAGCGAGGACGGAGAATCGTCCGATAATGCTTTGCTTCATCGTTTCGAAGCGGGATGTCGAATAAGGAAGGTGGGTATCTGGGTTTAAATTTGAGAGAATCACAAAAACGGTGGTACCGATGGGGATTGCGTCAGCGTCGATAGTTTTGAGAGACATGTTGTTCTGTTCAGCGAGGTATTTGATGCTTCGCTCAAATTCAAACGGTAAGAGTTGAACTGTTTCATGAGGGGCTACTTTTGCTGTGGTTTCGATGAACGAGACAATATCTTCTGCTTCACCGAGACTGATGCCACCGTAGGCACTGTCTTTCGCTTGGTATGACTGAAGATCATACGTCACGAGGTATGAATGCAGATTAGAGGCGATGAGCACGAGAAAGCCAATCAGAAGAGCTATTTTTTGAAGAGTTGGATGGATGTTTGTCGCAAGGAGTCGTTCGATGATGAGGCCGAGGAAGACAAATGGAAGCGGGAGAAGGAGAATGAAAAACCGGAGGTTGAGTTCGTTTCCAATTGGCAAAAAGAGAAAAAATGAGAGAAGGGAAAATCCGAAGAAGAGCATCAGGAATCGTTTTCCTGTTTCAGGTGCGGATTTCTTGACGCGTGAAACAGTCAAGATGGTCCCGATAATCAAGAGGAGGCTTCCAAAGGTGAAGAGAGCGATTTCTGGTATCTGTCGAGATTGAAGGAGTTTGATGGGGTGTATCCATTTTTCATCCGGTTCTTTGCCAGAGAGAACGTAGGTGCTTCCTTGGGCGAAAAGCTGAATGTCGAGGATGAGGTTTCGTGCGAGAGTGGTATTTTTTTCGGTTTTTGTCGTGATGCCAGTGATGAAGGCACGGGTATTGCCCCATTCGTTTTGAGTATCAAAGAGGATGCTTGGTGTCTGCAAAAGAATGATGATAAAAGCAACAGAGAGAACGCGTGTG
>JAUPWI010000023.1 GCA_030916545.1 Patescibacteria group bacterium | reverse complement strand
TGAAGACCGATGCATATGGATGAAGAAAACCGTCCAACCAGGAGACATATCTGTATCGTAGATGACGATCCAGATATTCTGATGATGTACCGGAAGCGGTTCGAGCAGGAAGGGTATGAGGTTTCGGTGGCGGCGGACGGCGAAGCAGGACTGGTTCTGATTCGGTCCGCTCGTCCGGATATCGTCGTTTTGGATATTCACATGCCGAAAATGGATGGAGTGAGCGTCTTGAGCGAGTTGAATCAGGATCTGGAATTGGCGGATATTCCGGTGGTCGTCCTGAGCAACAACAATTCCGATCAGATGTTCCAGAAGATAAGTGATCTCGGGGCGGCCCGTTACTATATCGTGAAGACTTTGACGACACCACAGAAGGTGGTTGATCTCGTCACGGAAGCGCTTACAGGTGATCAGAAAGCAACTGAATAAGAGGGAATATGACAGACGTATTCGGAAAACGGGTAGTATGCATCGTGGATGATGATGCGAATATCCAGGAGATATACCGTATTAAGTTCGAAAGCGAAGGCTTCGAGACAATCGCTGCTCTGAACGGTGAGGATGGACTGGCCCTGATCAGGAGTCAGCATCCGGATGTCGTCCTGTTGGATCTTCAGATGCCGGTAAAGGACGGTATCGAAGTTTTGGAGGCTCTCAAGGGCGATCCGGCCCTGTCCCGGATTCCGGTGGTCGTCCTGAGCAATCAGGATAATCAGGAATCGTTCAAGCGGATCGGCGAATTGGATGCGACCCGTTTCTATCTCGTGAAATCGCTGACGACGCCGCAGAAGGCGGTGGATGTCGTCCGGGAAGTGCTTCATTGAATCGGTGGGAATAGTTATGAAGAGGCTATGATAAGCCTCTTTTTTCTTGTGTAAAACCGGAAAATGCGTTAGAGTGTTCTTGCCTGGTTTTTCGGGAAAGAAACTTTGAGAGAGGTCTTTTCGGGATATGAAGAACACAGGATGGTCTTTTTCTGATGCCCCACGTTTCCGAACGTGCAGCAAGGAAAAAGATCATCCTGTGTTCTTCTGAACTCTCCTCATGAATTTGTGGAATAAGACAAGTGAACGTACGCTTATGCAAGGAGATTACCGGCCATCGATCATCGAGAAGAAGTGGCAGAAGATATGGGAAGAAACGGGTACGTATCGACAGTATTTCCGGAAGAAGAAATATTATGTCCTGGATATGTTCCCGTATCCCTCGGGGGCCGGGTTGCATGTCGGGCATCCGCGCGGGTATATCGCGACGGATGTCATCGCGCGTTTCAAACAGCTCGAAGGGTATGGCGTGCTCCATCCGATGGGGTGGGATGCTTTCGGTTTGCCGGCGGAGCAGTATGCCCTGAAGAACAAACTGCACCCGAGCGTTTCGGTGAAGAAGAATATCGCTACTTTCAAGGGTCAGCTGGCGAAGATCGGCTTCACCCATGATTGGGAGCGAGAGATCGATACGACGGATCCGGAATACTATCGATGGACGCAGTGGATATTCCTGCAGCTCTGGAAAAAAGGTCTGGCATACGAATCTTTCGACCCGATTAACTGGTGTCCGTCATGCAAGACGGGATTGGCCAATGAGGATCTCGAGCAGGGGAAATGCGAGCGCTGTGGATCGACGGTTGAAAAGAAACCTTTGCGGCAGTGGGTGCTCGCGATGACCAGGTACGCGGATCGTCTCCTTAAGGACCTGGAGAGTCCGGAGCTCCGGTGGAGCGAGTCGATCAAGGATCAGCAGCGCAATTGGATCGGCCGAAGCGAGGGTGTCGAAATGGTTTTCCCGATAGCCGGAACCGAGAGTGAGCTCCGGGTTTTCACGACACGGGTGGATACCGTTTTCGGCTGCACCTATGTGGTCGTCGCCCCGGAGCATCCGTTGATCGATGTATTGTCTGCGGATATCTCGAATCTGGAGGAGGTCCGGAAGTATCTGAAGCGGGCAGCGAGCAAGTCCGACCTCGAACGTACGGAGCTCGCCAAGGAAAAAACGGGGATCAAGCTTGAGGGCATCGAAGCGGTGAATCCGTTCAACGGGGAGAGAGTTCCGGTGTATGTTGCCGATTATGTGCTCGGGAGCTACGGTACCGGAGCAGTGATGGCGGTCCCGGCACACGACGAGCGCGATTATGAATTCGCCGTAAGGTATCAACTGCCGATATGTAATGTCGTGGCTGCCTATGTCCGGATGACCGGGGCCTGCGCACCGCTTGAGGGGAAAGAAACGACGAGTAAGGACTGCGTGACCGCTTTTATCAAGCATCCTACAGAAAAGAAATATCTAGTGCTTAGGTGGCCGGATGGTCACTCGGTCGGATTTGTCGGAGGCGGGATTGAAACTGGGGAAACTCTTGAGGCGGCGGTATCCCGTGAAGTCGTGGAAGAGACGGGTTTTCGAAATTTTTCCATCACTGAGACCTTACTTCCTCATCTTTATGGACATGGGTATAAGCCAAGGAAGGATGTGAACTGTCATGATCATGATACTTTTTTTCTGATTCAGTTGAATGATTTAGAGCGGAAGTCTTCTGAAGAAGACACTGGGGAACACGCGGCAGTGTGGATGGAAGAGGATATGGTTTCCGAAAAAATCACCCTGGATCATCATCGTTTCGTGTGGAAACGATATTTGGAAGTGCAACGGACATTCTGTGAGGACGGTATTCTGGTGAATTCGGGAGAATTCACCGGATTGACTTCGGCGGAGGCGCGCAAGCGGATGACTGTTTGGCTTACGAAAGAGAGACTGGGGAAGAAAAAGGTGAATTACAAGATGCACGACTGGACATTCAGCCGGCAGCGGTATTGGGGCGAGCCAATCCCTTTGGTACGTTGTGATGCCTGCGGAGTCGTGCCAGTGCCCGAGAAGGATTTACCGGTACTTCTGCCGAAGGTGAAGTCATATGAACCGACAGGAACGGGCGAATCGCCGCTTGCGGGAATCGCCAAATGGGTGAATACGGTCTGTCCGAAATGCGGAGGCAAGGCGCGACGCGAAACCAATACGATGCCGCAGTGGGCGGGTTCCTGCTGGTACTATCTGCGTTTCATCGATCCGAAGAACACGAAGGCGCTGGTGGACAAGAGGAAAGAGGCGAAGATGATGCCGGTTGATTTGTATGTCGGTGGTACTGAACACGCGACGCGTCATTTGTTGTACGCGCGTTTTTGGCACAAGTTCCTCTTCGATATCGGGGTCGTGTCGGGCGAGGAGCCGTTCGGGAGGCTCGTCAATCAGGGACTCATCACCGCATCCGATGGTCGCAAGATGTCGAAGCGCTGGGGAAACGTGGTGAATCCCGATGAAGTGGTGGCCGATTTCGGAGCGGATGCCTTCCGTCTGTACGAGATGTTCATGGGACCATTCGGTCAGACTATCGCCTGGAATACGGATGGCGTGGTCGGGACGCGGCGCTTCCTTGAAAAGATCTGGAAGCTGCAGGGAAAGGTTTCGAAGACAGCATCCCGCGTTTCCAATCGGGAAATGGAAAGTCTTGTGCATCAGACGATCAGAAAAGCGACGGTCGATATCGAGGATTTCAAATTCAATACGGTCGTGAGTAGCCTGATGGTCCTGGTGAACACGTTTGAGAAGCAGGTGTCGGTTCCGATTTCGCAGTATCGGGTATTGCTTCTTTTGGTCGCACCTTTTGCCCCGCATATCGCTGAGGAACTCTGGTCGCGTCTTGGGAATACGAAATCCATTTTTCTTGCGAAGTGGCCGGAATGGGACGAGAGTAAAATCTTGACTGAAAGCGTGAGTATCGCCGTACAGGTGAATGGGAAAGTCCGGACCGTTCTTACGGTCGCTTCGGGTACGGATGAGAAGGAGGTGACGAGGCTTGCCTTGGCTGATGCGAACGTGCGGACGCATCTCGCCGGTCGGACTCCACGGAAGATCATCTTTATTCCGGGAAAGATTTTGAGCATTGTCGTTTGATGCGTATGCAGGCAATCATTCTGGCGGCCGGGAAAGGGACGCGGATGGGAGGTTTGACGGCGGATACTCCCAAACCGATGTTGCTGCTTTCAGGAAAGCCCCTTCTCGAGTGGCGATTGGCGATGTCGCCGGCAGCCACGAGCGAAGTCGTCCTGGTCATCGGGCATCTCGGGGAGCAGATCGAGCGTTATTTCGGTGACGAGTGGCAAGGGCTTCCGATCCGCTACGTGTATCATGAGCAATTGGATGGAACAGGCGGGGCGATACGTTCGGTATATGAGGCGGGCACCTTCAGCGGCCCGGCACTCGTGACGAATGGGGACGATCTCTATCGTCAGGAAGACCTGGAGCGCCTGCTGGCCTATGATACTGCCGTGTTGGCCTGCGAGCTCGAAGATTCGAGCCGTTTCGGTTTGTTGGACACGGATACGGAAGGAAGATTGCGGGGTATCATCGAGCGACCGCATGCTCCGGGATATGGATTGGTGAATACCGGCGCGTATATGCTCGACCAGGCGTATTTTTCGTATGCTCCGGTGCGTATCAGTGAAACCGAATACGGTCTGCCGCAGACGCTCGCTCTTTCGGCTCGGAATCGGTCGGTTCCGGTGTCGCGGACCCGGGCGTGGCAGCCCGTCGGCCAGCCGGAGGATATCGCTCTCGGGGAAGCTTTTCTGGAACGATATTGGCTCAAGAGATAAATTCATAAGCATTTTTCCTATGTGCGGCATCGTCGGGTATTTCGGAAAGCGATCGGCGCAGGAATTCCTGCTTGAGGGACTTCGGCGTCTGGAGTATCGAGGATATGACAGCGCCGGAGTGGCACTGATCGAGAAGGGGAAACTGAAGGTGATACGTTCGGTCGGAAAGGTGTCGGCCCTCGAAGAGCGATTGGCGGAAAAACCGAATGCGAGCATCATCGGTATCGCGCATACGCGTTGGGCGACGCACGGAAAACCTTCCGAAAAAAACGCGCATCCACACACGGACTGCACCAAGCGGGTGGCGGTAGTACATAATGGTATCATCGAAAATTATCGTGAAT
>JAUPWI010000022.1 GCA_030916545.1 Patescibacteria group bacterium | reverse complement strand
GGTATGGTCGAAGGCTGGCGTGGCGATATCGTGACCTTTGTGGCGACGGGCGTAGACGGAAAACTCACTCGAGTCAAGGTCCGCGATCCGTCCTTCATCAACTGGCAGGTCGTGCCGCACGCCCTTTTGCGTGATATTGTTCCAGACTTCCCACTCATCAACAAGAGCTTCGACCTTTCGTATTCAGGGAATGATCTGTAGTCAGGGGAAGCTGGAAAATGTATAAAAAAAACGCGCCGCCAAGATCCATGGATCCGGGCGGCGGTGTTGTTGCGGGCTGGTTTAGTCCGCGGTGTCATGTGGTTGGGAAAGCTTAGCCAGTTCCATGAGGTTCCGGCAACCATCTGCGATGCGTTCTGCGCAGTTAGCGATATCCGTATACGCAATGTCTGTCTGCATCGTATTGGCAGCATCTGCTATGCCGAAGAGGATGGTTTCGATGGCACCAGCTAAGGGCCGATTTTCGATCTCGCCCACAAGAGTGACCATATTGCTGAAAGCCTCTCTAATGATCGAGAGGTTTGCCTGGTTCCCTCGGAGTTGATTTACCTGTCGAACCGAGTAAATCGCCGCTGCATGGGCGTACAGCAGAACCGCTTGTTCTCGGGACAACATTCCCTTGTGACGGCAAGACGGAATAGACATAAGCTGTACCAGACTCTTGAGGTCATCACAGACGTTCTGAAGCCTCACTATCTCGCGCGTGGTGTATGCATTTGTGGCAATTGCTTCCGTTGCGAGTCTTACTTGCTTGAGCAGAATGCATAAGGTATTTGCCCCGCCCGACTCGGTCTGTTCGATTTCCTCCGCGACTTCGTACAGCTTCTTTATTTGCTCCAGGATGGAATCGATTGACGCTTGGGTCTTGTTTCCAGTCGCGAGGCTCTTGATTGCTGCTGTGCGCGCGAAAACCTCTTGCGTGTGTCTTTCATTCATGTTGGTCCCCTTTCTTGGTGGATCGTTCAGAACTCTTCCCGAGTGGCGAAATCAACGGTAGTAGTCCGTGTTTCAGAATCGTACGTCGCTGCGTAGATTGCGACGGCCGGTTTCACGAATTGCTTCTTCAGTTTCCGTAGCCCTGCGATTTGTTCGCTCGTGAAGACGAAAGCATCGCGGGGTTCCTTGCCCATCCAGGACTTTGCGCGTCCCAGATATTTCTCGTCGACACCGATGACGACGAAACCATGAATAATGACGGCCGTGGACATGGCGATTCCTCCTTGGTTGTTAAGATACGAAAAATGTATTCAGTCTGGTCTTTTGAGTCAGAAATCCACTGAACCGTATATTATAGCAAATATAAAGAGTATTGTCAAATTAAGGCTTGCAGGAGCCACGAATATGTGTCACAATGGTTCGTACTGCTTAGTAGGATATTGTATCGTTTATATTACGTATGGCCAAGGATTCCGTTGTTCTCCGATTTGAGAAAGTGACATTTGAATACCAGCACAAGAAACCGCTTCTCGAAGAAGTGAGTTTTGCGATTCGTGGTGGAGCGAAATTGACGCTCATGGGTCAGAATGGCGCGGGTAAGAGCTCACTTTTCAAGCTTATCTTGAGCGAACTCAAGCCGCAGAGTGGGCGAGTTTCACTTGATCGAGGGGCAACCGTCGCTATCGGCCGACAGACTATTCCGCGTGAGCAGCTCGAGTATACGGTGGAAGAATTTTTTGGACAATTTTTTACGGAGAAGCAGTGGAATCTCCCCAAGCTTATCGCGAGCGTCCTGAATGCAGTCAATCTCCCGATGCCGCCTTTAGAGAGAAAGATGCGGGAGTTTTCGGGCGGGCAACAGGCTCGTCTGCTTTTGGCCTCGGCGCTCATTCAGAATCCGGATATCCTGTTGCTCGATGAACCGACTAATAATCTCGACTATGAAGGCATCGCTCACCTGACGCAGTTCCTCATTGAGTATGAGAAGACAGTGCTTGTCATTTCTCATGACGCGGATTTCTTGAATGCCTTCACAGAGGGAGTGCTCTATCTTGATGTGCATACGCACACACTCGAGCAGTATGCTGGCGACTATTATGATGTGGTGGAGGAGATCAAGAAGCGGATTGAAAAAGAGCAGAGTGAAAACGTTCGGCTTGAACGGACTATTAAGGAAAAGAAAGATCAGGCGAATGTGTTTGCCAACAAGGGAGGGAAGCTTCGTGGAGTGGCTAAACGTATGCGCACTCTCGCTGAAGAGCTTGAGGAAAACAAAGTTGATATCCGCCGTGAAGATAAGACACTTCCGGATTTTCGTATTCCGTTTCCCGATATTGCTGGACCGATCATTCACCTGAAGACGGTTTCTTTGGTGGGAGAATTCGGAGCCAATATCAAGCGTGTCGATTTGACGCTCAAGCGAGGGATGCACCTGATCGTTTCTGGGCCGAACGGTATCGGCAAGAGCACGTTTCTCGAGGAGATCGCTTCGGGGAATACTGATCGAGCCGAAATCACGCCAGGTATCAAGGTCGGCTATTATCGTCAGGATTTTTCAACGCTCGATTTTGATCGGACGGGTTTTCAGGCACTCGAGGAAGTTATGGAACAAGGGACGAAGGAAGATATTTTTCGGACGGCGGGAAGCTTTCTTATTTCTGGTGAACTTTTGAGCAACAAAGTGGCGAGTTTTTCGGAAGGACAAAAAGGTTTGCTCTTGTTCGCACGGCTGGTATTGACACGACCACAGCTCCTCATCCTTGATGAACCGACGAACCATATCAACTTCCGTCATCTGCCGGTCATCGCCAAAGCACTCGATGAGTACGAAGGCGCGATGATTTTTGTCTCACATGTACCGGACTTCGTGGCACAGATCCGTATCGACGAGGAGTTGGATCTCGCAAAGCTTATCTAAAAGAGTATAAAAAAAGAGGAGAACCCGCCGGATTTGATTCGGTATGGGGTTTATTTTTTTCGGGAGAATTCACTGAGGATCCGAAGAAAGAGGATGAAGACGACGATGAGGCAGACCCAAGAAAGGAGTAGGAAAGAGTAGGGAAGAGCGAACGACATCAAGATGACCGAGAAGAAATACCCATACCAAGAACCTCCGGCGATAGCTGGACCAAGCCACATCGGGATGAGGTGTCGGTCCATGAGAATGGAGTTGATATTGACGGCGAGGAGAAGCGTGAATTGGAACCAGAGTGTCTGGTCGGAGAAGAGCGGAATATCGGTGAATCCGAGGAGCAGCATCCGCCAGAGAACTGACAGGACAAGGAGCAGCATGCCGAGTCGGAGGATGAAGTATACCGTGTGTAGGAAGCGCTTTTCGGTCTTATCGATACGACCATCCAGAATGGATTGTTGGAAAAATGTAATCGCGTACGTTGATGAACCGACCGCGAGAATAAGTCCAAGCGTGCTAATGAGTGAAAGCACTGTCTCCATATGATTTGTTTTTCAACGATATCGGTATCGTAGCTTTTTTTGGATGATCTTTCAAATGCACTTGCGAGCGAGATGAGTCGTGGTTTCTGGATAGGTACAGATTATGCTGTGAGAATGTGTTTGAGGAGGGCCATGCGAATCAGAAGGCCATAGTGAGCCTGCTTGAAGTAGACTGCATGAGGGGAGGCATCGACTTCGGGGAGGATCTCATCGACACGCGGGAGGGGATGCATGATGATGGATTGTGTTTTCATACTGTCGGCGAACTCACGGTTGATTTGATAACAACCTTTGAATTTTTGATATTCTTCCGTACTTGTAAAGCGTTCTTTTTGGATACGCGTTTGATAGAGGACGTCGATTTTTTCTTTGAGCGCATCTAAATCTTCGGTTTCATGGAATGTGACACCATGTTCAGTGAGGTATAGCTTGATATCGTCGCCGACTCTTAATCCTTCTGGGGAGACGAAGTCAATGGTGATATTGTTGAAGTTTCCGAGGAGATACGAGAGAGAACGGATAGTCCGACCATGTTTCAGGTCGCCGACGAATGCAATATGTATGCCATCAATTTTTCCGAGTTCACGCTGTATGGTGTAAAGATCGAGGAGGGCCTGGGTGGGGTGTTGCCCCGTGCCATCTCCGGCATTGATAATCGGTACCTGAGATACGAGGGAGGCTCTTTTTGAAGCTCCTTCTTCGTCATGGCGAAGGACGATGATATCGACATACGTATTGACGATACGGATAGAGTCCTCGAGTGTCTCGCCTTTGGAAACCGAAGAGAATTCCTTTGCGTTTTCAGTGGTGATGACACTCCCGCCAAGACGAAGCATAGCTGATTCAAAAGAAAACCGAGTACGGGTACTCGGTTCATAGAAGAGGGATGCCATGATTTTCCCGGTGAGTGATTGATCGCGCGTGTGCTCGAGCGTATCCGCCAAAGCAAAAATATCCCCGATATTTTTCCGGTTGAACTGTTGTGATTCGACGATATGATGCATCATAATTTTGTGCTTATTGAAGCAAATTATTTACTCTAGTGTACTCCCCATTGTTCTTCGAATCAAAGTTAGGAGAGAGTAATCACGAGCTTCGTCAGAGCGTCAATCACTGGGCGCATTTCCAGCAATTCCTCTTCTTCGGTATGCATAACGGCCGGTTTGTTTGTTAATTTGGAGATATAGAGCGAACGGAGAGGCATATCTGGGTGGGTGTGGCCAAATTCCTGATCAGTGAGGATAATTTCACGACGTGATTCGGTAGCGTGGAGTGTCCCATCCGGATGGATCAAAACAAAAGATTCTATCCATGTAGCATCAACTTGTCCCCCATGATTTCGAGCGATGCTTTTCCAGAATGCGAGCATGGCTTCTGCAATTTCTTTTGAGTTGATTCTGGAATCGGAATGAATTCCCAGAGCAGTCCTTTTAGGCGCCAGGACAAATCCTTCGCCCTTAACAAAGAAGCCAGTGTCATTGGCAAGAATAGGGAGAGATGTCAATCGGGAATATGCTCGAGCTTTGAGTGTTGCATTTTCGAGTAGTGTGTGCCCGGTTTCCTCAACGTCTACTGAAG
The DNA here is from genome assembly GCA_030916545.1 of Patescibacteria group bacterium. Lineage (GTDB taxonomy): Bacteria > Patescibacteriota > Minisyncoccia > Moranbacterales > UBA1568 > JAGOSP01. The sequence continues at coordinate 5,377 of JAUPWI010000022.1, read as the reverse complement.
AGATGTCAGCTTCTTTCGGCGTCAGAAGAGTCGTTTTAGGGGAAGCATATTGAATGAGTTTCCGGAAGCGGAGAACCTTGGCTTCATTGTTGGTGGCAAGAAGGATGCAAGAGGACATATTGCTACAGTGGGTTCAAATCATGTCGGATTTTCCCGTTATTAAGAGCGCCGAGGAGATTAGCAAGTTTCTTTCTTCGAAGATTGAGTTCATCGAATTGCTCTTCGGTCAGGTGTCCGCTCGCGTGCCAGACCGTGAGTTTCAGTTGTGGGGGGTATGAGGCATCATCGTTTAGTCGTACGAGTTCCGTGTAGATGGCAGTGAGGTGCTGTCGGGCCGCCGCTCTCCTTTCAAGTGCTAACTCTATGTTTTCTTCTTCTCGTCGGAGGGTTTCTTCGAGGCTGATCGTACCGAATACGGCCTCGGCCTCATTGAATTTTGCGAGCATGTTCTGATAGCTTTGCTCCTGTGTCTCTGCTGGGATGTGTTCTTCGGTTGTGTGGGTAGTTTGATGCGGTGTCGCCTCCATTATTGGTTGGGCTGTGATTGGATTTTTTTTGAAGTAACGCCATGTTCGAGTGGTCTTGTTATATTCTGCGAGGATTTCCCCACCGGATACTTCACCAGCAGTGACTTTTCCGGAGTAGCAGCCGACTGAGATCTGCGTCGTTTCGGTTCCTGTGCCGGCCTGTTGAAAAGTGTAGAGTGATTCATCACCGTTTTCCTCTACAACGATTACTTCATAGGTGTCCGGATGGGTTTCGGTCGTCTTTTCTGAAGCGAACTCCTGATAGCGATCATGGCCGATAATCTCGGTTAATTTTATCTGGATTTCTTTGAGTGAGAAACGTGATGCTTGCTGTTCGATTTTCTTTTCTGGGGTTGGATTTTCGAAATTCATAGAGATACTTCGTGACGGATTATATCTTGGCTTACCATGGACGTATCTGACTTTTGTGCTACTGTGTAAAGGTATTTTACCCTGATTTCCCTCATTCTGTAAGTATGACAAAGATTTTGTATGATGTGGCAGTCATTGGAGGTGGTCCGGCCGGGATGATGGCGGCGGGACGGGCGGCAGCTGGCGGTGCGCGGGTGGTGCTTCTCGAGAAGAATGCCGCGCTCGGTGCCAAGCTCCTTATCACTGGTGGTGGTCGTTCAAATATTACGAATGCGGAATTTGATCAGCATATCTTTTTGGCGAAATTCGGTGAATCCGCCAAGTTTTTGTTTTCGCCATTTTCTCGATTCGGGGTGCAGGATACCCTCGATTTTTTCCATGCGCATGGGATGCCGACCAAAGTAGAAGCAGAGAAACGCGTGTTTCCAGTGAGTGAGAGCTCACAGTCAGTCTGGGATGCGCTTGCCGGGTATATGCGAGAGGGTCATGTGACTATTCATACTGGGAGCCAAGTAAGTGGTATTGAGGTTGCAGATGGATTGGTGAACGGCGTTCGATTGAAGGATGGTGATAATATACAGGCACGAAGCTTCGTTCTTGCCACGGGAGGCAAGTCACATCCAGAAACTGGATCAACAGGGGATGGATTCCGTTGGCTCCAGGCGATTGGTCATACTGTAATCGCTCCTCGTCCGGCCCTCGTTCCGCTCCGGGTAGCAGAACCGTGGGTTGCTTTGGTGGCTGGGGTGAGTTTCGCAGAAGCCAAACTGACCGCATTTCAGAATGATCGAAAAATTTTTCCAGCGCAGAAGGGCAAGATGCTTTTTACACATGTTGGGTTGAGCGGGCCATTGGTACTGAATATGAGTCGGAGCGTGGCTGAATTTCTACAGTATGGGCCAGTCGTTATCTCGATCGATCTTTTTCCTCAGGTAAATCTCGGGGAACTCGATAAGCAGCTCCAAGTTTTGCTTGATGCTGTGCATAAGAAACAAACGAAGAATGCTTTGGAAGGATTTGTACTTCCTGCTCTTGTTCCGGTTTTACTTCACCTATCTGATGTTGACGGAGAGAGGCCAGCGCACAGCCTGACTCGCGATGAACGTTCTTCTTTGGTTCGGCTTTTGAAGGATTTGCGTGTGACCGTGACTGGGTTACTCGGACTCGATAAGGCCATCATCACGAGCGGCGGCGTCGACCTCTCGGAAGTGGACTGCAAATACATGCGTTCGCGTCTTTATCCGAATCTCTATCTTGTCGGAGATATCCTGAATATCGATCGGCCGTCTGGCGGATATAGTCTGCAGCTTTGTTGGACCACCGGTTTCGTCGCCGGTGCGTCGGCCGCGGAAGACAACTGAAAAGCGCAGACCGTTGAGGGCTGCGCTTGGGAAGGAGGGGAGTCCATGTTCGGACTCATTTGTTGGAGACTGATCGGGGATGGCGCGAAGAGGAGGCGTCGATGGCTGCCCGGTGCGCCGACCGATGTTGCTCGGGATTACACTGAGCGAAGAGCATCCGAAATTCACGGTAGTTCTCATAGGGTGTACCACATCTGGGGCACTTTTCATCTTCGGTAGTTTCTGGACTTTGTGAAAGAACGGCACACACGGTATTCTCCTCTGAAGATATGCTTGGGAATCTGCCAAGTCAGTATTTCTTTTTTACTATACCACGGATACACGAACCGTTTCTCCATTATTTGAGTGCGGAAAATTGCTTTATGAATGGTGACCGGTTTCGTCTCCGGTTCGTCGGTCGTAGAGGTAGATAGGCATTCTTAATAACGCCTTATTCTATCCTTTCGTTCGGCCATGTTCCCAAGATCATCGTGGTTGCCTTCCTTCGTCCCTGAAAAAGGAATCGGGCTGGTTCGCCGCGAAACCAGAAATTATTTTTTGTTTCGATGATAAACAATCCTTTCCCTGAGTATAGTAGCGAGGAGTTGTACTTGAGTGGCGAATCCGTCGATGGGTCGAAAACCATGAGTTGACCGTTGATGCCCAGGACCACATTATCGCCCCAGCGCGATCTGTAGAGACCTTCGTACTTATTTATTTCTATTTTATTGCTTTGTTTTTTAAGAGCATGAAGTCTATAGATGGTTTCAAAAATACCCTTATTGAAAAGAGCAGCGTTGGCGTCTATCGTGTTGCAAAGAACAATCACGCCGATTTCATTTTCCTTGTCATATGAAATTTTTGTTGAATATCCTGGGAAGCTTCCGCCATGGCCGAAAATTTTTCTCTTCTCGATTTCTTCTATGCGTACACCGAGTCCGTACTGCTCTCCCTCTTCGTTTATCGGAAATTCTCCCTTCATCATTTCTTGCTTTGATACTTCAGTAAGGATCGTGTTGCTGGTCTTGGAGGAAAACAGTGCGGGTAAGTATTTGGCCAAGTCTGGTACATTGGAGATGAATCCTGTAGCGGGAGTATAGGCATGGGTCTTGATATGAGCAAAAACTTCCCTCTCACGTTCGAGGATGATCCGGCCATAACCGTTGGACAATTCCTTTTTGGTCGTGGTTGAGAAATCTGGAAACGTATTTTTCAGGGCCAGTTTGTCTAGAATGTTTTTCGAAATGTATTCATTATAACTTACACCCGAAATTTCTCGGATAATTTCTCCGAGCAGGGCAAAGCCGAAATTGGAGTATTTGAATCCAACCGAATGCTGGAAAACCAGCATATTGTTCGACACTGATGCTTGAAGTTGTTTGTGATTCGGAAAATGGTCATCGATCCAGTGGGGTGTCACGCCATCCCTGAAAACGCCCGAAGAATGGGAGAGGAGCTGTCGCACGGTAATATCTTTCGCTTGGATCTTCTTGTTGTTCGCCTGAAACCAAGGAAGATATTGTGTCACCGTGTCATCGAGTTGGAGTTTCCCGGATTCGACGAGCTGGAGAATAGCCACAGCAGTAAAGGTTTTTGAAATAGAGGCGATTCGGTAAGTTGTCTCTGGAAGTGTTTTTTTCTTCCGTTCCATGTCAGCCCAACCAAATCCCTTCTGGTAGACCAGTTTGTTTTTATAGACAATACCGACCGACAGTCCGGGAATATGGCTCTTTTGTATTTTGTGAGGCAGCCAGGCATCCAGAATTTTGGCAGCATTCTTTATGGTCGTGGCACTGATATTTTTTGTCGAAGTTTGCATAAGTGGGTAAGTTACAGATTATTACATATGGTAAATCTGAATGTGAGAATTTTGACCTCTGTATCCGGTTTGACCTGGTCGCCATAGTATTTTCGGAATGTCTGATACATCTCTTCTTCGGAGGAGAATCTCTCGTGTCCGATCCAGTCTGCCTCCTCGAGAGAGCCGAGCGTTTTCCGGTGTAGGGAGGTGACGATGGCCGTTCCGAATTTCTCATTCGTTTCTTTGTTTAGGAAGACAATCTCATCGCCTTCTTGAAGATCTTTGTCATCGAATAATCTCCATGTGGATGTTTTTTCTCCGGCGAGTATCTGCTGTGCGAGATGTGGAGTGAATTTGAGGGTTTTCATAGGTGTTTATTTCAGTGCAGCACCAGTATAGCATGGTCGATTTTGAATGGGGTAAAAAGAAAACGACCACCTGGGGGGTGGGCGTTTTGTGTGCCCTTGTTAGGGCATTGGCGGTCTTCTGTTCAGCAGAGCCGGGCGTATTCCCAGGCAATGGTGAGTACCTCCCATTGACGCCTGTACAGCTTGTATCTCACTTGGACGCCCCAGAATGCTCGGACACGAAAGTGGTTCACGCGCCACCGGCTGAGTGGCCCTTTGTTGCCGGCGGCTTTTTGTTGCCTGACTACCTGGCACACTTCTGCGAGCTCGCGCTCTTGTTCAAAGTAGCGGTGCCCCCGTGGAATGATCATATCTTCCCCGCAGTACCAGCGATTCTCGAACGGTCCTGGATCGACCGGTTTGTCGAGCGGCGCTGGTTCGGGTAACTGTACATCTCCGAAGACGTCCTTGTCGTACACTTTCATTTGCTTCTCCTTTTTCAAATGAAGCCGCTGTGCTGCACAATTAGTTGGTTTGGGCCGCGCAGGTATCAGTAACCTCGATTGTCCAACCGGACCAAAAGTTGTAGGTAACGGTCACCTTCCATAGTCCGGCGACAGAGAAAAACACGTTGATACGGCTTTCACTGAGAACTTGATGTTCATCGGTTCCCGACTCCGCATTCAGTGCTAACGTCAAAATCTGATCATAGGTGACCCGGCACCAGAATTGCCGCTGACGTCTCGGAAAGATATTCAAGAGACGAAAACAGTCGATGTATTTCAGTTCTTTTCCCTGGTACCCTGGAATTGGATTTGCACTCGGGACATCAGACCCGAGGTATGCTCGTATTCTCATTTCCTTCCTTCCTCCTTGCCTGTGCCGATAGAAATTTATCGGACTGAACATTATAGCACGTATATATTTTAAAGTCAATATTACGTAATGTTTCAACACCTTTGCATCACCTGTATACCAGGTATGCAGAGT
>JAUPWI010000021.1 GCA_030916545.1 Patescibacteria group bacterium | reverse complement strand
GTCACAGTCAGGACACTGTGTCCGGAGACATGGGATGTCTCGTTGCTGGAGAGAGGCGATTTCCTTTTCTGGTGTCCGGAATCGGCACGTTGCTTCCTGATGGATGAGGAAGGAACACTCCGGGATTGGCCGGAGGCGCGAGAGGAGCGGCGTGTGCCCCATCTTTTTTTGAAGGATGAGTCCGGAAAATCGGTATCGGCCGGTGAGCGTATCATGACGCCGGAGATACTGTCGTTTATGAAGGGATTGCCGCAGGCTTTTTTGGAACAGGCAGGCATCATGATAGGAGAGGATATATTCGTTCCGTCGAAATACGCCGACGAGCTCCGTCTGGAGACGGACAAAGGTTTTACCCTTCGAATCAGTACGGGCATTCCGATCGAAACGACTCTTAATACCCTTCGTATCGTCCGCGAGAAAGCGGTGCCGGAGGACAGGTTGGATGATCTGGTGTCGGTCGATCTTCGTATCGTCGGAAAGGCATTCTATCAGCTTCGAAACGAAACGGCGCAGGAAGCGATAGTTGATTCTGGTGAAAGTGAATAAGGAGGGGCGGACGTGACGAGGCGGATATCATCGGTGATGAAGTCGAGGTTTTCAGCCAAGGGATGATCCGATCTTATTGTGGGACTGTTTCGGTATAAAATCGGGAAAGTTCTTCCTTAACCTCTTTTACGGACTGGACCTTGGCGTTTCTGCCTTGCGCCGCTTCTGTCTTGAGTGCCTCGTAGACAGCGCTCAAGCGGGGAAGCATTCCTGAAACCAGCGCGCTTTTTTTGGCTTGCTCAAAATTTTCATCTTCGAGATATGCCTGTACATGTTGTAGGTGTTTCTCGAGCGACATATTCCAATTGTCGGCAGACTCGAAAATCCTTTTCGCGGTCTCGTTATCGGCACAGAGTTGCTGAATTTGATTGAAGATATTCCGTATCGCCTGTAATTCATAGCTGATTTTCTGTTCTGGAGAGAGGGTGATTGGTTGTTCAAAGGGGGTACTCATAGCAGGTATAGTTACAGTTTCAGCCGGAAGTATAGCATGAATATCTGAGGAAGACGAGCCTTGGTCGTGCAGGATGCGCGTGGGAATCAGCGCTTGAGATCTTCCGGGGTGACATGGAAGATGAAGATGGAGTCGCCGGCTCGGGCGGTTTCACCGAGATCGCGGAGCCACTCGTATCCCTGTTGGCCTGGAGCTTTGGCTTTGTAGATGCCCTCCTGGAAGAAGACGGCTGAAATGGCGTACCAGCCTGGTTCGGGTGTCTTGGCGGCGTACCAATTCGTGTAACGATCTCCGAGATAGAGGGCGGGATTGGAACCGCCGAAATAGTCGAGATGGATTTGGGAAATCAGGCATGGATCGGCGGATTCGAGCAGCGTGCATCGATGATTATGGTCGTCGATAAAATTCCGGAGGCGTTTTAAGTCCTGTCCCCAGTCGTAATTGGAGTCAGTTGCGATCCGATAGCCGTTCTCATGCCCACCAGCGAGCATATTGTAGTAGGAAAGATAACTTGGGTAGGCAGCGAGAGGGGTGATGAAGAGTAAGGCAAAGAAAAGAGCTGCGAGGGGACGGAGGATATATCCGAGTCGCTCTTTATTCCGGTGGTAGAAATCAGCTGCAGTTTTAGCTATGAGGAGATAGAGGAAGGGGAGGATCGGAAAGAGATGTCGGAAACCGATATTGAGATTTCCGGTGATACTGATCGTCGCGTAGAAGAGAATGAAGAACATGGCAAGATATTGGGTGGGGCGCTCTTGGAAAGAATGAGCGAAAACTGAGAAATAAGAAGAGACCGGTTTGTTTTTGAGTGCTTTGAGGAAACGGAAAGTCGAGTAGAGAAGTGTCACGAGCAGAAGAAAGAGAAATGGCAAGCTTTCTTTGGTGAGGAAGAGTATTGGGAAATAACTCGGAGAGGCATCTTCGGAGACAGCACCTAGAAAGTAGAAGGTATTTCCGCCGGCGACTCGAGAAAAAACCATGAATACACCAAGGAGATAGTGAGCCATCGGATCGAGTCCGGGAATTTTGACCAGAGCGTCGAGCGTCTCACGCGCGAAACGCTTGCCGGCATTTTCACCGACACCGGTGTGTGGGGAAAACATGTAGTTGGAAGTGTCGAGCGTTTTTTGCTCGGGCATATTCCAAGTATTGAATGCATAAAACAGAGCGATAAGAGCGAAACAGATGATGAGTATGCTGGCGAATTTTCCTAGGTACTCACCGATTTTACGGAGACGGAAATGTGAAATGGGATCTTGATGTGGCGAGGCTCGTTTGGTGAGTGCGTACAGGAGGGTAAAGAGTCCGAAAATGGGAAAGAGGAGAACGGCGGAGAATTTCGTGAGTTCGGCGAGACCAAGGAAGAGTCCGGCGAGAATGACGTTTTTCCAGGTGGGTTGCTTGAGGAAACGAAGAAAGAAGTAGAAGGCGAAGAAGAGAAAGGCCGCGATGCTGATGTCGGTGGTCACATAGTGCCCATGAGCGATCGTGTTCGGGTCGAAGACGAAGAGGGAGACGGCGATGAGTCCGGTAAGCGTCCCGCCGAGCTTGCGTCCCCAGAGAAAAAGAAAGAGCCCCAGTAGGAGTGCGATGAGCGTGATGGGGAGGCGGGACCAAAAGAGAATGGCCTCGCTATCATTGCAGACGATATCCGGACGGGTACAGTTCATGAAGAGATCGCCGAGAGTCCATTGTTCATTGATGCCGGTTTGCCATTCAGAAGTATTGATGGGAAATTCTACATCGAGAAACAAGAGTGGTAACCCGGAGAGATTTTTAAGGAGTGGCGGGTGTTCTGGATTGAGACGCATATCGCCGAATCGGACATAGCTGTAGGCCGATGGGATATGGGCTTTTTCATCGTAGGTTGCTGATTCTTGGGTGGAAATAAGAATTGAGAGGATGCCATAGAAGGCGAGCAGGCCGGCCACAATCCACGGAGCATGTCTTTTGAGGTGGTGCATAGAGGGGCTGAGAAAGGAATTAGAGATTTTTTCCTGAGTGTCGAGTGTACGGTTAGTTGGTTGCTGGGAGAATAACCGCTGTGAAATCCCCACCATCCCGTTTTGGACCATTCATATCGATATGCTCCGTATATGCTCCGGGGAAGAGTGCTTTGAGTTTTTCTACTTTTGTCTGGTCAAAATGCGTCATGATATAGACGCCGGGGCGATGGATGAGTGTATCTGGCGTGACGATCTCAAAATTTTTCACACGGCCGTAGGTAAAGAAATAGACTGGCATACCGGCGACCGGCAAGTGGAAACGGTCGCGATTCCCGCCCCCATCGATGAGATAATATTTATATGTATCATCCGGCAGCGAGAGGAGATACTTGGCCATGTTGGTGTAGTTTTCATTGAAGGATTCCGCGGCCTTGGGGCTTTCGGCGAAGAGGATGAAATATTTGGTGATATTCCAGGTGGCAGAAATTGAGAAGGCGATCAGGAGGAAAGAGAAGATGGTGATACGGAGACCGTGGGCCCCGCGTTCGGCTTTCTTAAGAATCCAAAGAACCGGTATGGTCGCGAAAAGGAAGACGGGCACTTGAGTACCGATAGAGCGGAGAGCATGCGGGAGTCCTTCGTTAGTCAAGAATTCTGGGGCGAGCATGGTAAAGAACGAACCGAAGAGGAAAGTATCTATGACGAGGCGGAAATCCCGGTCGTGATGGCGGAGACGGCGGTAGAGGAGATGGAAGAAACGGAAAAGGAGGAGGAAAAATCCTGTCAGGAAGAAGGTCCCGACGATGGGATCGAGCAGCGGATAGGGAGGATAGTTGTGGCGCCAATTTTGATCACCGAAGAACGTGTACTTGATGAGGGAAGTCGAGAAAGTCTTGACGAGAGTGCCTGGCAGGTCGCCGTGATTCACTTCGGGAGAGAAGACGGAAATATGGGTGGAGCGGGATTCGAAATCTTCCGGATGCGAGATGAAGAAGTGGTAGAGCATCGGGGCGGCTGCGATGAAGGCGCCCAAAATGAAGGCGAGACCGTGTTTCCAGAAGCGTCGAAAGAAATGTTCGTACGAAAGCATGAGTGCCGGTAAGAGGAGAATCAGGATAAGCGGCGCGACGCGGAAAGCGATGTAGGTATGGAGACCAAGGCCGAAGATGAGTCCAGCCCAGAGAAAGTCGAGCTTCTTCTGGGTGCGCAGGCCCCGGAAGAAGAAGTAGAAGGCAAAGGAGAGGAGGAAGGCGGTCATGATGGCGCGGAAACCGATGCGCGAAAAATTGATGGCCCAGTAGGAAGTAGCGATCATGAAGGCAGCGGCAAGACCGGCGCTGGTGCGATGGAAGAGTTCTTTCCCGAGGAGGAAGAGACCGAGAACAGTGAAGGTTCCAAAGAGGACGGAGCAGAGTTTGAGCGCGACCATCGTGTTGCCGAGGAGCCAGATGGAGAGCGCTTGGAGATTGATGAAGAGACCTTCGCGGCCGTAATTCGCCGGATAGAAGAGTTCGAAACGGTTCGTCTCAAGCGCATGGAGAGCATCAACACCATTGGCCGCCTCGTCGGGGTAGAGGCCGATCGGGATGGATTCGAGATGAGAGATGCGAAGCAAGAAGGCGAAGAGAAGGAGTGTGACGAGCGTGAGAGTGAGCGGAAGGTGTGACCGCGAGGATTGCCACATAAGAAGATGTCGAAAAAAAATATCTGAACCTTTCAGAAGATCGATTTCTTTTTTATTTTTCAACTTGATTATGGTAGTATTATACTAAAGTCATCAGAAAAGATGAAGCGTTTGTAGAGATATTTTATTTTCACGCATTATGGATGAGATACGAGAAACGAATGTGGAATCGAATGGAGCGTCGGATGTAGAAGTCGTCGTCCCCCCAGCTGTACCAGTCGTGCAGACACCGGCTTTGTCGGAAGTAGAAAATGCGGTTCCGATGACTGATTCAGTTTCAGTATCCGAAGAGCAGCCAGTGCCTGCTCAGCAGCAGGAGATTCCCGTAGTCACGTCTTCCGGTGGTGTGTCGGTGGGGGATACTTGGACGAATGAGCAAACATCTTTTCGAGTGGTCGCAGTGACACCGGTCGGGGGAGTGAGTATTCGTTTCCGGACACAGGAAACTCTGGAGGGTTCGAATTCATCATTTATACGGAAAGTGAAGGAATTGTTTGAAAAAAAGAAAAAACCTCTTCCACATGGAGAGTGGTTTTTTGGTTCCGGAGAGGAAATCCAGCAATTCATCGAGCAGGACGGGTATCAATTAGAGAAAAGAAAGGAAGAAGAGAAAGAATCCGTGAAAGCAGCATAAACGATGTTTTCGTATGGGAGAGAGGGACATAAGGAGAGAGGGAAGTGATGAAACCGAAAAAATAACGGAAAATGGATCCGATTTTACATGCGCTTTCTTCGGAAACAAAACGACACTCCTATTTCGCTCACTATATTTGATAATAAAAAGAGATCTTGTATAAGTATGCGAAAGGAACCACTTCCAGGAAACTCCGATGAACAAGGTGGAAAACGCTCACGAGGTCGGGCGTTTTCGCGGGACCTGCATGGTCCGAGACCTGAGGATACGGATGATGACATGAAATCAGGTCGTGGTTCGCGAGCGAGACAGTCAGACCGGAAGCATGTGGAGCGCACATCTTCTCCTCGGGCAGTCGACGTGTTTCAGGAATTATTGGGAGGTGTTGAACCGGTCGTGGGGATGCGTTTTACGGATGGGAAATATGGGAATGCGGAATTTGAAATTACGGCGATACGGGCGAATGGTAATATCGAGGCGCAGCAGGTGGCCGATGGAAAGGGCGCAGATGGAAATTATACCTTGAAGCAGACTCTCACGGCCGTTGGTTTGGAGAGAGTGAGTGAGAGCGAAGGGGTGAATACATCTGAACCGTCACGATTCGCTCAATCCATAACGCCAGAAGAGATGGCTGAGATGGAGGCCCTGCTTCGCGTTGCCGGGGTTGCCGATGCCGCATCCGTCGATGTGTCGGACAGAGGAGCATCGGAACTTGGAGAACGGGCGGTATCGGAAGAGCCGGCGGATCAGCCCGGGTTGAATGATCTGGTTTTTCCTGAGCCAGGGACTATCCGGGGGGCACAGCATGGAGGAACAAATGTGATATACGATGACAAGGATACGATAACGACCGCTGCCGTTGATGTCGGGGCAGATGCTGCGGATGGCAGCGGGAGTAGTGATGTGATCGATAATGATGCTACGAAGGCGATTGATGAACAGGCGCCTCTCACAGGAAGACGTAGAAAGGGAGGGCAAAGAGAAAAAAAGAAAACGGTTCAGGATGCCAGCACGATAAAGCCTCCGTCCACCACGATTCCTCCGAATACAGATTCGGTTTCAGCCATGACTCCAGCAGAAACACCACCAGTAAATCAAGATACCGTAGCCGATATGTCTTTCGAATCATCACTCTCATCTGCCTCTCAGCAAACCGAAAAAACTGAGGATGAGCGGTATCGGGACGGGAGCGTCTGGGTGGAGGAATATCTCAAGGAGGCGGATCAGGCGGCTGATACCGAGAAGCGGACCAGAGGTGACCTGGTTTCGAGTTCCACACCACCAGGAGAGGAACGTTCGATAGTGGATATTTTGGGAGAGGATGATTTGTCGCAGCGATCGAGAAACCCGGTTCCGACTCAGGCGGGTGCGAATGATGAAGAGCTCGTCGGTTTCGGCGCGCCATTCGAACCAGCTGCCATTGTGCGGAAGCGGGATGATCCGCTGCATACCAATAATATCATTCCTGCTATCGTGCGGAAGCGGGATGATCCACGGCATCCGAGCAATACGAGCCCGGATAAAGTATCGAATGATGATGATTTTGACGAGGCTGATCCGGACAACGTAGCTGTGGCTGAGCCTGGATCGGCTACAGAAATTGAGGTGGCTCGCACCTTTGGTCGAGATGAGAATTGGAAGATTCTGAGAGGCGAGAATCAGGAGACGACTCCGGAGGGGAAACTTCAGGAGAGGATCAAGACTCTCACTTCGGACTGCGATCGGGCCCGTTTGGAGTATGTCATGGCGGACAATGAGAGCCGGACCGTGATGAGTCGGCTCAGAGGCATACTGGGGATTTCAGGAAAAGGTATCCAGAATGAAACGGTTACACAGAAGAAAGAGGTATATCAGTCCAAGCTGCGTGAACTGCGCGATCTTCGTTTGGAATTGGTGAAGTTAACGTATTCCGATCGGGCACAATCAGGGACAACAGCGGATACTGAACCCGGCGCAGCATCGGAGGAAGACATAAAGGATTCCCCGGCCTTGGCAGAGGAATCGTCCTTGGAAAAAGAGCTTGAAGCGGAACTACGTCATTTTGCTCAGGAAGTGAATATCGGCCTGTATGATGCGTGGACGGAACTTCGATCGGAACAGAAAGGTATCATCGGGAAATTGAAGCAATTCGGGGTATCGTACAACAAACTTTCGTGGCAGAAGAAGCTGGTTATCGGTATTCCGGTGGCTGGTTTGGCGGTTGCGTCGGGAGCCGGTCTCCTCGGGACAGTGATGGCATCGGCGGCGATCGCGGCCGTCATCGCTCGGCGCGGGGTCGCGGCGGTGGGCATGTTCGCGACGGTCGATGGGGGCCTGCAGAAACTCGCGGAGAGCCGGGCGCAAAAAATGGCGGAAAAGATCGTAACGCAGGGACAACAGGAAGCAGCATCACTTGAAGCGATGGCAATAAGCGAAGCGAATGAGGGCGGGACAGTGGGAAGCGAAGCAGCCGTCTCTGAGACGAATACGGAATCACTCGATCTCGACGCCAAACTTGAGCGTATGAAGGCGTTCATGGATAATCATGTGATCGATTCGCTTGACCGAACGCTCGAGAGCCGGATACGCGGACAGGACCGGCGGCGTCTCAGTGCGCTGGCGGGAAGCGTAGGGGTCGCTTTCGGCCTCCCGTCATTCATGGCATCGGAAATGGGCCATGAGCTGACGCGGGCGGCTACGGAGAAAGCCGGTACAGCCGCATCATCGGTCGGAGAAGCGGTATTCGGAGATGATTATATGCCGAACGGTGCACCGACTGAAAGAGCAGGAGCCGTACAAGAAGTGGTAAAATCGGCCAATACATCATCGGATGCTACGGTTCCAGCCAGAGAAACGCCATCCTCTTCGGTTCCCGAACCAGCTGCGAAAGCGGCT
>JAUPWI010000020.1 GCA_030916545.1 Patescibacteria group bacterium | reverse complement strand
GGTGGAGGGAAGGCGGAGATCACTCAGGTGCGTCTGGCACTCCGACGTCGGGGGGAAACGGATGAGCCGGATGGCGCGGATGAGGGTGAGGAGAATCAAGATGGGGTAGGGATCGAAATCTTCGCCTGTCCTCCGGGAAAGAAAATCACGAATCTCTCCATGCTGTCGGGCGGAGAACGTTCTCTGACATCACTCGCGCTTCTGTTCGCCATCATTTCACACAATCCGCCACCCTTCGCGGTGCTCGATGAAGTGGAGGCGGCATTGGACGAGGCGAATTCCCGCCGCTTCAGCACGATGCTTGAGGAACTTTCCGACCATACGCAATTCATCGCGATTACGCATAATCGTGAGACTATGGCCCGAGCCGGCCTTTTGTACGGTGTCACCATGCAACGCGATGGGATCTCGCAGCTGCTTTCAGTGCGGCTGGATCAGATCGAAAAAGGAGGGCAATCGGTTTCGGGTTGACAGCCCCTTTCAATTGCGCTACAGTAAAGGCTGTATTTTGGGATAAGTCATGTTGTTGTATTGATTGATATGTTGACCATTCGTTTCAACCGGGTAGGGAAGAAGAATCAGGCGAGTTTCCGTATCGCTTTGCAGGAGAAGACCAAGGCTCCTGGTAAGCGGCATATCGAGATGCTCGGGAGCTATGATCCTCACAAGAAGGGGTCTGTCCTGAAAAAGGATCGGATTTTGCATTGGATCGGTCTTGGAGCGGAGCTTTCGGACTCGGTGTATAATCTGTTGGTGCGTGAGGGAGTGGTAGCCGCGGAGAAGAAGCGAGCCATCAAGATGAAGCGTCCGGAAGTGAAAGCAGTGGCAGAAGAAGTGGCTCCGACCGGAGACGCTCCAGCCGTGGCTGAATCGGAAGAGAAGGCCGTCTAGTCTGACGAGAGAAAGGCTTGACGGAAACGGTTTTTTTGAGTAATCTGGTGGAGTACAATTGAAGAAGCTCATCCGTAGACCTGGGGCCGTATTCCGATTTCTTCCTGAAGGGGGAGGACGGAGTCGATAAGTCCTCAAGAGGAAGTGCGAAATCGGAAAGAGGGATAAGCCCTGTTTCGGATGGAAGCGTCTGCGGTGTTCCCGCGGACTATTTTTTTATCGGTAGCTGATTATATCAAGTCTATGCAGACACGACAGAAGAAAGCAGCCGTAGTCGCGCTGTTGGTGGAGAAGATTCGCGCCTCCAAGGCTGTGGTGTACGCCCAGTACCAGGGGGTGACCGTGAAAAGTCTGACTGAGATGCGCAGGGAGCTCGCTAAAAGCGGATCCTCCTGGCAGGTCATGAAGAAGACGCTTCTCGGCATCGCTCTCAAGGAAGCGGGGGTTGAAGGGAATGTCCGGGAATTACCGGGCCAGGTGGGAGTTGCCTTCTCATCCGATGAGGTGGCGGCCGCCAAGGTGCTCGCCGAATTCATCAAGACCAACAAGGGAACGCAGTTCTCCATTGAGGGAGGAGCGCTCGGCGCGAAGCATCTTTCTTCTGACGAAGCGAAAGCCTTGGCCAAATTGCCGTCGCGCGATGAGCTTCGCGGTATGTTGGTCGGGACTTTGCAGGCCCCGATTACCGGATTTGTCCGTACTCTTTCGGGTAACTTGAGCGGTTTGGTCCGGGTGCTCAAGGCGGTAGAGGAGAAAAAAGCGGCGTAGGAGTGCGGGAGGCCAGGGTTCCGGCGGTATGAAGAGGGAAGTTCGGAAGAAGATGTCTCTTCATACCGCCGAGAATCGGATCGCTGGAATCACGTCGAACAATGGTATCGTTTTAATTCATCCATAAGGATAAACGTATGTCCGAAGAAAAGAAGGAAGAAGTGGTGGTGCCGGCCAAGTTTGAGAAATTGGTCGCGGAAATCGAGAAGATGAGCGTTTTGGATCTCTCAGAATTGGTGAAGGTGTTGGAAGAGAAGTTTGGTGTTTCCGCTGCTGCTCCGATGATGATGGGTGCTCTGCCAGCTGCCGGTGCAGCGGAAGCCGTGGAGGAGAAGACGGAATTTGATGTCGAATTGACCGCTGCCGGTGCGCAGAAGATCAATGTCATCAAGGTGGTGCGTGAGGTGACAAGTCTTGGCCTCAAGGAAGCCAAGGACCTCGTCGATGCCGCTCCGAAAGTCATCAAGGAAAAGATTGCAAAGGCTGATGCCGAAGCGATCCTGAAGAAGCTTGAGGAGGCCGGTGCGACCGCGGTCATCAAATAAGGTTTCCCTTTCGAAGGCAGACATTCTTGAAAACGTCCCGGCTTTAAGGCTCGGACGTTTTCGTTTTTTTGACAAATGGGCAAGAGGGAGTACAATAATCCGGTATCAGATGCGCATGATCCTGTTTTCCTTTGGCGCGGGATCTGAGTGGGATATGTAACGGATTTTGATGGATTTCGTCTATGACTCTTTACTCGGTTTTTTCCCTGTTCGTGCTGCTGTTGATCTCGGTCGGAACGGCGGTGATGGCGCGGCGTATCCGTATCCCCTATACGGTCCTGTTGGTTCTTGTCGGGACAGGACTGGCTTTTCTGGCTCAGCTGGAATGGTTCACTTTCATCAAGGAGTTCCGGTTGACGCCTGAGCTCCTGTTCTATATATTCCTCCCCATCCTCATCTTCGAGTCGGCATACAATATGCAGATCCGTGATCTGCAGGCGAATATCCGTTCAATCTCCTGGCTTTCGATCGCTAGCCTGTTGATTTCCATGTTCGCGATCGCTGGTATGCTGTATGGTTTGGCGCTGTTGTCCGGGTTCCAGATACCCTTCCTGGTGTTCCTGCTGTTCGGGGCACTGATCTCCGCGACGGATCCGGTGGCGGTACTAGCGCTCTTCAAGGAGTTTGGCGTCCCGAGACGCCTCTCATTGATTTTTGAGGGAGAGAGTTTGTTCAATGACGGGACCGCCTTCGCCGCATTCCTGGTGGTCCTTGAGATGCTGCTGAAGGGATATGAGGGAGTCGGGAGTCTGACCGAAGGAGTGCTCATGTTTGGAAGCATGGTACTCGGCGGTATCGCGTTCGGGTTGTTGATGGGGTTCATCTTTTCCAAATTGATCGGGAAGGCAGGGAATAATGAGCATATCGAGATCACGTTGACGATGCTGGTCGCCCACCTCACCTTCATTATGGCGGAAGTATTGTCCCATCATCTGGTCTTATTCGGGTTCGAATTCAAACTTTCGGCCATCATTGCGACCGTCATGGCGTCCATGGTTATCGGAAACTACGGGCGCTCGAAGATATCCTATCGGACCGAACATTTCATGGAACGGTTCTGGGGGTACTTCGCCTTTCTTGCCAATTCGCTCGTATTCATCACGATGGGGCTTTTGTTCGCCGATCTCCCGATCGATTTTGGGAAATTTCTCCTACCGATACTGGTGACCGTCGCGGTGGTAGTTGCGGCGCGAGCCCTGTCGGTGTATCCGGTTGTCACATGGCTGAATCGGCAGAAGCGCGAGGAGCGCATACCGATGTCCTGGCAGCACCTGCTCGCCTGGGGGAGTCTGCGGGGCGCCTTGGCAGTCACGATGGTCATGTTGATTCCTGACAGTCTGACGCTTCCGGGTTGGAGCTTCGATTTCAGTATCAAGGAGTTCGTGACCGCCCTGACGATCGGTTGCATCTATTTCACGCTTTTCGTCAAGGCGACCACTATCGGTCCAATTATCAGGCGTTTCAAATTGGATGCGCTCTCGCCGCTTGAGCGTTCGGAATATCACCAGAGCCGGGCCTTCATCTATGATTTCGCCGCGGATCGTGTCTCGAGTTTTCATGAAAAGGGCTATATCGGCGACTCGGCATACGCGAAAGTGCATGCAGCCTGCCTGGAAGAACGCGATCGGGAGTGTGAGCGCTGTGTTTCCATACTCCGTCGTCGTCCACGTGAATTCGAGTATGCGCTCCGGATGCACGCGCTCGGGATCGAAAGATACTTTCTCGGGCTTCTGTATCGGTATCAGGAAGTCTCGGAGTCCGTTTACAAGCGTATTTTCACGAAATTGGCGGTGCAAACCGAGCGGGTCGAGGCAGGAGGAACGCAGTTGCAGGCTCTGGATGAGCATTTCAGATCAGACTGGTTCGAACAACTCGCGTCGATCGGACGATCCTGGTGGGGAGTCGTTCCCTCGGAGGAGGAGCGGATACAGGAACGGTATATGTACTATCGTGCACAGGAAATCATCGCTCGGAAAGTCATCAAGGAATTATTCCGTTTCAGGGAACGTTCATTGATACAATCCGATGAATATGTCACGGTTCTGAATCGGGTCGCGGAGCAGTATCGGTCGTTTCGCGATGACGCTCAAGGCCGGGCCGAGCGTTTGTCTGCCGAGTATCCCGATCAGGTGGAGAGGATCAATGATCAGTTCGGCTCCCGGAGTCTGACGAAGGCGCTCGAGGAAGGTCTCGGTGAGCTGACTCGCAAAGGTATGCTGCCGCCCAAACTCGCTATTACACTGGAGGACGAATTCGAATCGAGATAGGACGGACGGTGCGGAGAAGCGGAAAATGATATATCATGATGAGAGAGGCTGGTGACAGTCCGGGTTTTCTGAATTACGGAACAGGTCTATGCTCATCGAAGCGAAGCGGTTGGCGAAAATCTATGCTAACGAAGGTATTGAAACGCCGGCGCTTTTGGACGCGACTTTTCAGATCGATCAGGGAGAATTCGTCTCGATCATGGGGCCGAGCGGTTCGGGAAAATCGACACTTATGCATATTCTCGGACTTCTCGACCGTTCGACGGGCGGCGAATACCGGCTTGAAGGCAGGGACGTCGTCTCCCTTTCGGACGATGAATTGGCTCGGCTTCGGAACGAGGAAATCGGATTCGTCTTTCAGGCCTTCAATCTTCTGCCGAGGACGAGCGTTTTTGAGAATGTCGAACTGCCGCTCCTCTATGATCGGAATAGCGCGGAGAATACGAAGGAGCGGGTAATGGCGGCTTTGAAGTCGGTCAATATGGAACATCGCGCATCCTTTTTCTCAAGCCAGCTTTCGGGAGGAGAAAAGCAGCGGGTGGCCATCGCGCGCGCGCTTGTCAATAATCCGAAAATCATTTTCGCCGATGAGCCGACCGGGAATCTCGATTCCAAATCAGGGCTTCAGGTGATGCGTATTTTTCAGAAATTGAGTGAAGAGGGGAAGACGATAATCCTGGTGACGCATGAGACGTTTACCGCTGAGCACGCCAAACGTATCCTGCGCATGATGGATGGACGTATCGTTTCCGACGAATCGGTGGCCAACCGCCGTTTCGCCGATCAGGAGAACATGTTGCTGAAATGAAACTTTCCGATCCTTACAGAATCGCATATCAGGCACTTTCGGCATCGCGTCTACGATTCTTTTTGACCGTGCTTGGTATCGTGATCGGAGTTGCTTCGGTCATCTTGGTCATGAGTGCGGGAGCGAGCGCTCAGCGGCTCATCTTGGGTCAGGTGGAATCGGTCGGGTCGAATCTGCTCGCGGTATTGCCAGGCGCTTCCGAAGAAGACGGTCCACCGGCCATGGCGTTCGGTGTCGTGTCGAAGACGCTTACGAATGGCGATCTCGAAGCCTTGCGGGATGGCAGGAATATCCCTGAAATCGTCGATGCGGCCGGATACGTGACCGGGACCGCGATTGCCGAGTCCGATTCGGAGGATATCGTGGCGAGTTATCAGGGAGTGAGTGCGAGCCTGCCGAATGTGGAAACGGTGAAAGTCGAAAGCGGGCGTTTTTTCTTCCCTGATGAGGATACGCGGATGGCGCGTATCGCGGTACTCGGTTCCGGGGTAGCAGGAAAGTTGTTTCCGAACGGGGATGCGCTCGGGAAAGTGGTCACGATAAAACGTATCCCGTTCACGGTCGTCGGTGTCCTGAAGAAGCGGGGATCAGGAACATTCTCGAGCACGGACGATATCATTCATATCCCGCTCGATACCGCGCAGAAGGATCTATTGGGTATCAAATACCTCAATTATGCGCGAGCGAAGGTGGGTCGGACGGAGGACGTGGATCGGGTCAAGACGGAAGTCTATCGGCTCTTGAATCAGCGACACGATATCGAGCCGGGCCAGGAGCCTGATTTTTCGGTGCGTAGTCTTGAGTCGACTCTGGATATCCTCCGTTCGCTCACCAATGTCCTGAAATTTTTCCTGGTCTCGATCGCGGCGATATCGCTTCTGGTCGGCGGAATCGGCATCATGAACTCCATGCTGATCGCGGTCAACGCGCGCGTCCGGGAAATCGGTCTCCGGAAGGCGGTGGGTGCCCGGCCTGGTGAAATCATGTTCCAATTCCTTCTCGAATCCATCATCATCACTCTTTTGGGGGGTATCATCGGTATTCTGATCGGTGTCTCGTTCGCGTATGCCGCCTCGCTTATCATACCGAAATTGGGCTATGACTGGCAGTTTCTCGTGCCGCTTTCTTCGATAGGGGTCTCATTCGGGGTGTGTTTCGTAATAGGTATGGTGTTCGGTCTTTATCCGGCCCGGAAAGCCTCGAAAGTCAGTCCGATGGAAGCGTTGCGTTATGAGTGATGAGAGAATGTCTTCACGCATGATATACTGAAAGAGATATGTGGATAACAAAAGTATGGAAAAAGGAAAAATCAGGTTCGTAGTGGCGCTGGTTATCGTGATCGCTCTGTCAGGGATTCTGTTTGGTGTCCTGTATCGTGAGCAGGTGAGACGGATCACAAAGGCGGAGTCCGATCGCCAGGCCTTTCTTGAGGAGCAGCGGGTTCTCGAACAGGAACGGAAGCGGTATTTTGACGGTATCACGACGAAGCGCGCGGAATTGCGGGCGCATATGGAGGAAAGCAGGCTCCAGTATGAGGAGCTGCTGAAGAACCAGCCGGGTGAGATCGCGAAAAATCAGACAACGACGACGCAGAAGGTGACTGTTCCGGTTCAGACCACCGTCAAGACTCCGGTTGCTGTGGCGAAGCCGAAGGCGACCCGCAAAACGAAATCATCTTAAGATTCTATCCGTATGCCATTCCGTCTGTCTCTATCCGTCATTTCTTTTTTTGGGATGTTTGCGCTCGTGTTGTGTGTCTTTTGGTATCAGGAAGTGCGGGTGTCGGATGCGCCGCCCGAAATCCTCGTGTCTCGAGTCGCGCTGGCGGATGATGATGAGGAAGAAGACGAGGAAGACGAAGAGGATGACGAAGATGAAGAGGATGACGAAGACGAAGAGGATGACGAAGACGAGGAAGATGGTGATGATGAAGATGACGCATCGGATTCACGATCGGCGCAGTCGAAGGAGACCGTGCTGACGACATACCGACTCGTCGAAAAAACCGTGACCGTATTGGATGAGAAGTTCAGGACGGATACGGACGGCGATCTGCTGGTGGACGGACTCGATCCGCATCCGACCGTTCCTGAAAAGGAATACTTTACCGATGATGATGAGGATGCCGTTCCGAATGCGTTGGATGCGTACCCGGGCGAGGACGATTTCTTCATTTTTGAGGACACCGATGATCAGGACGGAGACGGTATTCTGGATTCTTTTCAGGTTTCGGCCCTTTGATACGACGGAACCGCCCTGTATCCCGGGTACTCCCGGAAGGATGTCGGAATATATTTCTGAGTATCTATCTCAAATCTCATGTCGAGGGAAAACGAGAGAATTTCGTACGAAAACCTTGAAAAGTACGGAGGGTTACTTTCGTAACCTGATAAGCTTTGAAGAGTTTGCAGCCGAAATTCTCTCGTTTTCACCGACAAGCGCTTGTCTCTTGCTTATTCATGCGGTGAGATTTGAGAGAGATACTTATGACATGGAATAAGCGAGAGCGGGAAGTGAGAGGGGAAATCATGCGGACGGATGTTTTCGTTCAGCTGTTTTCCGAGACGCGGGATGCAGTATCGATGGAAAAGGATCTGGATCGGGCATTCGGAATGTTTCGTGATTTCGAGTTCCGGTTCAGCCGTTTTCGGGAGGGAAACGAGCTTGCGGCATTGAACCGGGCATCTGTTTGCACGGTATCCGATGAGCTTTATGAGATATTGTCCCTCTGTCGGAAATACCACGGAGAAACGGAAGGGGTATTCGATCCGACCATACTGCCGGCTCTGGAACGGGAGGGATACCGCTCGAGCTTCGGTACCGAAGGCTTCGGCATACCGAGCGAGGAGAGGGTCGGGCGACAGTATGCCTTTTCCGACATTCGGATCGATGATGCGACCCGATCGGTCTCGAAGCCGATCGATTGCCGGATCGATCTCGGGGGTATCGGAAAGGGATATATAGTCGGTCGAGTCGCCCGGATGCTCGCGGAGCATTATCGGGATTTCGTGGTGGATGCCGGTGGTGACATGTATGTCGCCGGCCGGAATCGCGATGCTCATGTGCCGTATTTTGTCATTGGGATCGAGAACGTATTTCAGGAGGATTCGAATGCCGGATTGCTTCTCCTGTCCGATCAGGCGGTGGCGACTTCGGGTGTCAATCGGCGACGGTGGCGTGATGCCGATGGGCAGGAGAAATCACATCTCATACGGGCGGAGAAAGGCGCGAGCGTCTCCGGAGATATCCTGACTGCGACGGTTTTGGATCCTTATGCGGTGCGTGCCGACGTCATGGCGAAAACGCTCTGCATCCTCGGGAGTGAGAAGGGGAGGTGTTTCGCTCGACAGCATCGTCTGCCCGCTCTCTTTCTTCTGAAAGATGGTACAATGGAAGTGAATGAATTGATGAAACCATATCTATGGAAAGACGATACCTCTTTTTTGGAGTCCTGATCGCCGTACTCGTGGGCGGGCATCTTTCTCTCTGGCCCCGGGTGAGCTTTGCCGCCATCAGAGACGCCGATTTGGATAGTCTGACCGACGAAAGCGAATCGGCCGTGTATCGTACCGATCCGACCGTGTTTGATACGGATGGGGATGGTGTGGGGGATGGCGAGGAGATCGTGAATGGGACGAGTCCCTCGGATCCGAACAGTTCGCGCCTTTCCGATCTGGCTCGTCCGGATGTGGGCATATTGGGGAATAAGGAGAAGTGGCCTTGGTATTTCGGTCGGGCGACCGGATTATTGGCCTTTGTCCTACTTACATTCGGATCGGTGTACGGTCTGGTGATGAGTTCGCGCGCGTTTCAGAAAGTGATTTCCGGGGCGGTTTCCTATGAATTACATCGGACGCTTTCCTGGGTCAGCCTCGGTGCCGTCTTGCTGCATGTCGGGAGTTTCTTCTTCGATGATTTTTTGAATATCCGATTCATCGAAGCGGTTGTGCCGGGGGCGCTCACCCGTGCTTTCCCGTCGGCGCTCGGATTCGATATGGGATTGGCGGTCGCTTTCGGTATCGCCGGCCTGTATTTCATGATCATCCTTCTCCTGACCTCCGAATTCCGGGCCAAAATCTCGCAGCAGGTATGGAGAAGAACGCATTACGTGAGCTTTATCGCCTACATGACGTTTATCGTGCATGGTTTCATGGCCGGTTCTGATTCGGGGGAGACATGGGTGCGGGTCATGTATGTCGTCTCCCTGTCGCTGGTGTCGGGTCTGATAATCATCCGTATCATTTCCCGGACGATTATACCGAGGTGGCGCGCAAGAGGAGCGGTGTCTAACAATCCACCATCACCCGAAAGCCTGTCTCCTGCCTCCTGATCCTCTCGTATGATATTCCGATTCTTTTCCCGTCATGCCCAGTCGTTCCTTTTCGCCTTGCGGACGATCCTCTCGCATAAGATGCGGACCTTTCTCGCTCTGCTCGGGGTGGTGATTGGCGTGCTTTCCATCATCGTTATCACGTCTTTCGGAGACGGGGTACGCGGTTTCATTCTGGGACAGATCGCGAGTTTCGGTTCCGATTTCATTCAGGTGGAAACGCAGGTTCCGGGGGCCGGTGATTCCCCTTCGGGTCAGGCGATGGGAAGACTGACGATCACGACGCTGAAAATTGATGATGCGGAAGCGGTTCGCCGTTTGCCGAACG
>JAUPWI010000019.1 GCA_030916545.1 Patescibacteria group bacterium | reverse complement strand
CGCTCTTCCGATCTAACAGTACACCGAGGAGACGCATGGCAAAAATGCGCGTAAAGATACTTTCATCAGAAAGGAGTCTTTCTAGCCACGCGGAGATTCCGTAGTACACGGACTTGGTTCCGGAGGCACTGGTCGGGTAGGTATCCACATGATGTTTCCAATCATTCCGCAGGATCTCATCCTCAGTAGACTGAGAAAAATTCTGGACGTTCTGTTTTTCGAATTTTATCTCATCGAATTGAACGGATTGGGCGGAACGGATGACTTCTTCTGAGAGTCCGTAGGTGGATATATCCGAGCTGATTGGATCTCTTCTTCCGATTTCCCGTATTTCCCAGTCCTTCTCCTGCGGCTCCGCCCAGTGTTGAACGGTTCCGTAGTGAATCTGTTCGTCGGGATTCTGGAATATCGGTACGAGAAGGCTCAAAAAGACGCCTTTTACAAGGAAAACGGAAAAAATGAGGCTGGAAATGACTCTCAGAGTCGGAATTTGTCTTAGGTTCATGCTCAGAGTATACTATGAAAAGTGCTTTGGATAAAGGAAATTCAATGAATAGCAGGAGAAGGAACATCCTTATCGGTGGAAGTGGGTTCATCGGATCTGCCTTGGCGGAAATACTTTTGTCTCAGGGTGAGCGGGTGGTCGTCGTCGCTCGGGATATTCCGGTTGAGCGAATTGAGGGCGTCGAGTATCTGGAAATCGATCTCGGAGGTGATCTGACACCACTTCAGGGTATGCTCGGAAAAGGCGATACTGTTTTTCTATTGATCGGACAAGTGTATCCTGGATTCGATGCCCGGAAAGAGAAAGACATGTTTTCCTCCGTTCTCGAGGTCGTTTCCCTAGCATCCCCAGAGAAAGTCCTTTTTGCTTCCTCGGCGCTGGTGTATGGGGACGCGGATATCGCTGTTTCGGAACAAGTGCCTCTCCGTCCGAAAGATGAGTATAGCGTTTTCAAAACGGAATGCGAAAGGATGATTCATGAAAGACTTTCGCATATTTCTGTCGGGGTAGTTCGCCTGGGAAATGTATACGGTTCTGAGAAGAACAGGGGATTTATTGGACTTGTTTTCAACAAAGCTTCGGATGGAACGAAAATGAGTATAAATGGCGATGGACTCCAGGAGCGGGATTATGTTTTTCTCGATGATGTCGTTTCAGGGATGATTGCCGTCCGGGACAAACTTTCCGGTTTTGATATCGTGAACATTGCCACAGGAACCAGTTCGACTCTGCTCGATATCATCAGATTGGCGGAGAATGTTGTTGGAAAAAAAATCGAATATGAAGTAACCGGGTTGCCCGTTAATGAGGTATATCGCAGCAGGATTGACGGCGGAAAGTTGCAGCGGGAGTATGGATATAAGCCGAGAATATCGATTTCTGAGGGTCTTCAGAAAACCTACGATCGGTATAAGGGAAAGTACTGATATGGCAGAGAGAAATATCTTAATCATCGGTGCCGGAAAAGCGGGGAAATTGTTGGCTCAAGATATCAACCGTAACGTTTCGGATGCCCACGTGATCGGCTTCGTTGATGACCAACCGCCTAAAGGCGCTGCCATGAAATATTTGGGAATCATAGACGAGCTTTCTGAAATTTCAAGGATATATAAAGTGGATGAAATGATTGTCGCCATTCCCTCCGCCGATGGGGCATTGGTTCGGCGTATTTTGATGAAGAATATGAAGAGTCGGATACCGATTCGGATTGTGCCGCGCGACCTGCGGGTCATCAGCCACAGCGATGTGAGATATTCGGAAGTGAAGACATTGGATCCGGAAGATTTTCTGGGACGCCCGTTCATCGATAAGAATATCGAAAGATTGAAAAAGTTCTATCGGAAGAAGACGGTTTTCATTACGGGCGGAGCTGGCTCGATCGGTTCGGAAATCGTCCGTCAGCTCATCAACCTCGAAGTGGAACGAGTGGTGGTATATGATAATTCAGAGTACCTCATCTTTCTTCTTGAGCAGCAATTGAAAGAGCGAGGGATGCGTGACAAGTGCGAGCTCATCGTAGGGAACATTTTGCATAATAATAAGTTAGACGCGCTTTTTTCGAGGATTAAGCCGGATATCGTATTCCATGCGGCGGCCTATAAGCACGTGCATCTCATGCAGGACAATATCGACGAGGCGGTGTACAACAACGTCATCGGTACGAAGCGCGTCATCGATACCGCGATGAAGAATGGAGTCAAATTGTTTACATTCATATCGACCGACAAGGTCGTCAATCCGACGAGCATTATGGGTGCGACGAAGAAGCTCTGCGAACATTATATCCAGAGTCTGAAATCAAAAACGACGAAATTCAACATCGTCCGTTTCGGCAATGTCATTAATTCCAATGGATCGGCACTGCCTCTGTTCGAACGTCAGATGATACTCCATAAGTATGTGACGGTGACACACAAAAAAATGCAGCGTTTTTTTATGTCGATTCGCGAAGCCGCTTCGCTCGTCGTCGAGAGCACGGCGGAAGGAAAACCGAACAGTATACATATCCTGAATATGGGAGAGCTTATTAATATTTATGAGGTTGCACTCTGTCTCATTCGTTCTAAGAGCCTCATTCCGGAAGAAGATGTGGAAGTACGGATCACGGGTCTTCGAAAGGGAGAAAAGATGATCGAAGAACTTTATACTGAAACAGAAAAGGGGAATTTGTGCCAGTTTAAGAGGGGTAAAAGTATCTATGCCCTAAAGAACGAAGAAGTTTGTCCAATCGATATTATAGAAGTATTAGATGACCTCGAAAAAATCGTTAAACTTGGTGATGATATCAAGGGAAATCTCCGTAAGAAAATACACCGACTGTTTCCTTCGCTCAAGAAAATCTAAAGTCCATGTACGAGCGATTTATAAATTCTGTTAGCCGAATATTGAAAGTGGATGCGGGATATTTTTTCCGGAATGGTTTTTGGGTATCGTTTCGTTATGTTTTCGTTTCGGTTATCGGCATCGCTACGACAGTGATATTTACCCGGATGGCATCGCAGGAGGTATATGGTGCATACCAATACATTCTTTCCTTTGTCGCATTCCTCTCGTTTCTTTCCTTGCCCGGAATGAACATTTCAGCCCTCCGGTCGGTTGTGAAAGGAAGCTCTACAGCTGTTTTTGAGGCCATGAGATGGAGTTTTTTTTCGGCACTGATTGGCATGCCGTGCATTCTTG
>JAUPWI010000018.1 GCA_030916545.1 Patescibacteria group bacterium | reverse complement strand
CCAGAGAAACGCCATCCTCTTCGGTTCCCGAACCAGCTGCGAAAGCGGCTGAATCGGTAGGTGGCACCGCGGGTATTCTTGGAAAGGAAATCACTCTCGTGAAGGGAGATTCGGTCTGGAAATTGGCCGGAAATATGGCGAAGGAATTGGGAGTGAAGGGTGAGGCCGAGAATTTGTATTTTGCGGATGCGCTGAAAGATGCCTATTTGGCGCAGGGAGGGAGCGCGAATCTTAAGGTCGGAGCGGTATTCGATTGGAAGAAGGTGTTGAGCGCCGAAGATATGCAAAAGATTTTGGAGGCCACCAATAATCTCACACCGGAACAGAAGGCCTCGATTCTCGCGAATAGGGGAAAGAATATCGCAGCGGCCATCACGCCTGGGGGTCCGGCAGGGGGAGTTGCTGTTTCGGGGCCTACTTCTGTCGGTGCCGCTGGTGAGAGTGCCGGGATAGGCAATAATACGGATGCTCCCGTACGAGTCCGTGATGCGACGGCGGGTGCAACTCTCTTGGGTGATGAGGGGCGCCGCGCCTATCGTATTCCGGGAATTCGCACGGAGGACATCACCGATATACAGGGTGATCTCATCGTTGCTGAGCCGAGTGGTTCCGTGGCTAATTCGTCCGATACTGTCAGTCGTGCACCAGCCGCTGAGACACCGTCAGTTGCCGGTGAGCGGTACATAAATGTCCCCGGGATGGGTCCTGTCAATCTTGCGACTCTTGAGTCCGTGGAAACGGTACTCGAGACGGGACCGGCCGCACAGTGGACTCTGCGACAACTCGCGGAAGCAGCACAGAATCCGGGCGCATTGCCGGCCGGAGTGACGGCGGCGGACGCGGCACGGATGAAAGAGATTCTGGTGAGTATTCCGGGAGCGGGTACGAGGGAATTCCTTGCGACAAATGCGGACCGGACCGTGAGGGAGATTATCCGGGACAATGTACGGGCGCCCATCGTCAAAATAAGAGGCGTTGAGATATAGGAAGACGGTTATGTTTTCCGAGAGATACTAAATCACCAAAAAAAGACTATGGATTACGCAGCGATACTCGATCAGTTGGCCGATGAGCTCGGTTTCGGAGCACTCGATGAGGCACGGAAGAACGAACTCGTCGCCAAGATGGGCGAAGCTCTTCTGAAGCGCATTCTTTTGGAGACTTTCGATCGACTGGGAGAGAAGGGAACTCAGGAATACGATGAGCTTATCGACCGGAACGGTTCTCAGGAGGAGATCACTGCCTTCCTGAAAGGGAGAATTCCGGATTATGAGGATATGATCGCGAAGGTAGCGGCGGAATTCAAGGATCAGATGAAGCAGGAATTCGTGTAATTATTTCCGAACGTGTATGCCAGAAGAATTGCGTCCGATCGGAGAAGTGTCTGGGGTGACGGTATCCGTGGAGGGAAAACCGGAACAGACGTCCTCTCCGCAGGAGCGCGAGGCTTCTTCGGAGGGTCCGGAAAGCGAAAAAGGTCCGGAAAAAACCCAGGAGAGTGAAACGAATCAGCTGACTGAGATTTTGAACAAGGCAGGCACGGTTCTCGGGACGTCCGGGTCCGCTTTGAGCGCGACGGATGACGCCCGGAATCTTTCCTTGTTGGCGGATATCGAGAGTCAGGTGACCCGACTGCTCGATCTGGCGACACAGAAGGGGATTCCGCATGCGGTACACGTGGCGCAGAAGATGAAGAACTATTATCTCCTCGATCGGATGCATGATGAGATGGTGGACAAGTTTTATCAGGGTTTGGTCGAGAAGGGGATGATGGGGAAGGATTGATGTATCGGACTGGCGAACGCACATATTATGTCTGGTTTTGATTTCAATATCGTTCTGATACCGCTGCTCGGTATATTCGGTATCCTCTCGTTTTTCTCGGGTGGATTCCTGATTCTCCGGAGTGTGCTGCGTTTCCGCATATCCGTGAGCCAATCTATGCAGATGGATCTGGAAATGGTCAAAGTATCCCGTATCAAGCGGAGTCAGGAAGCGCAGCAGAATCAGAACGCCGATGCCTGGCGGGAGGAGATCGTCGCGATGGAGCAGTTCCTGACTTCCATATCGTCTCTCAAGTGGAGAGTGGGATCCTGGAGGCAATGGTTTTATCGGATGCCGAATATCGTCTTTGAGATCGCCAATCCGTCGAACAGCGAGGAAATCTTCTTTTACCTGTCCATGCCGAAACGGTTTCGGGAGAATATCGAAAAACAGCTGCACAGCTTCTTTCCGAATGCGGTCATCGAGAAGGTCTCCGACTATACAGTCTTCTCTCCGGAGAGTGCGACGGCTATCGCGGTGCTCGGTCTTTCGAAGAATCACGCACTTCCGCTTCGGACGTACCGCGGTATCGGCGTCGACCCTCTGAGTGAGATCTCGAATGCTCTGAGTCGTCTGAATACCGAGGCAGAAGGGGCGGCCATCCAGGTCGTGCTTGCCCCGGCACCGAGCGGGTGGCGATCCTCGGGGCATGAGATCGCGCAGAAGATGCAGGGAGGGAAGCGTCTCCGGGATGCAGAGGGAGATTCACTGATGAAGGGTGCCGGCAAGGAGATCGGAAAGGGTGTGATGGACGTGCTTTCGGGAGGTAATCTTTCCTCTGCCCAGAATGATCAGGCGGAAAAACAGGTGGCCTTGACGTCGGAAGAACAGGATCTCGTGAAGACGATCGACAGCAAGGCGAACAAGGCGGCCTTCTCAGTGAATATACGATTGGTGGCTACCGCTCAAACACACGAGCGGGCGGCGGAGATCCTCTCGCATATCGAAAACGCCTTCAGTCAATTCGAGAATCCGGAAGTGAACCTGTTCCGGGTGCTGCGTCGCGTGAAGGAGAAGCAGGAAGTCTTCGAATACATTTTCCGGACTTTCAACGAGGAGGAGTCGAGTATTCTCGGGGTCGAAGAAGTCTCGAGCATATTCCATTTTCCGATTTCGACCACCGAAACACCGAAAATCAAGTGGCTGAAGGCCGGAGCCGCCCCGCCGCCGATTAATATCCCCTCTGCGGGACTGCTGATGGGATACAATGATTATCGCGGCACAAAGACGGAAATCCGTATCACCGACAATGATCGACGGCGGCATCTATACACGATCGGTCAGACGGGTACCGGTAAATCGAATTTTCTTCAGGAAATGGCGAAGAAAGACGCGATAAGTGGCAAGGGATTTTGTTTTATCGATCCGCACGGGGATGCTATTGAGGATATCTTGACGGCGATACCGAAAGAGCGGGCTGAGGATGTTATCGTTTTCGATCCGGCGGATGTCGAACGGCCGATCGGCATTAATATGCTGGAGTTCGATCCGGCGCATCCCGAACAGAAGACATTCATCATCAATGAGATGATCGGCATCTTCGACCAGCTCTATGATCTCAAGGCGACCGGCGGTCCGATGTTTGAGCAGTATATGCGGAACGCTATGCTCTTGATCATGGAGCACCCCGAGAGTGGTTCAACCCTGATGGAAATCTCCAAGGTTTTGTCGGATGAAGATTTCCGTCGATTCAAACTCGATCATTGCACGAATCCTATCGTGAGGGATTTCTGGCTGAAGGAGGCAGAAAAGGCCGGTGGTGAAGCGGCGCTCGCCAATATGGTCCCCTATATCACCTCGAAGCTGACCGCATTTATCTCGAATGACATCATGCGACCGATTATCGCGCAGCAGAAGAGCGCGATCAATTTTCGTGAAATCATGGATAGTGGAAAAATCCTTCTGATTAATCTCTCGAAGGGAAAAATCGGAGAAATCAATGCGCGATTGCTCGGCATGGTCATCGTGGGGCGCCTGCTCATGTCAGCCCTTTCTCGGGTTGATACGCCGGAGAATGAACGTCAGGATTTTTATCTCTATTTGGATGAGTTCCATAATGTCACGACGAATTCCGTTGCGCAGATTCTTTCTGAAGCTCGGAAATACCGTCTCTGTCTCATTCTGGCCCATCAATTCATCGCACAACTCAAGGAAGATATTTCTAAGGCCGTCTTCGGAAATGTCGGCAGTATGGTGGCTTTTCGTGTCGGTCCGGAAGACAGCGAGTTTCTTGAGAAACAATTTTCCCCGATTTTCAGTTCCAATGACCTGATGAACGTGGATAATTTCAATTGCTTCACCCGTATCCTGATGAACGGCGAGCTTACCAAGCCTTTCAATATGAAGACGTATGCTCCGACGAAGGGGAATCAGGAGGTCGCCAATGCCTTGAAGGAGCTTTCGAGGCTCCGATTCGGTCGTGATGCCGCGACTGTGAATCGTGAAATCATGAATCGGGTCAGACTTGCAGAGGGTGTTTAGAGTTTATTGGAATAGGCCCTGAGTTTTTTCGGATTTCGGTAATTCGACACGTTTGGATGAGATTCGAGAGAACTGACGGGTATATTTCCGATTTCACCTATGGAAGCGGGAGGACGCTTTCGAACGTCTCCGTCGGTGTGGAGACGAGAATGGTTCGATTATGCAGAGAAAGACTGGTCGCACCTCGAAGCGCATCTGCAAAATACTGGGTCGTGATATGCCCATCGGTGGTATCCCAGACAATGATTCGTCCATTCTGTTCGTCGAGCCCCACAAGGAGCGGGTTTTCAGGTTCAGCTGCGAGTATGAGCCGGTCCGGTGTGACGTTCGGCGCATCGAATATGAGGTCGGCCTTGCCTCGGGAGTATCGGGTGAGCGTTGCCTGGGAGAATATGAACATATTTTCATTCAGGGCGAATGAGGCATTCTGATCCGGGCTGAGATTTTGTTTGAGCCACGGGGTTTTGTCGCCGAATCCGCCTGGAACGCGAGGGAAGCGGAACAGGGTCGTGCCATCCGTACTGAGCGTATACAGGTACGTGAGGTAGGCGCCCATATGAGCGATAGAACCGGTATTTTCCGGAAGCGTGTTGGGAATAATTGCCCCGTTTATCGGGCTCATCGTCATGAGTGCGCCGGTATCGGTCAGGAAGAAGAGGAGATCGAGATCTTGCATGGGCGCAAGCATTTTTGGTACTCCGATGCCGTCCGGAAGGGAGAATGAAGATTGTTTTGAGGGGATTTCGACCGTTTTCCGGGTGATGACGATCGGAGTGCTTCCGATATAGGCCGAAGCGAGCGTATCGGGATGTCGATGAATGATCTGACTGAGAGGGAGATCAGTGGTTGCCACCTCTTGATTCCGGATGACATTTGGCAGGACGATCCCCTGATCCGATATCGATGGGGCTGCTTCGGTAGTGATATCCGATTTTTCGGTAGACGGAAGACTCCAAAGAAGCACAGCCAAGATGCCAAGACATACGCAGACTAGTATCAGTCGTCCTTTGAATGAGAGGTGGGAGAAGAGTGTCCGAAAAAGGGTCGTGCTCTGAGAGGCGGCGCGCTGTATTTTCCTGAGCATGAGAGGAAGATATGTTCGAATCGAATGAGCGAGAAAAGTCAGATACGGTTGTAATGTCGCTCTCAGTGATGTAAGCCGTCTGGATGTGTCGGACGGTGAAGGGAAATCTGTCTGGGTCTCCTCGGTTTTTCGCTGATGATCAGGAGATGGAGCGGGAGGCACATATTGAGCGGTTGTTTCTGCGATGGGTGATCGTTTTCGATAGTTTGTCTTTCGGACAAGCTTCCGAGAGAGGTACCGGGAAGATACTGCTGCGAGTGAGGTACCGGTCTCTTGTATCCGATTAGTGGTTGCCAACCAAAAAAATTTTGCTTTGGGTGAGAGTGTTCGGAAGAGTTGTGTGGATTTCCGCCAGCCTGCTTCATGCGCTGTCCGGCCGTAATAGAGGAATGACTCGGCATATCGGACGATGCGGGATGGTTCGGTCGGGGTCTCCCTTTGGTTCCCTTGGACGTAGATATGCCCGGTTTTCGTGTCGGTGTATTCTGGGTCATGAGAGGGAGTCGTCTTCTCTTCTCTCAGCGCGGTAGCGACGCTTTCTCCTCGCTGTTTTTCGAATGCGGTTTCGGAAAAGTAGTTTCGGGGAGACGGTTGCTTCTCGGTGGTCTTCCTGTGTGTCTCCGCGCGCGGCTTCGGTTGCGGGGGAGCCTCTTCTATGTCGACCACGATGGCCCCGCCACGGTCCAGTTTATTGATCATCGCGGTACGGAGGAACTGATTGAGTCTGTCGCGATCCATCTGTCCGGCATGATGCGTGAGGATGGATTCGCCGATGATCTCGACAGCCTTCGGAAGGAGAAACAGGATCCGGTCGCCGGGAAGGAGCTGTCCGCTTGATATTTCGATGAAGGTTTTGATTGGTCGGTCGGCGGCGTCGGCCGATGCCAGACCTTCGCTGATATGCGAAAGGGATCGGCTGCGGGAGAGGTAGATTCTTCCGTCACCGGCAGCGGAGAGGTGGATGGCATTCCTTTCCAGTATGGCTATGGTGCCATGGAATTTCCCGAGCCAGCGGATATTGCCATGCTTGACGATTTCAGCGAGCGCGACATTGATCTTGTGCAGTGCCGCCTCGAAACTCTCCACGGCGCCTCTTCTTGGATTGCAGAAATATTCATTCTTCGCGACGGAAAAAAGGAAATTGACGATATACTTCGAATCCTCACTGGAGTCATCGATTTCGAATACGCCAAGCAGAGTCCCGAGCGTGGCGCTCGCGACATTGTCGCCCTCATGACGGAAGATTTTTATGAAATGCTCGGCATCGCGTCCGCGCGTCGCTTGGATCTCGGATATGATGCGGATGTTCTCATGAAAATCTTGGGATGACCCCCTTTTTATTTCTTTCATAGCTCTACCCATCCAGTATAGCATACAATACGGCTTGTATCTGGGCTTAAAGAAGGTATTTTTCGTTGACTTTTCCTTGAATTCTGCCGTATACTATCAAAGATAGCCCGCTGTAACCCCCTTATTCACTGGAAGCTATGTCTCTTGCCTTATTTGACGCGATGTTCGGATCGAAGGCTCGGGCCCGAGTGATTCGTTTTTTTCTTCTGAATACCGAGGGTGAGTACGCCGTACTTGATGTCACCGCGAAAATCATGTTGCCGCGCGCGGATGTGGCCCGTGAAGTGAACAAACTGGTCAAGCTCCGTATGATCACTGAAAAGATGCGGAAAGGCAAGAAGGTGTATGTGACGAACACGGAATTTCCGTTTTATACGGAATTGAAAAGCCTGGCTTCGAAACTGAACGTGCATGCGCAGTCCCAGGTCTTTAAGAAATTGCGGGGAATCGGCGAAGTCAAGCTGATCCTGATCAGCGGTCTTTTTCTGAATTACTCGAAGAGCAAGGTGGATATGATACTCGTGGTCAACAATGTCAACCGGACGAAACTGCGTCACGCGATACAGTACCTCGAGGCCGAAGTGGGAAAGGAGATACAGTTCGTGCTGATGAATTCGGAGGAATTGCACTATCGGCTCAACATGCTGGACCGGTTTTTCGTGGAATTCCTCGAGGGACCGTACGAGGAGGTCGTCAACAAGGTTCCTGAGCTCAAACGTTTCATCGCTGGGATACACAAGTAATTTTCTCTGGCAGAAAAGGTTATGGAACTCTGGGGAGCTTTGCTGGTCGGGATATTTATCGGTGTCGGCGCTCTCTTTTTGTTGATTCGACAGCGAGGCATGATGAGTGGGAACGGGCAGCGGGAAGTGACCGGCCGCATAGAGTCGTTGGATCGGCGTTTTGATGAGCGGTTGGATCGGATGGCACAGGTGATCAATCACCAGCTGCACGGGTTTCAGAATCTGCTTGATAGCCGGCTATCCGATAATACGGTGCATCTTGACAAACGGCTTGATATGGCGGCCCGATCCTTCGCCGAGGTACGGGAGCGGCTGGCTCAGGTCGATCAGGTGAACCGGCATATTCTCGAGGTCAGCAAGGATGTCGCCTCGCTTCAGGAAATCCTTACGGCTCCGAAGATCCGGGGCGGATTCGGTGAGATGATGCTGTATGACCTGTTGGAAAAAATGCTCCCGAAGGAATATTATGTCACGCAGCATACCTTTAGGAGCGGGGATACCGTCGATGCGCTTATTCGGCTGAAGGGGGGTGATATCAGCGTCGATTCGAAATTTCCGCTTGAGAATTTCAAGCGCCTGCTCGTGGCCGCGACGGATGAGGAGCGGCGTTTGGCCCGCCGGCAGTTCCTGAACGATGTCAAGAAGCATGTCGATGCCATCACGACGAAGTATATCCTGCCGAGCGAGGGGACCCTCGATATCGCGCTCATGTATATCCCGGCCGAGAATGTCTATTATGAGATGATCATCAAGGACGAAGAGGAGCAGGGGTTGCTTTCATATCTTACTGAAAGACGGGTGATTCCGGTCTCGCCGAATTCGTTCTACGCATATCTGAAGATTATCCTTTTCGGCCTGCAAGGGATGAGCATCGAGAAACGCGCCCAGGAGATCATGGGGCAACTGGGGAAGCTCATCCAGAGTCATGACCGATTCGCCAAGGAATTCGAAGTGCTCGGGGGGCATCTTGGGAACGCCCGGAAGAAATATGAGGATGCTGAGCGGATACTGGATCGCTTCGGAGACGAGTTGCTCCGGGTGCACGGCGGCGATGCGGACGCTCCCCGTTTGGCAGAGGCGAAGAATGATGAATAATGAATAGCGTATGACTATGCGGTCCAGTAGGGAATCGATATCGGATAGCGGGACGCTTCTCCGGGAAATCGGCAAAGGGATTCCGTTCTTCGGGAACAGCATCGTTCGATCGTTGCTCCTGATACAGGTGGTTCTTGCTGTTGCGTTGGTCGTTTTCCTCGCGCTTTTTCTGCGTCCGTCCGATGCGTTGACGGTGTTACATTATAATGTCTATTTCGGCGTGGATCTCCTTGGCGCTTGGTGGCAGCTTTCCATCCTGCCGGGTGTCGCCTTGCTGTTCGTGTTCATGAACCTTATGTTATCGTATCGATTTTATGCGATTCAGCATGAGCGTATTGCGGCCTATCTCCTCCTCCTCGGATCAGTCATGCTGATTTCAGGAGTGTTTCTCGGTTGCATATCGGCGGTGTATATCAATTATTGAATGACATTCCCGGGAGGGCGGATACGTACAAGAGATGTATGCTTGAATTCTTTCTCGGACCGTTTCTTCTCGCTTTCGGCATAACGACAGCTATCCTGCTCCTGTTTTTTTCCGTGGTCCGATGGTCTCGTTGGCTCAGGGATCACGAGAAACTTTGGTTCCGCTTCGGAGGAGTTGCCATCTTTGCGGGTTTTCTCATCTCGTTATCCCTCGATGGACGACTTGTTATGTCCACGCCTTTGTGGGGCTTCGTGTTCGGCAGCGTCATTCTTTTCGGTTTCAGCATCTGGGACGACCTTTTCAATCTTTCCTGGCGGGCGCAGATCTTTTTCCAGGTCGTTCTCGGGTTGCTCCTGTTTCTTTTCGAAGTGAGAATCCTGTTCGTGACGAATCCTTTTGGGGGAGTGTGGTCATTCGCTCCGGAACTTTCGCTCTTGCCGGTATTCGCCATCGGTCTGGGATGGTTGATGCTGGTGATGAACGCCCTGAACTGGCTTGACGGATCCGACGGTCTGTGCGGCGGTGTCTCTTTCATCGCGCTTATCACCATCTTCTTCCTCACCCTGAAACCGGAAGTGTATCAACCGGCCTTCGCCATCATCGCCGCCGGCGGGGCCGGGGCGGTACTCGGGTTTCTCCTGTTCAACCTGCCACCGGCCCGTATTTTCGCCGGGACCAGCGGGTCGATGTTTCTCGGATTCCTGTTGGTTTTCCTGTCTACGGCCGCGGGAACCAAGATAGCTACCGCGCTCCTAGTTCTCATGCTTCCGATAGCGGATGCCTTCCTGGTCATCGCGGAGCGGTTCATGTCCGGTACCTCGATTTTCGAGCGGGACCAGCGACATCTCCATCACAAGCTCTCGTCGCTCGGCTGGTCCCGGGGCCGCATTACCGTGATCCTTCTTTTGTTTACCGCCATCATCGCCTATCTGGCGCTTCAGACGAGAGCGGAAGGGAAACTTCTCATCCTGATCCTCTCCTTCGTCTTGGTCATCATCTTCTCTTTCCTGGTGGCCAAGCGGGCCCGGAAACATCGTCAGTCTTTGACACGGAGAACTCTATGAAAGGCAGGAACGGGCGGATATCCCCGACAGGGCGGAAACGGATATGGTGGGCGGGAGGGATCGCTTTCGGCACCCTGTGTTTCCTTCTGTCATTCACTTATTTCGTGGTGAAACCTCCGTATCCGACGAGAGTCGTCGTCGGCGGCATCCGATACGATATCGAGGTGGCCGATACGGAGGAGGAGCGGAGCCGAGGACTCGGTGGACGTGCGTCCGTGTGTCGGCATTGCGCGTTACTTTTCGTTTTTCCTGAGAAGGGTAGGTGGGCTTTTTGGATGAAAGAGATGCGTTTTCCGATCGATATCATCTGGATTGCCGGGGACACCGTCGTCGATATCGAACGGAATATCCCGTCATCTTCGACAGCGGTATTCCGACCGGATGCGGAATCGGATCGGGTGCTCGAGGTCAACGGCAACGGTGCGGACGGATTGCTCACGGGTGATAAGGTTCGATATGAGTATCGGCTTCCTGTCGGGATGCTTTGGCAGTCGTTTTTCGGACGGGATCCGAAATGATGGAATCATCGACCATTAGGAATCGAAACGGCAGAAACCCCGGAAGTTTCCGGGGTTTCTGCGACGAAAGAACGAGGAAGGACTGAAAGGAGACGTTTAGCGATAAGCTGCGACACGGGCGGAATATTTCTTCAGGTTATTCAGCTGATGGTCATTGAGTGTTTTCGACTGCGCGATAGCCTCGTTGATCATGTTCTTCGAAAACTCGATCGATGTGCCGATATGGACCTGTTTCTGCCCGACGTTCTTGCGGAGATAGTCCTCGATGTAGATCTTGTGTTCCGCGGTCAACGATGAATCCGGATTTTTTTCCAGGGAATTCGCGAGCGCGCGACGTGCAAGATGGGTCATTCCCTCTCCGGCAACCGCGGTCTCGACGAAGGATCCCTCGGTCTCATGCGACATTTCGGCAGGGACTTCGGACACGGACTTTTTCGCGGTCATGGAAGTATCGGTATCACCCAACACGGACGTGTCGGTAGCAGCATCTTCTTCTTCGGACATTTCTACCGCGTCGATCTCATCGGTCGATACGGTTTCCGTACGCTGCGAATAGGAATAGATACCGAGTGCGATCGCTCCGACGATAAACATGCTGACAATGACTCTGAGATTTTCCTGAAACCAGGTACCGACTTCGTTGGAAGAAGTTTCCTCGAAGAGCGGATCATCCTCATCTCTGTTCGACGATTCATTCATAGATTGTTCACCTCTCTTCCTAGTGTTATCTTTTTTAAATGA
Organism: Patescibacteria group bacterium; assembly: GCA_030916545.1. Classification (GTDB taxonomy): domain Bacteria; phylum Patescibacteriota; class Minisyncoccia; order Moranbacterales; family UBA1568; genus JAGOSP01. Next base: position 6,374 of record JAUPWI010000018.1, on the reverse strand, counting down.
CTGCTTGCGTTGAAGCGACTGGCGGCTCGGGGTATCCAGAGAGTCTGGATCGGAGCCAATCGACCCCCTTCTTTGTATAGTAGGTTTCCGGTCTGAGAGTGTCAACTGGACAAAGAGCCTTCTTTATGGCTGATATGAAGGTTTTTTTGGCGTTTTTAAGTGAAATGATGAGCGGGGCGTATTTCCTGAATCGGACAAGAAGATTTTTCGGGATATTCCGGCGAGTGTACGGGACATGAACCCGATTTTTCTCGAATTCATCTCCCGGAGATCGTGAGGGAGCGGGGTTCCGTACGCTTGGCATTCGTCCTCATGTGCACGGAAGATGATGAAGCGTCGGATCGGAAAAGAGATTTTCTTCTTTCGTATCACATCCTTCGTTCGTTGACAGGATGTACTCCGTAGAGGGCGAAGTGATTCTGTTTTTTTTTTTTGCGTGAAGAATTTGCGTGTTCCTATGTTCGGATGATACCTATGATGCGTGTGAATTTTTTTTCGTACGCTGATTATTCTTGACAGTGATAAAAAAGACTTTGTTTTTTTTTGAAAAAATATTATAATGAAATCGCATGAAGATGTTTCGTGCTCGCACAAACAACAACGAAGAGATGTTGTGTGCCGTAACCAGTTTCCGTGTCATGATCGATCATGTGGCGCGGTGATATATGGAAGGAGGTGAACATTATGGCAGCCAAGAAAACAGCAAAGAAGGCCGTAAAGAAGACCGTGAAGAAGGCGGTAAAGAAGGCAGTAAAGAAGACCGCGAAGAAGCGCCAGTAGTCTTTGTGCATTCAATACCAAAAGAAAAACAAAATCCCATCGTTTCGACGAGGGGATTTTGTCGTATATGGAGAATAATCATCCGATGCGATAGTTACGCGTGAAGCGCTATGTGTACGAAGCGATATCTCTGAGTCAGGTCTTTTTGAAAATCGAATTGTGAAGCGGGAAGCAGTCGCCGTATTCTTTTCGGAAGAAGCGTTGTTTGCTCCGGACTTATCTCGAGCCATATATCGAAAGGAAGCTCGGGGAATATCGAGTGTAATACGGCAATCTCCCCGAGGAGCCTTTCCATATGTGCGCATCCTTGCGCTTCACTTACGAGTGCCGTTTCCGGTTCGTACTCTTTCACATCAGGCGGACATCGCCGATAGAGTTCCTTTTTGAGATAGGGAAGATTGGCAAGAATATGTACGGATGCGAAACGGTCGAAGGTTCGGAAAGGAATGGCTCGCAGAAGATCGCTCTGGAGGAAACGGGCCCGTATGAGCGGGTGGAGCGCGCGCGCGTTTTTTTTGGCAAGAGCGATCGCTTCAGACGAGATATCGAGACCGAAGCAGGAGAACTTCGTGGAGAGTGATTTTTTTTCAAGGGTTTTGAGGATCGAGAGGAGGATGTTCCCGCTTCCGGTCCCGACATCGATGAGAGCGAGAGGTTTTCGGGGAATAGAGGAGTGTCGCGAAGGGAGTCGCCCGATGTGGCGGTCGAGATCTTCCAGCACGAGCTCCACCAACGATTCCGTTTCCGGTCGAGGAACGAGCGTCGTTCGATCGACCGAGAAATCAAATCCGTAGAATTCTTTATGTCCGGTGATGAATGCGATAGGCTCGTGATTCATCCGTCTTCGTATCAGGGAAACCAGAGTGTGATAGGCGATTTCCGACAACCGGTGTTCGGGGTGAGCGATCAGGTACTCTTTCGATTTTCGGGAGACGAAAGAGAGAAGCAGGAAAAAATCCTCAGGAGGAATGGAGGACGTGTGCAGGGAAGCGATGTCCTGTATCTGATGTTTCATGAATGCGCGCGCTTTTCAGCTGCCTCAAGCTTGAGACGCATGTCTTCTTCCTCGAGCGCCTTGATGATGGGGTCGATATTTCCCGCGAGAACCGAAGGGACATTGCTGAGGGACAGCTTGATCCGATGATCAGTGATTCGATCCTGCGGATAATTGTACGTCCGGATTTTTTCGCTCCGATCTCCGGTTCCAATCTGGCTCCTTCTCGCATCACCGAGTTCTTTGTTTCGTTTATCCTCTTCGAGTTGCAGAAGACGTGAACGGAGCACTTTCATGGCTTTGTCCTTATTCTTGATCTGGGATTTTTCGTCTTGGCAAGAGACGACCAGGCCGGTCGGGATATGAGTGAGACGGACGGCGCTGTACGTCGTGTTGACTGACTGTCCGCCCGGGCCGGAAGAGCAGAACGTATCGACACGAACATCGCCGGGGCTGATGCTGATATCGACTTCCTCGGCTTGTGGGAGTACGGCGACGGTAGCGGTCGAGGTGTGGATACGGCCGATTTTTTCAGTTTCGGGGACCCTTTGGACCCGATGGACGCCGGATTCGTATTTCAATTTTGAATACACGGGATATTCGCTTTGACCACGGGTTATCTCGAATACCGCTTCTTTGAAGCCCCCGACTTCGGTCTGATTGGAATGGATGAGGGTCGTTTTCCAGCCTAATCGCTCGGCGTAGCGGGCATACATACGGAAGAGCTCCGTCGCGAAAAGACTCGATTCATCTCCGCCGGCGCCGGCCCGTATCTCGACGATGATATCCTTCTCGTCATGCGGATCTTTCGGGAGGAGTAGATGATGCAGATGTTTTTCGAGCTCATCTTTCTTTCGGGCGAGGAGAGCGTTTTCTTCGAATGCGAGTTCTTTGAGTTCCGGATCGGATTCGGTATCCTGGGTGATTTCCGCGTTGCCGCGCATGTTTTGTTCAAGTGTTTTGAGTTCGTTGATAGGCGTCATGAGCGTGTCGAGCTCGGCTTTCCTGCGTCCGAGCTCCCTGAGCTGTTTCGGGTCGGCGGTGATTTCGGGCGTATTCAAGCGCGCTTCAAGTGAAACGTATTCGGTTTCGATATCAGCGATGAGAGCATGGATGTTCATATGTGATTTTCCGGAATCCGTTTGAATGGACTATAGCATGGCTTGAGAAAAGGAAAAACCCCCGAAGGGAGCGGGGCCTTACACCGGAACCATCTCGGGATCGTGGCCGAGAGAACCGTTTCCGGGAAATGAAACGATAAAATGCGTATACGTCATCTTGAGCTCCGCGGGTATGTTCCCGATAGGACTACTCCTTGCCGGCCACCTCGGCGTTCTTGTTGGAAGTCCGGGGCTTTTTTGGCTGAAGTGCCACCGCTTTGGCCTGGGATAATTCGGTGCGTTTCTTGAAGCGTTCGACACGGCCGGTCACATCGATGAATTTCTTTTTCCCGGTATAAAAAGGATGACACTGGGAGCAGATTTCGATCGAGGTCGACGCGAGTACCGATCCGGTCGTCAGGACTGCGCCACAGGCACAGGTGATGGTCGCTTTTTCGTGGTAGGCTGGGTGGATTCCGGTTTTCATAACTTCATTGTGTAGTGAGTAACAAAAAAACACGAACTCAGAGGAGCGTGCAGACATCCTAGCAGAAGAGGGGAGAATTGACAAGAGGCGTTGATCTGCTATACTTCGAGCGATGTTTTTCCGTTCAATAAACGGAAATATCAGCACGTTTCCCGAGACCAAAGGCTTATTCCTCGCTCATTATCCATATTCCGGATCCGGAATATGAGGGGCGCTAGCCGGTCGCCCTATTCAGGGAAACGGAAGTAATCAATAAGGAAACAAGGTGTATGACAGAAACCATTATCGTGCCGGAAACGGCCGAAAAGACCGTGCCGGCAGCGGCTCCCAAGGGACAGTCGGCGCATGAAGTCGCATATTTCGCTGATTTCGATTTCAGCGCTCTCGACGTGACTCTCGAGGGATTGCTCAAAGCAGGGGTACATTTCGGACATCTCAAATCGCGTCGTCATCCGAAGATGGATGAATATATCTTCACGACCCGGAAGAATATCAATATCCTCGATCTCGAGCAGACCGTGGCGAAATTGGGCGCAGCCTCAGCTTTTCTCGCGGAAGTCGTCAAGAGCGGCAAGCCGGTCCTGTTCATCGGTATCAAGAAACAGACCCACGATACGGTGCGCTCCCTGGCAGAGCGTATCGGGATGCCGTACGTCATCGACCGTTGGCTCGGTGGAACCTTGACGAATTTTTCCCACATCAAGAGCCGCGCGAAGTACCTGTATGAAACGGAAGAAAAGATGGCACGCGGGGAATTCAAGCGATACACGAAATTCGAGCAGGCGAAAAAATCGGAAGAGATCGAGCGGCTCGAGAAGCGCATGGGTGGTATCAAACGCATGGAAATGATTCCGGGCGCGATCGTAATCGCGGATACGCGTGAGGCGGATATCGTCTTGCATGAGGCTCGAAAATTGCAGGTTCCGATCGTGGGAATCGTCGATTCGAATGCCGACCCTTCCTTTGTCGATTATCCTATCCCGGGAAACGATGATGCCGTTTCTTCGTTGCGGGTGCTTTTAGGCGCCATAGGCAAGGGGATTCTGCAGGCCAAAGGAGGGAAATAGCTGGTTGTTTCGTTTGGTGTTAGAATATCAAAAAAGAATCCATATATGAGTCAAATCGAAATTATCAAGGGTCTGCGTGAGCGGACCGGGGCCGGTATCGTTGATGTCAAAAAGGCGCTTGATGAAGCGAAAGGTGATGAAGTGAAAGCGATCGATATCCTTCGGAAGCGCGGTCAGGACAAGGCGCTGAAAAAGGGGGAACGTGAGACGCACGAGGGGACCGTCGTATCGTACGTGCACGGGAATGGCCGCGTCGGCGTTCTCTTGAAGCTGTACTGTGAGACGGATTTCGTGGCTCGGAATGAGGAATTCCAATCACTCGCTCATGACCTTGCCATGCATATCGCGGCACTTGCCCCGACCTGTATCAGACCGGAAGAAGTACCGGATGACATCGTCGCGCATGAACATGAGATCTGGCGCGAGCAACTGAAAACCGAGGGAAAGCCGGAAGAGCTGGTTGTCAAGATCCTTGCCGGTAAGGAGAAGAAATTCCGTGAAGAGTCGGCACTTCTTGCTCAGGCCTTCGTGAAGGATCAGGAGAAGACAGTCGGTGATCTGATTACGGAAAAGATTCACAAGATCGGTGAGAATATCCAGGTGGGCGGCTTTGTCCGATATGAAATCTAGCATCCTGCGTGTCGGGAGAAAAAGTGTCTATTTCGTAACCGTTTCCGTCTGATCCCATGTGGCATCTCATTGTTCCACCGATAATCGTCGTCGCCTGCTTCGTTTTCATCGTCTGGTACCTGTCTCTTCGCGGTTCCGATCCTGAAGTGGCGGAACGAGCTACCACGATCGGAGATACGCATGGCGGTGCCTTGCGTCTTCGCGCGAGAATCTTCTCTTTGAGGATGATCGAGAAGGTGGCGCAGCGTTTCAAGTTGCTTTCTCTGCGAGTGTACAACGGGATTCACGAGTTCTTGCAATCGGTCAAGGAGAAGAGGAAGTTGTCCGATATGCGACGGCAGGAACTCGAGATTATCGCCCAGGAAGATTCGATTCACGCGGAAAATGTGCGAGTCGAGTCGGTTTCCCCGGAACCGGGAGAGGGCGGAATGGCGGAATCGGTACGGCAGGAGAACCATGTGATGAGCGTTTCCGGGATACCGGAGGAGGCTCAGGCAGGTATTCCTGAGGAGCGATCATCAGGCTTCAACATAGCGACCCCTATCCGACGCCGTCCGAAAGCGGAAACCGGCGAGGAAATCATCGTGTCTCCAAGGCCGATGGTGAGCGAACAGGCGGTTCGACCTGAAAAATTGAAACGGAAAGTTTTGGAGCGTCCGGCAGAGGAAGAGCTTATCGCACGGATAGCGACCAATCCGAAGGACTACACCGCGTATGAGGCCCTGGGGGATTTTTATATGGAACGGGGCAGTATTCAGGATGCCAAGGAGTGTTATAAGCAGGTACTGAAGCTCTCTCCGGTACAACGGTTGGTCAAAATCAAGATACGCAGACTGGAGCGGCTGCTGTCACAAAGATAAGCGGCTTGAATGCCGATCGTTCTTCGGGTATGATGGATGAGTCGTTCGGAAATTCTCGCGGCGGACTCGACAAATACCAAGGAATCTGCCAGGATAGCTCAGTTGGTAGAGCGACGGTTTTGTAAACCGTGGGTCGCGAGTTCAAGTCTCGCTCCTGGCTCAGTCGGGTGGTCGGGAGATTGAAAAAAAGTATGGGTAGGTGGTAGAGCGGTCAAATACAACAGACTGTAAATCTGTCGCCTTCGGGCTACGGGGGTTCGAATCCCTCCCTACCCACAGAGAGAAAGAAAGCGGGTCTCGCGAGACAGGTATAGGCCGTTGTAGCTCAGTTGGTAGAGCACGTCCTTGGTAAGGACGAGGTCACCAGTTCAATCCTGGTCAACGGCTCAGGCGAAAAAGAGAGCAGATTGATTCGGTTCGTAGATATGTTCTTTGAGAAAAGAGGAAGAAGATTTT
>JAUPWI010000017.1 GCA_030916545.1 Patescibacteria group bacterium | reverse complement strand
TGTCGAGGGAAAACGAGAGAATTTCGTGCGAAAACCTTGAAAAGTACGGAGGGTTACTTTCGTAACCTGACAAGCTTTGAAAGGTTTGCAGCCGAAATTCTCTCGTTTTCACCGACAAGCGTTTGTTTCTTGCTTATTCACGCGGTGAGATTTGAGAGAGATACTAAGAGAGTAAGAACACATCCGTATGGAATGGTACGACATCGTGAAGATATACTGGAAAGAACGGAGGCTTTTCATGCTGATCGTGGTGGCGTCCATCTTCGTGGCTTTGGCGTGGCAGGTAAGTCAGCCGGTCAAGTATCGGGCGGCACTGCTTTTGAATGTCGGTCGAGACAAGGCGCCGACCACGAGCGAGTATTCCTTCGATGATTTTTATCGATTGCAGGCGGACGAGCGGTTCGGTGATACGGTGGTCCGTTGGCTCCAGTCGCCCCGCGTGGTATCGGACATCCTGAAGGAATCGGGGCTCAACGTCTCGCCTCGCTCGGAAAGCGAATTGAAGAGTTTGATCGTTGCCAAGCGACTCTCTTCCCAGGTCATCGAACTTTCTTTTTCTCACGCAGAGAAGACGATTCTCGAGAGAGAGGCGGACGCCATCGTGAAAGTGCTGAACGAGTATACTGAGAAGCTGAATCAGGACGGGCAGAAAGACGGCTGGTTTGTCATTGTTGGGAGTGACCCGGTACTCCTTGATGCCCGAGTGGCATTGCCGAAAGCGGTGGCGATGGGTGGACTGATCGGATGCTTCATCGCCTTTTGGACTGTGACCATACGCTGGTCGCTCAGGCAGTCGAAGCTGGAACGAAAATCGGAAGATGATAAGTTGTGAATGACGGGATGCGGTTATGAGAATCGGGATCGATGCGAGATGTCTCCAGGGAGCGGTCCATTCCGGAGTCGAAGAATACGCGCGGACTCTGCTTGAGGAGCTGTTCAAACAGGATACGGAGAATTCGTATCGGCTGTTCGCGAATGCCTGGGATGCCTCACGGCTTGATTTTTCATGGGTGAGGAAATACCCGCATGTTTCGGTCCATGTCTTCCACTGGCCGAATAAGCTGCTGAATTTCTGTTTCTGGTATTTGGGTTGGCCCAAGGTGGATCGCATGCTCGGTGGCGTCGAGGTTTTCTTTCTTCCGAATCTCAATTTCATCGCGCTCTCGAAGCGGACGCGACTGATTGTGACCGCGCACGATCTTTCGTTCGAACTGTTTCCGGAAACGTTTTCTTGGAAGCGGAGGATCTGGCATTTTTTCGTGCATTTCCGGAGCATCGTGAAGCGCGCCGATCGGGTGATTGCGATTTCGCAGTCGACGGCCGATGATTTACGCGCCGTGTACAAGACCCCGGAACGGAAGATCACCGTCATCCCGAGCGGTGTCCGGGATATTTTCCGGCCGATCAGTCACAACGATCCCTCCCTCCTTGGGATACAGGAGAAGTATCATCTTCCGTACAAATTCATCCTTTCCCTCGGAACGATAGAGCCGCGGAAGAATCTCATCGCACTCCTCCGGGCTTTCGAAACGATGCATGCGAGCGGGCATCCTGAGCTCATGAAGTATTCCCTGGTCATCGCGGGAGAGGACGGTTGGAATTCCGAGGAATTCTTCGAATGCGTGCGGCGGTCTCCTGTGAAGGAAAAAATCATCCTGACTGGTTTCGTGGCGGATGAGGATAAGCCTGGATTGTATTCGCTCGCGAGCGTCTTCGTCTACCCCTCCTTGTACGAGGGATTCGGTTTCCCGCCGCTGGAAGCGATCGCCTGCGGGGTGCCCGTCATTGTTTCGCACGCCTCGGCGCTTCCGGAAGTGGTAGGGGAGAGCGCGTTGCTCATCGATCCCTACCGGCCCGAAGAGATCCTGCAGGCACTCCGGCAATTGCTTCTCTCAAAGGAGCTTCAGGCGGTCCTGCGGAATACCGCTCCCGTACAGGCCTCGCGGTTTTCGTGGCCTCGGACCGCGCAAGCCGTAAGGGGTTGTTTCGGCAGAGCACCTTCATCTTCTGCTGGTTGAGGTTTCCTGCTCCCGTCACGATGCTTGACTCTTTGTCCATAGTATGCTATAATGGTTGGTCACGATTGGTGGCATGCAACTTAAAAAGCGGAGGTACAAAGTGAAAGTGTTAGTCATAACGGCAGTCAACGGCCTAGCGTTTAAGGCGGTTTTTCCTGGACCAGCGAACTGTCTCGACAGAATCGCGCTTGGTTCATCGGGCTACTTCCAAGAGCTCGGCATGGGGCCTCGTGTCTTGAGGATGAACACGGAAGAGTGCGGTAGTGCCATTTCGGTGGTGATCACCATGCTTACCCCGGCCAGGGTTGGCGAGCAGTTGCTGCGCAAGAATGAAACCTTCATGGTCAATGAAGGGTATTCGCAAGCCGCGGTTATCGGCAACATCGAATTCACCTTCGAGATTGTCGACGTCGACTAACAGTCGATGCCGATGTAGCCCGCCGGTTGTCCTTGCGACGCCGGCGGTTTTTTTATTCAATTCATCCTGAAGCGAGTTTCGCTGCAAAGCAGAGAAAGAATTTGCAATTTTAATTGTTTTGTGTTATTGTTTTATTGTATCAAAATAGATGCGTCAAGCGGACGGGTTTTGGTGGAGGGGGATGCGAAGATAATTTTCTGAAGAGTGAACATATCGTTATGGGCGAATATCGAAAGGCAGGAGGGTTCGGGGGGAATAAGCGGGGTGGATTCGGTGGCGGTCGTCCGAGTTTCGGTGGCGGGAAACCGAGTTTCCATCGTGGCGGTGATCGGGATGGCGCGCCGAGGGAGTTGTTTCCCGCGACGTGTTCTTCGTGTCACAAATCGTGCGAAATTCCGTTTCGTCCGAGTGGGGATCGTCCAGTGTATTGTCGTGATTGTTTCGGGGCGCAGGAGAATTCGGCTCCGGATACCCGTGGTCGGCGGGATGATCGGGGAAATGAGTCCCGTTTCCCTCGTAAGGAATATCGTGCCCCGGTCTTTTCCGCTCCGAAACCGTTGGGAGAAGACAAGCGGATGGAGGGCCTCAAGAGACAATTGGATGATGTCAGCGTCAAGGTGGATCAGATTCTCTCTATCCTTAATGCGAAGCATGTCGTCGTACCCGTCGAGGTGAAACAGCCGAAGAAAAAGAGTGATGCTTCGGCGATTCGGGAAGCGGTGCAGGATATCATCACCGATATCAAGACCGCCAAAAAAGCGGTTAAGAAAGAAGCATCGGATACGACGGAAAAGAAGGTCGTAAAAAAGAAACCGGCGGCTAAGAAGTCGTAATTGAGGGTAAGGGGGAATGAACGGGGCTGTACGCAAGTCCAGCCCCGTTTTTTTATCGTGTCTGGCGAGGCGCATCACATGTGACATGTATATCTCTATTGCATTCAGGAGTATACTAGAAGAGTCTAATGGGTAACTCTATGAGCATGAATCTCGTCTTTTTCAGGCTGGGCATGGATATGATCCGGGGCGTGATCGCCCGGTTTCCACTCGTGGCTCTGTTCGCGTGTGCCTGGACGGGTTTTTCGATATATGCTATCGACGGTATGGCTCCGGCCTGGATTGAGAAGTTGATCGTCGTTTTCGGTGTGGGTTTTTTCGTCGGATCGGCAGGGTACGTATCCGCAGAGCGGTTCGGGAAGGACAAGACGGCGGTGAGCGCGCTCCTGGTCATTTTCGCGGAAGGATACTTCTGGTTCCTTCCGGAGGGATTCGCGGCGATGCGCGGCATGGATGTTGCGCAGATCGTCCTGCTTCTTGCCGCGAGTATCATCGCCGTGTTTTCAGCACCGTATTTCGTTTCCCGGCAGGTGAATGGATTTTGGCAGTATAACCGGCAGCTCTTGAGGCGACTTTTTTTTACCGTGTTGTCCACTGGGACGCTTTTTGTCGGTATCGTCATTTCCCTGGCGAGTCTGCAGTTTCTCTTCGAGTGGCAGTTTCAGCCGGAATGGTATTTCCGGATCTGGCTTCTGATCGTCGGACTCGTGAGCACGACCGTTTTCCTGGCGGGCATTCCGAAACAATTCGATCATCTCGAAGTGATGGGCGAATACCCGTACGTGTTCGAGGTGTTTTCCAAGTATGTGCTCGTGCCCCTACTCGTCCTCTATGGAGGCATCCTGTACGTCTATGGCGGGAAGATATTCCTGATGAGCGAGTGGCCCAAGGGGACGGTAGCGTTCCTCATATTTTGGTACGCTCTGTTCGGAGTCGCGACCTATCTGCTCCTTTTCCCGCGCCGGGACCAATCGTCGTGGATCCGGCCGATGACGAAGGTTTTTTTCATCACGCTTGTTCCCTTGGCCGTATTGCTGTGGGGAGCCATCCTTATCCGGGTCTCGGAATACGGATTGACGGCCAATCGGGGAGGGATGATGCTCTTCGGCCTGTGGATGGCCGGCGTCTCGGTTTTCGGACTCACGAGGAATCGTGACGATATCCGGTATCTGTTTTTCGCTACGGCGATCGGCATCCTCGTATTCTCCTTCGGTCCGCTGAGCGTCTTTTCAACCGCTCGGTCAAGCCAATCACAGCGTTTGGAGGAGTTGTTGTCGGAGCATTCCCTCCTGGTCAATGGTGCCGTGAATCAGGAAGGACGCATGTCAATGTCAGAGCAAGAGAAAGAAGATATCCGGTCGGTCGCGCGATACCTGTGGGAGATACGCGGATTGGATGAGATGGGCGCCCGGATCGGACTCCCTGCGGAAGACATGACTCCCGAACAGGTGTTCCTGACGCTTGGTATCGAATATGGTTCCGGACAGGACGAACAGTTTATAGCGGATGAAAGTCAGGACTACTGGTTCTCTCCTGATCGTCGAGGTGCTGTTGATATTAATGGGTTTATTTTATTACATCGGTTCTCATGCAATCCCGGATGTGTTCTGGAAGGAACGAGTGAAGAGGTTTCATTTGCGGATGGAGTCTTGCAGTTGAAAAACAGAAAAACAGGAGCGACAGTTGCGGAGTTTAATCTGATAGAGCAGGCTCGGGGGCTTTCTGAACGATATATTTCCGACCAACAAGTATCAGGGGAGACGGTGATGGAAACACCAGCGCTACCTTCACGTATGCAGCGAGTCGATCCTGAAGACATGGTATTTGAGATTAATCAGGGTAAGCTCAGAGCAAAGGTTTTCCTAGATGAATTGCATATTCGTCGGACGAATGGAACGGATTCGATAGAAGGCGCTGAAGGGATATTGCTCATCACTCGCCCATAATATCCCGTCTGCTGAAGTAGCAGGGGGCCGTGTCAAAGAAATGAGCGTACTTTCCGGGCGAATTCGATCATGGTATCTGCGAGGGGCGGGTGAGACGAGAGTTCTTATACTGCTACTCGCGTTTGGTATGCTTACTTTCCTCGGAGTGAGGATTACGCAAGGCATATATCAATTTTTCGTGGAGCAGAAGGAATATCGGCAGTTGGACCTGGCGAGTATTTTCAAGCAGAAAGAAGTGCTGGTTCCAGTATTGCCGATACCTGAGTCTCCGCGGGCGAAGAATTTTGAATGGCGATATCACGGACGAACCTATGCCTTGGAGGCGACTCTGTACGATTCTTTTTATCGATTCTATCGGGATCTTCCGACAGGCGTGCCACTCATGGGTGAGTCGGAGCAAGACCGGGCATGGTGGACCAAGCTGAACGCTCTTTTTCTCCGACCGGTCGAGGGCGATGCTACGGTGTCCGATATCGCCAGAGCTCTCGGGGAGCTCGGAGAACGGAATGGCCTGAACGAGAATCAGCGGATCGAACTTGTGGCTGCTTTCGTCCAGAGCATCCCTTACGATCAGGGGAAGACCGATCGGCGAGAGGCTGGTCTGGATGGGGTAGACGAGAAGACGACATACCCCTATGAAGTGCTCTACGATCAGACGGGCGTCTGCCAGGACAAGAGCTATCTCGCGTACCGTCTTTTGCAGGAACTTGGAATCGGGGCGTCCATCTTCCTGTTTCCCGATCCTCGGGACAATCATATGGCAGTAGGGGTGCGGTGTCCGCCGGAGTACGCGAATTATGATTCCGGGTATTGTTTTCTCGAGACGACCGGAATGGGGAATAAGATCGGGATCATACCGTCTCTGGTTTCGGCGAGCCGGGTAGCGACTGCACGGATCGAAATCGGTGATGTCCTTCACGATCAATCGGAAAATCAATATCAGGCGCTCGGCCGAGTGGAGATCCTCAACGAGGTCGCTGGGAAGGAATATACGGGTATCATCGATACCGTGAAAACGCGCGATAGGCTCTCGCGTCTGAGAGAAGACATCTATACATATAAGCGTGAACTCGAGGAGCGCCGGGTCATGATCGCCGGTGAGGAGAAGGAGTTGGCACAATACGATGTTCGGGTGGCCAAACTGAAGAAAGAAGAGCGTATCGAGGAGTATAACGCTCTGGTGAAACCCTACAATCGGCTCGCGAAAGAACTCAAGCGACATGCCGAGGAGTACAACGATCTGGTCGAAAAGACCAATAAGGCTATTTCCCGGTACAACCAGGAGAGCGAACTTTTCTACGAGTAGGGAGCTCCGGGGGAATACCGGGAAGTTTCTTTGCCCTCTTCTCCGGGGGATGGTAGAGTGGGTGCATGAGAAGCAAATGGTATTCCAGATGGTACGGTCGGGGCAGAATATTCGATGTGTGGTCCGTTCCGCATTTCTTTTTCGGTGTGATGGCGGCGAGTTTCCTCGTGGTCTTTCCTGTCCATTTCTGGTATTTTTTCGGGGGTATTGTGCTTCTGGCCTTCGCTTGGGAGTGTTTCGAATTGTGGGTGGGAATCCGGGAGACATTTCTGAACCGAGTGACAGACGGTCTTTTGCCGCTGCTCGGGTTCTTTCTTCTGTATGATGTATTCCAAAGTATGCCGTTTTCGGAAGAACATCAGTCCGGTGTTTTTGTCGTTTCAGTCTTCGTATTCCTCTTGTTGAACTACATATCCTGGGAGGCCCGTTTCAATGGGGAGCGCGAGTTTTTGGGATGAGGCGTTGCCGTTTTCGGGTAGCGGTGGTACTGTCTCGTATGAGGCGGTTCCGATACGCACTGATTTTTTGGAAACCAGAACTTATGACGTCAGATAACAAAACGATCAGAGGGTATCCTGAGTGGCTGCCCCAGGAAAAGGTCGTCGAGGAGGATTTTATCGGGAAGAACAGTTCCGTTTTACGAT